>NZ_LT629693.1:6835194-7135978 GCF_900099825.1 Bradyrhizobium ottawaense | reverse complement strand
GAGCGATGCCATCCCTCGACCTTTGCGAGGCGTCGTTCGACGAATTTGACCGCCGGATTCCAGATCAACGAACCGTAGCCGAAGATCCATACGCTGCCTTCGGGCTTCGCCCTCAACATCGCGTCGAGGGAGGCTTCGCGTTCTTCCTCGCTCAGAAGCCGCAGGTACGGCGCGTCCCTCAGGTAGATCTCCGCCATGCCGCCGACCTGCAGCAGAGACCGGGTAACTACCGGAGGCTTGACGTCGGTTGAGAATGCGAACGATCTCCGATTCGCCGTGGTCGTGTCCGCGGTTGCCGCTTTCATATCGATGCTCGTCGGGCGTCCCCATTAAATCCGCTCCGACCGCCCGTGACGGAGACAGCGTCGACCTACATTCGAGGTCGGCCGCGCACACTCCGATTCCTGCTTCCAGATTTTGGGAAACTGAGATCGCATGAGCTCGCTCCGGAAATGCAGGGCGACGACCCTTGGCGGGCCTGTCTTCGATTGTTCGGAAATCGGGTGGCTAGGCGCTCTCGTTGAGCGCCAATGTCCCGGAGCTGGCGGCGGGTCCGGATTTGAAAGCAAGGATCGGAGAGCGATCTCGGCGCCATTCCGCAAATTGACCCACACCACCGACCCGATGAAGCCGAGAGAAACCGTGATGACCGCAGACAAAAGCAAATTGAAATTGATTGGCGTTGCCGACGACCCGCGCTGGGCGCGCGTCTTGGCGCGAGACAAGACCGCCGACGGTCAATTCTGGTATTCCGTGACGACGACGGGGGTCTATTGCCGCCCGTCGTGCCCCTCTCGCACCGCAAATCCCAAGAACGTCGCGCTACACGACACGCTGGCGTCGGCCAAGGCCACTGGCTTCCGTTCATGCAAGCGGTGCCATCCCGACGGACTTTCGCTCGACGACGAAAACGCGAAGCTCGTCGCCAAGGCCTGCCGTCTCATCGAGGAGAACGAGGAGCCACCCTCGCTCGACGAGCTTGCGGGCAAGGTCGGGCGAAGCTCCAGCTATTTCCACCGCGTTTTCAAGGCCGTCACCGGACTAACGCCGAAGGACTACGCGGCGGCGCATCAGGCCGCAAAAGTGCGTCAGTGTCTTGAGACGGGAAGCAGCGTGACCGGGGCCATGTACGACGCCGGCTTCAATTCGAGTGGCCGCTTCTACGCCAAGTCGACCGACATGCTGGGAATGACGCCGAGCCGTTATCGCGAGGGTGGCGTCAACGAGAGAATTCGCTTCGCGGTCGGCGAGACGTCGCTCGGCTCGATCCTGGTCGCCTCGAGCGAAAAAGGCGTCGCTGCCATCCTGTTGGGCGACGATCCGAACAAACTCGTTCACGATCTCCAAGATCGCTTCCCGAAGGCTGAGCTGGCCGGCGCCGATCCCAACTATGAGGCGCTGGTGGCGCGCGTCGTGGGTTTCATCGAAGCGCCGGCGATCGGGCTCGGCCTTCCTTTGGATATCCGGGGAACGGCCTTTCAGCAGCGTGTGTGGCAGGCATTGCAGGAGATTCCCGTTGGCCAGACCGTGTCCTATGCGGAAGTCGCCAGGCGGATCGGGGCACCCAAAGCGGCCCGTGCCATCGCCAGCGCATGCGCGGCCAACAAGCTTGCCGTGGCGATTCCCTGCCATCGGGTCGTAAGGGACGACGGCTCGCTCTCCGGATACGCTTGGGGGGTCGAGCGGAAGCGCGTCCTGCTTGATCGAGAATCCCGCAAGACCGCGGCCGCAGCGGGCTGATCGTTTCGATGGCCCGCTACCTCGTCGAAATCGGCGAGAATACTATCTACCGCCCGAAAGCACTCGTCCCTGCACCAATGGCCACCTTCGCGCGCTACAGCAAATCGGTCGCCTTTCTCCGGAAGATCGATCCCGACTGGGCCGACCTGGTCGCCCGGGTCGGCCCGTGTCGCCACGATCCCAAGGCCGCGCGCGAACCCTATGAGGCGCTGGTCCGGGCGATCGGATATCAGCAACTCACCGCCAAAGCGGGCGACGCGATGATCGGTCGGCTCAAGGCGCTGCATCCGGACGTCGCGTTCCCGACCCCGGAGAACATCCTCCGTAGCGACTTCGACGCGCTGCGCGCCTGCGGCTTCTCGGCGGCCAAGATCGCCACGATCAAGGCGATCGCCCACGGCGCGCTGTCGGGACTGGTGCCGACGCGAGGCGACGCCGTCGGAATGGAGGACGAGGAGCTCGTCGAGCGCATCACGAAGATCAAGGGAATCGGGAGGTGGACCGTCGAAATGCTGCTCATGTACTCGCTGGAGCGCATGGACATCCTGCCTGTCGACGATTTCGGCGTACGCGACGGCTACCGCAAACTCAAGAACCTGGCCGAACTTCCGAAACCCAACAAGCTCCGCGAAATCGGCAAGGAGTGGGCGCCGCACCGCACCGTTGCGGCCTGGTATCTCTGGCGCATCCCACGCGATCGAGACGCGGATTCGAAACGGCCGGCAGAATCGAAGCAAGTCGGACCAAAGCGTCGATGACACCCGATGAATGACCCGTTCGATGCCATAGACCCTTCAGAGCGGCCGCAGGCAACCATCGCCGAGGGAGCGTATCTGTTGCGCGGCGCCGCCCTTGCTTTCGAACGCAACGTTCTGATCGGCCTCGATGCCATCACGGCCCGCTCGCCGTTTCGGCATATGGTGACGCCCGGCGGGTTCGTGATGTCAGTTGCGATGACCAACTGCGGCGCGGCCGGTTGGGTCACCGACCGCAGCGGATATCGTTACGACGCTCTGGATCCCGAAAGCGGCGAGCGGTGGCCGCCCATGCCCGAAAGCTTCCGTAGGCTGGCCACCGCAGCGGCGGAAGCCGCGGGCTACCGTGGCTTTATGCCCGACGCCTGTTTGATCAACCGATACGAACCGGGCGCCCGCCTGTCGTTGCACCAGGACAAGAACGAGAGGGACTTCGAAAGACCGATCGTATCCGTTTCCCTCGGCTTCCAGCGACGTTCCAGTTCGGTGGCCTGAGGCGAAAAGATCCCGTCCGAAGGTATGCACTGCGCCATGGCGACGTCGCGGTGTGGGGCGGGCCCGCGCGTCTTTGCTACCATGGCGTAGTGGAACTGAAGGAGAGCTTGCATCCGACCTTGGGCCGAATGCGCATCAATCTAACCTTCCGCAAGCTTTATAATCCGGTTGCGACTTCAGGAATTTGAAGATGATATCCGGAGTGCCGCAAACAGGTATGCATGCTTGACATAGGGTGAAGTCGGCAATTCGGCCGCATAATGGATGCTCTCGCACAAATTGCCGGGTAATCCCCACATCAGGGGCCCATCTCAAGGAAGTTCCAGACGATGTTCCGTATCGGCGGGGTCAACGGCAAGATAGGGCGAAATGAGGCCTGCGGCACCCTGGCGAGCGTGGATGATGTCGTGGCGCGCTTCAGCGACGATCCGGCGAAATCGCTGGTCATGATGTACTTGAGCCAGTTCGTGAACGACGGATACGCGGAATGGCACGCGCGCGATGACGGCGACCTCGAGCTGCGGTTCGTTACCGGCGAAGTCTTTCTTATGGCCGACACCACGATGACGCGCCTCGCCTGATGCGACGATTTCGCGATTCGACGGCAGAAATCGGAGTGAGGGCGTCGGGCAGCCCGTCTAGTCCGGACCCCACCTAGTCTCTCCACGAACGACAAGACGAACCGATGTGCGACAAGCCGAGCTCGATGGAGCTGGACAATTTCAACCGACCGAACGATCGCATCGTTCTGCCACTGCTCGCACTTTCCGCGTTCGATAGCGCTCGCGCCAAGGAGCGATTCCCCGACTATCGGCTGACGCAACTGGTTCTAGCCCGGCTCGATATGACCGACGCGGAAGCTGCGGTTTTCGCGGACTTTACGGACGCGATGCCGTGGAGGCCCAACTTCTTCGGCCTGGCACCGTTCTACGATCATCTTCGCGCTTCGATAGAGCGGTTTGCGCTTGCGCCGCTGTTCGCAAGCGATGGCCCCGGAAGACATCATCACACCATTCGCCCTCGCGGGTACGACTACTACGCCGACGCGGTCGATCCGACCGGCATGGAACGCTGGCGAGCCGACTACCGCGCGATGACGCCGGCCCAGCAGATGCTCGCGGCTTCGATAATCTGGCTCTATCGGGGGAAGAAGGACAACTGCTGGCTTCGCCGCGTTCCATGCACGTGGCATGCGGCCGACGCGATCGAGGAAATGCGTCGACGAGGCGCGCTCGCGAGTTGGGGGCGGCTGCTGCTCTATCCCGGATGGTGAATGGAGGGCGCGCTGCGCCGACGATCAATTCAAAGGCAAAAAACGGAGTGATCCCGTCGGACATCGGATCGACGCTGGCGCACCGATCCATATGAAAGAGAATGAAACATGAGCCGACGTGCGTTGCGGCCTATCTGGGGCGCTGTGATCGTCGTGCTCGGGTGCCTATCGGTCCAAAGTGTCGAGGCCGAATTGGGTCCGTGCATGACGGCTGCTCCAACGACACCCAACGTGGTGGTGTTCGTATCCGACATGGAGAAATCCATTCATTGGTACCACAGGAATATCGGCCTTGCCGTCGAAGAGAATTGGAATGCCGTCGCAAGATCGGACAGCCAGGTCGTCGTGATGGGTCGAAATGGGATCGGAGTGATGTTGCTCGCCTCCGGACGACCCATAAAGCTGCCCGATCCGCAGCGGGTATGTTTCGTGTTCGAAGGTCCGCCAGCGCCGTCGTCCGGCTCGCCGCCACTCTTCCTGACCGATCCTGACGGAACGTCGATCGAGCTGCCGTCGTTTCCAGCTTCGCGCGTCAACTAGCGGTCACGCCGAAACTTCAACTCGGTGCGCGCGCTCGTCGCGCGTTCAGTCCCGAAACGCGTAGTGAGGGCATTTCGAGCCGAACTGCGCGTTGGCCTCGGCGCGTAGAAGGGCGCGCTTGCGCTCGCGCCCCCACCGGTAGACGCCGATTTCGCCGTCGTCCGCGATGACCCGATGACATGGAATTGCAATCGCAATTCGATTGGCGAGGCACGTCTGAGCGATGGCGAACGAATCGCCGGGTATGCCTATCCGCCCCGCGACTTCGGAATAGGTGCGCTGTTCGCCGGGAGGGATGGATCGAAGTTCTTCCCAGACGCGCTTCTGAAAGGCCGTGCCCCTCATGTCCAGCGGCAGACTAACGCCGATGCGGGGATCTTCGGTAAAGCTGACGATGCTCGAACCGATGCCTTCAAGCCCGTAACCGCCGCTGACCGGCTGCTCATCGGGGAACTCGCGCCGAAGATCCCGCTCGAGCTCTTCTCGATCGTCACCGAGCAGCAACGCCGAGAGGCCGCGCGGACTGACAGCGGCGAGAACCATGCCGAGCTTTCCCTTCATCGAAATGAACTGGAAATATTCGTTTTCGTAGCTCGAGCTCGCTTCGAGACCGATCCGGCTGTCCATGACCCTGTTCCTCGCATTTCGAAACATCCTCCGGTCCCACTGTCGGAAACGGTAGACACATGGTCGCGCAAGCTAGACTCGCGGCCCCGATACGCACTCCGTTTGATGTCCTCAAACCGTCCGGCGGCGACATGCGGTCGCGCCGATTTCGGTTTGAAGATAAGAACCGAAGTTCTGATCTCCCGCCGCCGACTATGGTCTGACCGTCACGGTCCGTTGCGGAGGGAAACATGAAGCTGGTGCGATTCGATGGGGGCAAGACGGGTCTGATGGTCGAGCTGCCGTCCGGACCACATGTGTTGGACGTGATCGGCAGCCTCGGAGCCCTGGCTCCCGACGATCCGATTTCCCAAGGCGTTCTTAACGGCATCTTGAAGGACAACGGAAAGTGGTCCGCTCTGATCGAACACTGGCCGTTGGCGCGCGTCGGGCTTCGGCGCCTCAGTCTGCTGGCTCTAGCCGATCCTAAGGGTGAGCGGCTGGTCATCCGTAGCGCCGATGAGGCCCGGATCGCGGATCCGGCGGAAGACCCGAATGCCATCGTTGCGATCGACATCACGGTCTCGAACAGAACTAGGCTCGATCCTACGGGTCGCGAGGCAATGGCCCACCAGTTCTCCGTCGCATCGCCCGCCGTCGATGATCGGGTCGTTGCGCTCGATGCCTACAAGACTACCAAATCCTAAGACGGGAAAGCGATCGCCGGCTGGTCGGTTTTCGCTCCCTAGCCGTCACTCTTCAGATGGGCGTGGCCCATTTTTTCCGACAACTGTTCGCCAAGGCTGAACGAGATCGTGAAGCCTTCCTGCGTCCCGAACGTGAGGATTCGGCGGCCGTCCTGGCTCAGCTCCATGCGGAAGTCGGTCAGCGGATAGGCTATCCGCGTTCTGGGATCGCCCTGCCATCGCTTGATGACCTTGGACGCCATCTTCGGTAACGTGACGAGCAACGCGGTCAACGTCTCGATCTTCATGTTGATGGCCATCTCGCGGCCGGCGACGTCCTCGGCGAACAACTTGACGGCTGTCCCGTCGTTGGCGGTTTCGAAGCCCACCAACCTGCGAACCTCCACATTTCCTCGCATGACGATTATTCCGATGTTGCGAGCCTGGCAGCACGGCCGGCCGCAGTCGGGCCTTAGGCAGCCCAGATGATGCGCTCGCGGCCACCGCTCGTTGTTCATGGTCAGAATACAGGCCGGGATTCCCGCGCCACGCTCCGTTTCTTGCTTTCAAATCGCGGGAGCATGCCACAGCGCGACAAGTGTCGACAACCGATCGCCCTGTGCGGCTCTTCCGAGTTCGACGTCACGAATCGGAGTGCGGTCCGCGAACGCCGCGCCGAGAATCGTGGCCCGCATTGGAGACATCGGAACATGACGTCATTCCTCGATCTGCTCGAGATCGCCGCTGCGCGCGGTGACGGACTACATCCCAAGCTGCTCGCGCTGTGCGAGGGAACGGCATCCGCACCGCAATGCGATACGGTGACGCGAATTGACGGCATGATTCAGTCCGGCCCCCATCCCAAGGGGTTCGAGCACGCGCGAAACGCGGCGTTGCCGCAGCGCGGACCGCTGCCGGCGAGCGACGATGAAAAATAGGAAAGACCAGCAGCACAAGTCGGTTCCGAATAAAGTTTCGCGCCACTCTGGGTACTCGAACGTGCGTTTAGCCATGGAAAAGCTCGATGAAGTACGTCGCTCTCATCTGCACGATCTTCTTGACGGTCACTGCTTGCCATGCCGGGAATGGGGCGACGCGCTTCAACCTGGCGCAGGCTCAGGCTCCGAAGGAATGCGTGACGAACTGCGATTCCGCGAATTTCTCATGTTCACAGAACTGCGGATTGTCCGGCGCCTGCGTGGCGCAATGCAATGCGACAGCATCCGCCTGCAAGGCCGCTTGTGCGAGCGCGAAGTGAAACGCCCATGTCGGCGGTCGCGCTGAACTGTGGGAGGTGCGCGGTCGAAACTGACATCCGCAGCGCCGAGATCGGCCGGGCGCGCGCAGGCTGCGAGGCCGTAATGCAGATCGGTCGCACAAGTGCGCCAGGCGACGCTGGCGCCAATGGCCGGAACGGCGCCCCGTAGCTTAAAGAGAAGACGTCACAATGACCGACATTCAGATCGACAGATTGATCAATTTCGAGACGGCGGCCGACGGTACGGCGGTCAGATTGATCATCAAGGATTCCGCCGGTCAGACCGTGGGCACCATAATGAACATCGACACGCTGTCATCGCTGTTGATGACGATGCCGACGATAGCGTCGTCGGCCGTGAAACGGGCGCACGGCGACCCGCGGACGCGCATCACCTATCCGGCGGAAGAGTTTCAGATCGAGGAAGGGCCGGACAACCTCCGCATCCTAACGATCGGCACGCCGGAGGGGTTCAACGTATCCTTCTCTCTCACCGAGGAATTGTCCTACGAACTCGGTGAGGCCCACCTGTCAGGCTTCGGTCAACGCCCTCGAAGGCATTGATCGCAGTATCGGCGATCGGTTCAGAACAGTCCGCTTGACGTAGAATCAATTTTGCCGGTGGAAAGGCGTGTCCACGACGAGCCGAGGCGTGTCCCTGACGAACGCTTCGGTACGCGGCGCATTCCAACCGCGGATTCGGTCGACCATGATATTGACGCCGAAGTCGAGCGGATCCCCGCCCTTCGCTTCCGAGCGCATCATCGACTCCTTCGGAATGGACATCGGCGCATCGAAAGGCCCATCCGGATCTCTCAGCAGAATCACCATCCGCTCCGGCGTGACGAAGGCGCCGATGAGGAAATAATATCCTTGGTGAACAAGCGTCGCAGCGGGTTTCGACCAGTCAATTGTTTTTGCTGCTTCCAGTTCGGCCGAGGTCCATCGAAAGTCGCTCGCCGCTCGCGGCGTCTCCAGGAAATTCAGGAATTTCTCACCGGCGAGGCGCTCGACCGATCTCCGCAGTTCAGCCATTGCGACACCGATGAGTCGATGGTTCGGGCGGCCACTTGGCCACGCATTTGTGCCCGGCACTCTCGTCGAAACAGGTAACAGCATCCGGCCATATTGATCGGCGATGTGGAGCAAGACGTCGGCACCATCGGGCACCGCGGTGATGATGAATTCATGGTCGTTGTGCACGAACAGCAACGATGGGAAATCTTCGGATCGGTTGGGCGCCATCTCTCCTGTTCTCCGGCATCATCAGCCTGGCACCTTGGCTGCGCCGGATGGCGTCAGACCAGAAGAGCCGCTGCGGGCGAAGCGACTTGGTCTGAAATCGTGGCTCGTCGCACTCCGGTTCTTGCCTTCCAAATCGGTTTGCCGAGCGCAGCCGTCGGAGCGGCTTGAATTCCAGAGGATCGGGGACTGTACTGGATGCCGCCGATCGCACGTTGATCTCAGAACTGAAATCCAGTTCGGATGCCTCCCCCATCGGCCTTATCGCCCGCGACGCTGAAAGTCTGCAAATGGGGCACTTAGCCGACCTCGCGGGTTGGTTGAATGTCCGCTTTGCGCCGATACTGTTGAAAAAGTCGAAACTCGAACCGCACCGAAAATCTCGCGAAAGTTGATTCTTAGGCGTCTCGATCGCTGCAACGCTCCAGGCTGCCAATAGCGTAGGCGTTAATATTAGCCGTGCCGTGGGTCCGGCGCTGGCGGGCGTAATCATCGCAGGATTTGGTATCGCCGCGCCGTTCTGGGTCGATGCATTCAGCAACGTCGGTGTGATCGTCGTGTTTCTGTGGTGGCGGACTTCTCATGGGCATCTACGCACGCTTCCTGTGGAACGCTTCAAGAGTGCCATCCGGACTGGCATCCGTTATTCCCTGAACAACCAGCGTCTGCGGGCCACTCTCCCGCGTGCCGTGAGCTTTTTCCTGTTCGCCAGCGCGTACTGGGCGCTGCTTCCACTCGTGGCGCGCAACCAGATCGGCGGCGGTCCCGAACTTTACGGCGGCCTGTTGGCCGCAATCGGGTGTGGCGCGGTCGGTTGCGCATTCATGTTGCCGCGTCTGAAGACAAAAATCGGTACCAACGGGCTGGTGACGTTGGGCGAAGTTGGCACCGCAATCACGCTGGTTCTGCTTGGAGTTGCCCGTGAACCAGTCGTGGCCGTTTGCGCAAGCCTGATCGCGGGGATGTCATGGATTGTGGTTGTCGCAAATCTTAATATGTCGGCCCAGGTCTGCCGGACTGGGTTCGCGGTCGTGGACTTGCAACGTATGTGACGGCCTTTTTCGGAACGATGACCGCGGGCAGTTTGCTGTGGGGGGAACTGGCCGGCCTGACGGGACTACCCCCTACGCATTTCATCGCAGCCGCAGGCGCACTTCTGGCGATACCGCTGACGCGACGCTGGAAATTGCAGACCGGCGCGGGCATCGATCTATCGCCGTCCATGCACTGGCCAGAACCTATCGTAACGAACGCAGTCGAAAACGACGCAGGCCCAGTCATGGTAACCGTCGAGTACCGTATCGACCCTGCCAGCCGCGAAGCTTTTCTTACAGCGCTCGAAGCGCTTTCGCGCGAGCGCAAACGTGATGGCGCCTATGCGTGGGCCATCTTCCAAGATACCGCCGACGAGGGCCGGTTTTTAGAAACCTTCTTGCTCGATTCGTGGCTGGAGCACCTCCGTCAGCACAAGCGGGTGACAAATGCAGATCGCGTGCTGCAGGAACACGTGCGGCGTTTCCTCAAGGCCGAGGTGATAGTCACGCATCTTATTGCCGCCGAAAGCGCAAATGACATCAAAGCCTGAGGCTGTCCGCTATTCGGGGACCGGCACTGGCCGGCGCGCGGCCTAACGGTATTGTGCCAGAGCCGACCTATACCCCGCTGACCGATCCCTGGTTTAAGGCACTGGCAAAGCAACTATCTCCGAGACCCCGGGCCGCTCGGTTAGGAGATAGTGCTTCCTTGCTCTATCAGACCCCAGCTGAAAACCTTACAGAATGTGTTGCAGCGATCGGTTGAACCCGCCGCCGTAAGCGGCCGATCGGGACACACGTCTCATTGAATCCCCCCAGGTGCGGGGCGGTGTTTCGCGCAAACGACGCCCAAAGTTAGGCGCTGATCGAAGGACTATGAGGACGACTGCATCTGTCGGCAGATCGGCATTCCAAATCCAACATTCACCGGGCGGCAGCTTTGCGCCATAAGCGGCCGATCAGAAACGGCCGCTTGGGCGAGAACAAAGGTCAAGTTTTGACGCGATGGTCTTCGGCTCGTTATGGAGCGACGCGGAGGGTGGGATGGCGGAGGAACTGACATGCCTACGCCGCCATCGGCATCCCGGGAATGCGGCGGAAGTTCAGCGGTCTCGACTTTGCAAGGGGAAGCGTTTCAATTCGGAGATACTTTCATCAATGATCGAATCACTGATTACGGCAGTTCGAGGCGGACGACCCGCCTCGATCGTGTCAGTGACAGGCAGCATCTGCAGGGAGAACACGTATGACGAATTCCGAGGATAATCTGCCTCCCGCAGTCGGGGCCTATTGGATCAAGGAGGAAGATTATCCAGCGTTGCTGCAACTTTTCGACGATGGTGACAAGATGCCACCGAGCTGGAAAGAATGGCTGAAGATGGCCGAGGAAATGGAGCAGGGGCTCAAGGCCTATGGACACGTCGTGCTGCGTGTTTATATCGACCCCGCCACATTCCCAGACTGGTGCGCCGCCCATGGCACAAGACCGGGCAGTGCCGGACGCAGAAAGTTCGTCGCGGCTGCGATAACCGAGAGATATGGCCGATAGGCCTGACCGGCACCGTCTTAGCGGGACGCCGGCCCATCGCCAGCCCAGCCTCGAACAGCACGTTCGGCCCGGCCTGCCCTTGAGGCTTCGGGGTGATTGCGTGCTAGTTGTTTCGTTGCGCGGTCCAATATCCCGAGCAGCGCCCACCTCCTGCGTGGCCGCTCCAGGTCCCGCGGCCGGCGTCTCGCGCCAGCCTCCCCGCCCCTGATGCGTATTTGTCGTGGACCGTCACCGACGCGCGAACCGCGCCCGATCTTCCGACATACCCGCTAAACTTCACCAGATTGGGATGCGTCACAACGCCGTCGCTTATGTTCACTGAGAAATTATAGGTCGGATCGCAGCTTCCGCGTTGCGTAACGAAGACGAGATTCCAGGGACCGTCGTAAGAGGTTCGGGCTTCGGCAGCAGTCGCCAGGGTAAGGCAGGTACAGCCAATGACATACGCGATCAGTCGCTTGTTCATGATCTTCTCTCCAGAGGAATTGGTTGATGTTCAGTAAGGCAGTCGCAGGTGTTGGGTATTGTTGTCTTCTCTTGGTCTATCGCAGCTGTTCGTCGGCCATCTTCTTTCACCGTGCGTTTTGAGAGCCAGTGTGCATTTCGGCGGGCCCTACGCGGCCGTCCAGCCGCCGTCGATAGAGAGGTTGGCGCCGGTGATTTGCGCGGCGCTTTCGCCACACAGAAAAAGCGCGAGCGACGCTACCTGCTCGACCGTGACGAATTCCCTCGTTGGCTGCGCCGCGAGCAGGACGTCGTTGATCACCTGATCCCTATCCATGTTGCGCGCCCTCATCGTGTTCGGGATCTGCTTCTCTACCAGCGGCGTCCAGACGTAGCCGGGGCTGATGCAGTTGCAGGTGATCTTCGACCGGGCGAGCTCCAGCGCCACCGTCTTGGTGAGTCCCACGATGCCATGCTTCGCGGCGACGTAAGCCGACTTGAAGGGAGACGCGACCAGCGAATGCGCCGAGGCCGTGGTGATGATACGGCCCCACCCTCGATGCTTCATGCCAGGAGTGACGGCATGGATCGCATGGAACGCGGAGGAAAGGTTGATTGCGATGACCGCGTCCCACTTTTCGACCGGAAAATCCTCGATTGGCGAGACATGCTGGATGCCGGCATTGTTGACGAGCACGTCCACGCGACCAAACGTCCTCTCGGCAAACGAGATCATGTTGGCGATTTCCACTGGCTCAGCCATATTCGCGGGCGAATAGATGGCCTTCACCCCGAAATCGTTCTCGATTGTAGTCCGCGTTTTTTCGACATCGGCCGGTGCTCCAATCCCGTTGAGCACGATGTTGGCGCCAGCACCCGCGAACGCCCGCGCATACGCGAGACCGATGCCGCTGGTCGAGCCGGTCACAACTGCGACTTTACCTTTCAAAATATCCATTTCGCCTTTCCTTGTTGATCTGTGACGGTCTTGCGGCTCGACGCCGAGCTGCTTCCTGGCTCGCGCAGCCGATCGAGGTCGCCCATCATGTGACCAGACTTCTCTCGTAGCTCCGGACCGGGCGTCGAACCGGCTGTTGCAGGTAGTCGTGAACGACCTTGCCCAGCCCCAAGGTAAGGTCTGCGCGGATGTGGATCGCGGACACGATCTCGAGAACCGGCAAATCGGCCACGGACGCCAGGGCGTGAGGCGTCAAGGCGAGAGCCGCGGGTCCGGTCCACGCCCCTTTCAAGACAAGCTGCTCAAGGTGATATTCGACAAGCTCGCAGATCCGCGGAGTGCCGTCGACGTGCGGAATAATTTTGAGAAGGAAGTTCGGCTCCTCGAGAGCGGCCTTGACTTGCGCCAGGTCGGCTTCGCGGTGCTTGTATCCCATCGTGCCGGTTGCTACCCGCAACGGACCGTAATCCAGAGTGCCGATGAGCGTATCGATCTCGGTCCGCAACGTCGGCTGGCCGAGCTTTTTCGGAAAGCCCCAGAGTTCCCGGCCGCCCGCGATCGGTCCCTCATCGTTCAGGAACATGCAGTGGGTATAGCCGCCCCTGCGACCGCGGAACGACACCGGGATGACTTGGCCGCTCTCGGTGTAGTCGCCAAAACCATTGGAATCCGGCATGCGGATGAATTCGTATTTGACCAGCGCTTCGCGTTCATCAAGTTCGAGCGGAGCCGGAACAACCGATCGCAGCTTCGCCGGGTCGGTGCGATAGGTGATGATCAGGTATTCACGGTTGACGAAGCGATACGGTCCCGGCGGATAGGCCGGATTGGTGAGCGGCATCGCGAACGCCCGCCTCACCACTTCATTCTCGTGCATTGAATTCTCCTGTGACTGGAATGACCGGCCTGGCCTACTCGCGCCCATCCTGCTCAAGATCGAATGTGGAGACGCCGTCCGCGCTGGTCGGGCGGGCCAGCACCTCGGGATGACGAAGGGTGCGCAACGCATCGTGATAACCGGCGCGCCAATGATCCTGCATCGAGAGGCGGGAGAACTCGTAGTCCTTGGAGTGGCCTTCGTAGTCCCGCGCGCGATAGATCAGGTGGACGAGGCTGTGCACGTTGTGAGAGGCAGCCGTCCTGAGCAGCCTGACGTCCTCTTGCTCGCGCAGATCTTCTGGCAGCCTGCTCAAGAGAGCCGCCAACTCTCGCTGTAACCGGTGCAGGCTTTTGAACTGGTCTGTGCTCGCTCGCGTGCGGCTCGAGTATTGAATCTCCTTTTGACGCGTGACGACGTCGGCCATATTGCGCGGAATCTGGCCGCGCGCGCTCCAGAGATCGACCTGAAACACAAGCGTGTCCTGACGGGCGCCACACTCGATCACCCACTGCAATGGAGTGTTGGATACGAGGCCGCCATCCCAATAATGTTCGCCATCGATTTCGACCGCCGGAAAGCCCGGCGGCAGCGCCCCACTCGCCAGGATGTGCTCGGGCCGAATCGTGTGCGTGGCCGTGTCGAAATAGACCAGATTGCCGGTCCTCACATTGACGGCACCTGCGCTGAACCGCGTCATACCGGCGTTGATACGATCGAAATCGACGAGGCGCTCCAGTGTCGTCTTCAACGCCCTCGTGTCGTAGATGCTCGTGGCGGCAAGCGTTCCACCCGCTTGCAGCCACGGCGCCAGTGGCCGCGCAGAAAAAAATCCGTTTGCGCCAAACACCGCCGCAAAGCTCGCATTCACCTGATTGAGAAAATTGCGGGTGTGATCGCTATTCATCAAATCGGTGAACGGCGCGTCCAACGTCACCTGCGTCCAAAACTCGCGAAGCCGGTCAACTCGGGAATTGGGAGGATTGCCAGCGATAATTGCAGCGTTAATCGCTCCAATCGAAATGCCGGCAATCCAATCGGGATGGATGTTGGCTTCGGCCAGGGCCTCGTAGACGCCTCCCTGGTAAGCCCCCAGAGCGCCGCCGCCCTGTAACAGCAGCGCTATGCAATCGAACGGCGGGCGCCGGTCGGCGGTCGTGAGGTGGGGTCGAGGCTGAAAGTTCATGGTTCGGTGCCCTTGATTTGCGATTGCTCAAACCCGCACTCGTTCTGTCCAGAGCGCGGTCGTAGCGGTCTTTGATTTAATAAACTATACGGTATAGTTTATAAATGACTTTGTCAAACGAGCGCGTTCACAAGCTCGTGCTGGAACTGATTAAGTCCTACGTTCGCCAGACGTTGTTGTCCCAACCAACTGGACAGACGCAACGCCAAGGTCCGTGATTGTTAGTTGCAAACCAGAACGCGTTGGTGGTGGCGGTAGGCGTAGTAGCAGTCGCTATCGGAATAATTGTCACCGCTCGAGTTGCCATAGGCATAGCCGGCATACGCTCCAGCGGCATAGGCTGCTGCACCATAGCCGTAACGCCGCCCGCCATAGCCATGGCTGAAGCTTCCGGAACGGCTGTCGCTGACCAATGCAGAGCGAGCCTGGACCGAGCGTGCAACCGTGGGTCCGTCACGACCGCCGGCGCGGACGCCGCCAAGCGCCCTTAGATCGCCGCGAGGACCCAACCGAGGAGCCGGACCGCCAAGGCCGGCATGGCCCGCACCGCCGGGCCCCATGGGAGGTGGACTTGCGAATGCGGGAGGACCGCCGGCCGCGATCGGCGGAGGACCGCCCGGCCCCATTGGAGGCGGACCGGGAAATTGCGCAAACACCGCGGTCGGCGCCAACGAAATCGTTGCGAGCGTCACGCTGACGGACAGCGTCAAGAGTGTCTTCCTGGACATCATAGTCTCCGTTTTAGATTTGCGTTTCAAGGACTGGCACCGGCGCGGCCGGCGCGAGAGTCGGGTTCGACGAATGGGTGTCGTGCGTCGGTTCAACGGCCTCTTGCACTGGCCCGCAATCGTCGTGAACAGGGTGGATCCGGAACCACGCCACATAGAGCGCCGGCAGGAACAACAGCGTCAGCAGCGTGCCGACAATGATGCCGCCCATCATCGCGTAGGCCATCGGGCCCCAGAAGATCTCGCGCGCGATCGGAATCAGCGCGAGACTTGCGGCGGCCGCCGTCAGCAGGATTGGCCGCATGCGATGCTCGGTCGCTTCCGCAACGGCATCCCAGGCCGGGCGCCCGTCCTTCCTCAGATCCTCGATTTGCACGATGAGGATCACCGAGTTTCGGACCAGGATGCCGATCAGTGCCAACACGCCGAGGATGGCGACGAACCCAAGCGGCGCGCCGCTCGGCAGCATGGCCATGACGACGCCGATCACGGCAAGCGGCGCGACCGCAAACACCAGGAACAGGCGATGGAAGCTCTGCAGCTGAATCATCAGGACCGTGGCCATGACGAACAGCATCAGCGGAACGACGGCCACGATCGGCGACTGGCTCTTGGCGCTTTCCTCCACGGCGCCGCCGATCGCCACCGAATAACCCGCCGGCAGTGCTTTGCCGAACTCCGCCACCCTCGGCGCCAACTGATCCATGATTGTCTTCGGCTGGACGTTGGTGACGATGCCAGCCTTCAGCGTGATCGTGGGAATGCGGGCGCGGCGCCAGATCGTCGGCTGCTCGATCTCATAGCGCAGATTGGCCACGGCCCCGAGGGGCACCGACTGCCCGCCCTGCCCGGCCAACTGCAGATCCCGGAGCGTATCGATCGAGTCGCGCTCGACCGCGGTCGCCCGTCCCGTGACATTGACGAGATAGATGCTGTCGCGAACCTGTGTGATCGGGGTACCCTCGAGCACCGAGTTCACAGCCGTGGCGATGTCTTCCGACGTCACGCCGAGCTGGCGGGCCTTGTCCTGGAGAACGTCGACCTTGACGACGCGCGCAGGCTCCATCCAGTCGAACACGACGTTGCCGAGATCGGGATTGCTCCGGACGATGCCGGCGAGTGCCTGCGAGAGATCCCTTACCTTCGCGATGTCTGGCCCGCTGACGCGATACTGCACGGGACGCCCCACGGGCGGGCCGACCTCGAGCAACTTGACGTAGGTGTCGGTGCCTGGAAACGTCTTACGCAGATATTCCTCGAATTGCGCCTTGACGAGGTCGCGCGCCTTTATGCCGCCCTTGGTCACAACCACTTGCTGGCCAAACCATGCATTGGCCGTCTGCACGTCGAACGACAGCACAAACCGCGGCGCGCCGGTGCCGACATAAGTCGACCAATGCTCCACGGAGCCATTGCCCTGCAGCTGTTCGCGCTCGAAGCGCGCCATCTGCGCATTGGTTTCCGCAATTGAAGCGTTCTGTGGGAGATTCCAGTCGATCACCAGCTCGTCACGGTCCGACGAGGGAAAGAACTGCTGCTGCACGAAAGTCATGCCGAACAACGCGACGAAGAAGGCTGCAACCGTCACGCCGACGGTGATCCAACGGTGATGCATGCAGACGAGCAGCAGGCGAGCGAACATCTGCGCCAGCCGGCCCTTCTCCTCATGGCGGCCCTTCATCTTTGCGGGCAGGATGGTGACGCCGAGCAGCGGCGTGAACAGCACCGCGACGATCCACGACACGATCAGGGAGACCGCAATCACCACGAACAGGGTGAAGGTAAATTCGCCGGCATTACTGCTGTTCAGCCCAATCGGGATGAAGCCCGCGACGGTGACGAGCGTGCCCGTAAGCATCGGAAATGCGGTCGACGCATAGACGTGAGTCGCCGCCTTTTCGAGGGGATCGCCGACCTCCAGCCGGGCCACCATCATTTCGACGGCAATCATGGCGTCATCGACCAGAAGGCCGAGCGCGATGATCAATGCGCCCAGCGAAATTCTCTGCAATGAAATGCCGGCATAGTTCATCACCACGAAGGTAATGGCGAGAACCAGCGGGATTGCAATTGCGACGACGAGCCCGGCGCGCATGCCCAAGCTGAGAAAGCTGATAGCGAGAACGATGACCACGGCCTCGAACAGCGCTTCGGTGAAGCTCGAGACGGCATGCTCGACGACGACCGGCTGATCGGCGACCAGATGAACGCCGACGCCGATCGGCAGGTCGGCAATGACCTTTGACATTTCCTCCTTCAGCGCCTCGCCGAAGTGAAGCAGGTTTGCGCCGGACTTCATGCCGATGGCAAGCCCGATCGCGGGCTGTCCGTTGTACCTGAACAAGGTCTTGGCCGGGTCGGCATAACCGCGCGTGATAGTCGCGACGTCAGTCAGCGGAAAGAAGCGGTCGTTGATCCGGAGATTGACCGCGTTCAGGCTTGCCTCCGACGTGAACCGGCCGTTCACCCGCACGCTGATCCGCTCGAGCCCCTCCTGGAACACGCCGGACGGCGCGACCGCGTTTTGTCCCTGCAGGGAGGCCATGATCGAGTGGACGTCGAGGCCAAGGGCCGCGATCTTCCGGGTGGAGAATTCGAGATAGATCACTTCGTCCTGCGCGCCGAGAATGTCGACCTTGCCCACGTCAGGCACGGTCAAGACCTTGGCGCGGATACCTTCGACCTCGTCGCGCAGCTGACGCTGGGTCAAGCCGTCGCTGGTGAAGGCATAGATGTTGCCGAACACGTCGCCGAAGCGATCGTTGAAGCCCGGCCCGATCACCCCTTGCGGGAATTCGCCCTTGATATCCGCAATCATGTTGCGGACGCGGACCCAGGTCGGCTTGACGTCAGCAGCCTTTGTGGTGTCTCGCAGATAGACGAATACGGTGGTCTGGCCCGCGACCGTCACGCTCTTGGTGTAGTACAGCGATTCCAGTTCCTCGAGCTTCTTTTCGATCCTGTCGGTGACCTGGCGCGTCATCTCTTCGGGCGATGCGCCCGGCCACTGTGCCTGGATCACCATGGTCTTGATGGTGAAGTCGGGATCCTCCTGACGGCCCAGCTGAAGATAGGCAAAGAGGCCGGCCGCCATGAAGGCGAACATGAAATACCAGACGAGCGAACGATGGCGGAGCGCCCAGTCGGAAAGGTTGAACGACTTCATGGCTTCTGATCCTGTTCGATACGGACTTGTTGTCCTGGCTTGAGGCTATGGATTCCGGCGGTCACGATGCGCGCGCCGGGGGCGAGCCCGCCGGCGACGCGGGCACCTGCGGGGTCGCCGGCGAGATCGACCTTGCGCAGCGAGACGGTGTTCGCGGGCTGTTCGACGACCCAGACGAAATTCGCGCCATCCTTGGCGAGCACCGCCGAGGCGGGGACGCGCAATGTCGGACTTTTCGCTTCGCCGAGCTGCGCCGTAACGGTCGTGCCGAGGCGGAAGCTTTCAGGGGGATTGTTCAGGGCGATGCGGACTCGCCGCAGGCGCGTCACGGGGTCTGCCTGGGGGGCGATCTCGCGAACCTTGCCGTCGACCTGCACGGCGGGGAGCAGCTGCAAGCCGACTGTGAATGGCAAGCCAATTTCAAGCGGCACCGGGAAATCTTCCCCGATATCGACCACCGCCTCCCTGATGTCGGGCCTTGCGACAGTTACGACATTTTGGCCAGGGGAGACTACCTGTCCGACTTCTGCGCCCACCGCAGTGACGACGCCGGCGAAATCGGCCTTGAGCTGGGCATAGCCCCGTTGCTCCGTGGCCTTGATCAAGTTCGCCTGTGCGTGCGCCACCGACGCGGCGGCACCGGCCCGCGCCTGCTCGGCATTGTCCAGTGTCTGCTTTGTGGTGGCGTCGGTTGTGATCAGGGCTCGCTGCCGATCCTCCGTCGCCCTCGCAGTCGCCAGCAGCGCTTCCGCCTTCGAGAGCTCAGCCTTAGCCGAGCGTACCGCAAGCTCCAGGGCCGTGGAATCGATCACACCGACAGTTTGTCCTTCGCTGACGAGGTCACCAACGGAGACAGGACGCCCGGTCAGACGTCCCAAGACGCGGAATGCGAGATTGGTCCTGTACTGCGGCTCAACCACGCCAACGGCGACGATGCCGTCCGTGCGGCTCGGCTCAAGGACCATCGACAGCACGGGTCGCACAGGCTCGGGCGCTTTCGCGTCCTGCTGACATCCAGCCAGCACCAGCGCGGATACGAACGTGCCGGTTGCAATCATGGCGCGTCTCTTCATGACGGGTCTCCCTCATCTGTCACAGCCTGGCCAACGCTCAGCAGCTTGCCGCCATCGATAACGACGCGCTCACCTGGCTCGAGGCCCGCCTTGATCAGCACTTCACGGGCTTCATAACCGCCGATCGTCACCGGCTTGAGCGCAGCCGTTTTGGTCGCCGGATCGACGATCCAAACCGCAGGCTTCGATCCCGCCGCCGCCAATGCACTCCAGGGCAATGCGATCTGCTGCTGGGCTTTCGCTTTGACGGTTCCTGCAACGGCGCTTCCAAGCGTCATCGCCGCCGATGGATCATGGATGGCAACCTTGACGCGGATGGTCGCGCTCTTCGCGTCAATCGCGGGCGAGACTTCCCTGACATGCCCCCTCGCCGTCACGCCTGTGTCGGAGACAAGCGCCAGCGATACGCGGCTGTCATCGAGATCGCCAAACAAGAGGGATTCGTAGATGTCAAACACGGCATCGCGTTCCCCGTCCTGCGCCAGGGAGAAAACGGGCTGCGCGGCCTGTACGACCTGGCCGACTTCCAGATTGCGCGCGGTGACCACGCCTGCCGCTTCGGCGCGCAGCGCGGTATGGCCGAGAGCGTCTTTCGACGTTCCGAGCTCCGCTTTTGCTGCCTCAAGCGCACCTTCTGCGGTTCGCAAACCTTCCTGCGCCTGATCGTAGACCGTCCGCGTGGTAAAACCGCTGGCGATCAGCGCCTTCTGCCGTTCGAAGGTTACCTTGGCCACGCGCAGCTGGGATTCTGCGGCCAGCACCGCCGCGGACGCGGCATCAACGTCGGCCTGCTGCTCTGCTGGATCGAGCAGAGCCAGGACTTCGCCGGCCTCGACGTGCGCGCCGACATCGACATAGCGTGCGAGCACACGTCCGCTGACGCGGAACGAGAGCTCTGCGCGAAAACGGGCCTGGATTTCGCCGGTCAGGGTGACGGAGGCTTGTCGGTCACGGGGCTGCACGATCTCCGTGTGCACGATCGCAGCGCGCGTGACGGGAGCAGCGGCATGATCATTACAGCCACTCAGCGCGATTGCGACAAACGCGGCCGCCAGGCCACCAGCACCCCTCAGCCTGCGTTTGCGGGCCGCTTGATCGATTTCGGTGTGGTACGCAGCATGATGTTTCATAGCAAGTCCATCGGGTTAGCAGGTGACAACAACTCGCGCAGCGCGTCCGCCGCTGGACGGGCAGAGACCGGCTGGGCCCCGCGAGCCGGAATCGGATCCGATCGTGTTGCAACGGGGCGGCTGTCCCGATCCGGGGAGCTTGCACCTGTGAAGCGTGCCGCGGCATCGGATGGGCTGACACGCGGCCGGCGAGGCGACCGTATGATGCGACGCTTCGCCATCGCACCGTTCACCGGTCGCTCACGCTCTGACAGCGGAAACGAGAGAACGACGGACGTGAATTCATTGCCGGAGCCGTGCTCGACGCGGCCGCCGAGGCCCTTGGCAAGATCCTTGCTGATCCTCAGTCCCCGCCCCGTGGCGCCCCATGCCGGCCGCGACCCGTTGTCCAGGACGACGCAATTTGCCACCGCCCCGATTCGTGTCAGCTTGACCCTGATTTCTCCGGTCCGCGCCTCGAAACACGCATGCTTCGCGGCCTCGGTTACCAGCCCGTGGACGATCAATCCGAGCCGCCGGCATCGCTCCGGTTCGAGCGGAAGCGATTCGGTTGCGACCGAAAGCCGGATATTCATCGGGTCCAGCAACGAACGGCGCAGGGCGGAGCCCATCATGCGGACATATATCGCGGCGTCGATCAGCGCCTTGCCCTTGGGCATTGCGAGCGCCTGTTGCACATCGGCATAACCATGCAACAGTTCGACCACGTCGCTTAGGGCGTGCTTGGCCTCGGCCCCGTCGACCCGGACCGCCGCGGCCGCAACAAGGTTGATCGCCGAGGCGAGCCCGCTATTGATCCGGTGATTCAATTCGCGCAGCAGAAGGCCCTGCTCCACAATTGGCGAATCCGGGCTGCACACAGTCACGACAATCTCCTCAGGTTGAGCCGGATGGGTGGCCGGCCGAACCCGCATGTTGGCGGTCAGCCGGTTATCCGGATGAGCTGGCGCAGACCGAGCGAACAGGGCCCGTCTGCGTCGAAGTCAAATTAAACTATACCGTATATTTTCTTTTCATTGCATTTCTCTCCCAGGCGTGTCAAGTGGGATCTAGACGCGCACAAACTCGTGATTAGGAAACGGTGATGGCAAAGAACAAAAGCCCGAAACGCGGCAGACCGCCCAAGGACCTGGCCGGCGACGTCCAGGCGCGGATTCTCGATGCGGCCCAGCAGCTTTTTCTCGAGAAAGGTTTTCGGAGCGCCAGCATCGACGACATCTCCGAATTGGCCCCCGCGAGCAAACCGACCATCTATGCGCATTTCCCGGGTAAGGAGGCGCTGTTCGTGGCTGTGGTGGCCCGGACCATCAGCGGATTGACAGATTTCGAGGGGTTCACGCCGGCAGGCCGCACCATCCAGGAAAAGCTCACCAATCTCGGCATCGAGATCGTGGGGAGATTCGTCGAGGACACGTTGGACCTCACGCGCGCGACGATCGCCGAGGCGCGGCGATTTCCCGAATTGAGCCGAAATGTTCACGACGCGGCGCGCGACCGTGCGGCTGGGGCAGTATCGCAGCTCTTGAACGACGCAACGCAGAAGGTCGCGCGCTCACCTAAAGGACCGTTCAGCGCAAAGCGGAGCGTAGCGACCGCTCAGATGTTCATGGATCTCATCCTGCTTCCGATGCTTATGAGATCTCTGATGGGTGAGGACCTGAAGGATCTCAAAAAAGAGCTGCCGACGTTCCTGCACGAACGGGTCAATTTCTTTCTTGCGGCTTGCGAGGCAGACTGGAGGCCGTGAATCAGCCACCCCGCTCGCTATCCTTGCGCCACGGCTTGGGGACTTAAGTCGGCGGCCAGGTCGATCGACTGAACCCACGGTACGTGATGCAGGGCGCTTGCGCAGAAATCCATCATCTCGTCAAACGTGGGCCGAACGGTAGCCTTGTTGATCCGCGACGGATTGAGATATCCGTCCATTGCTTCAAGCAGGCAACACGTCATCGCCATCGGACTTCCCGGTCGCAGTTCGCCGCTCGCCTGTCCGCCAGTAATGATCGTGCGCACAAGCCCCCGGATCCGGTCTGCGTAAGACAGCGCGACTGCCCAGTTCTCGCGTGCCGCCGTAGCGACCAATTCGTGTAGTTTGCTGTCGTTCTCCAGCCGATGTTCGTGCAGCTGCGAGATTGCGCTCAAAGTGGCCGTTAGACGCTCCAGAGCCGAACCGCTCAAGAGAGCCGCAAGCGTTGCGGCCGCGGTGACCTGTTCGAACAAATCCGTCACGACCGCCTCTTCGATCGCCTGCTTCGAAGGGAAGAAGCGGTAGACGTTGGCGGGCGACATCGCCGCACCGCGAGCGATATCGGCGACGGTAGTCTTCTTGAACCCGATTTGACGGTGCAATCGGATCGCTGCTTGTACGATTCGCTGACGAATGCACAGCGATCCGGCCTGAGATATGCGTTCCTGCATCGCTTGGGACCTCAATGAGATGGGATCGAATGCAATTCGCGTCGGCAGGCTTCCCCGAAGCCACGCAAGGGATCCATTTCCTCCAGAAACTCAGGCAGATCGCCAAATTCGCGATTCGGTGACAGGTAGGTTTCGATGATCAGGCGACCTGCCCGCTCCGCGGCTCGAACCACTTGATCGCTGGACAGAACCCTCATCCGCCCTATGAGCGCATACAGATTGACCAGCTGCGGAATCTCGGATTTGTCGCTGACGAGCGCGTCGGCGTAGACCCGGGAGGCCTCCTCGATGAAGCTTCGATAGAGCCGCTCGCGCTTGGAAATCGACCGGGCATAGTGACGCTCGCGAAGCCTGCGGCGCCGAGTCACCCATCCAGTTAGAATCGTGGAGATCGCTCCGAAGGCCGAGCCTCCGAACGCGGCGAATGCGGGAGCATAGATCGTGTTCATGCGATCATTCCTCATCTCTCGCGCCGCGATAGCGGGGCGATCCTATTGTCCTGACTGAAGCCGCTTCCGCAGCGCGATCGAAGACGGCTCTGCAAGCATCACTCAGGTCTGACTTTCTTTGCCTGAGACAGGCCTCCACATTGGTGGCGTCGGGGATGTAGCTAAGGCACAGCCGGAAGGCGTCAGGCGCGCAGGCGGCCCTCTGCTCGGCCGTGCCGCGGTTCTCCTGCGCAATGGCAGTCCCATTGCCAAACAACGCCGCCAGCATGACGACTAAGGTGTACTTGAACATTAGAATCCTTTCTTCTGCTGGGCATCGCGCGTTCGAACGCGAACGCAGCGTCTCGCTCCGATTTCCCGCCCGTCGACCTGCCTGAACACGAGCTTGTGAGTCTTCGCTCTTGACACATCCGGCGGCTCGGGATTTATATGAACTATACGGTTTAGTTTATTTCGGAGGCGAAGAATGTCAACACTTTTGTGGTCGCTCGCAAAGGAAAATCCGTGGCCGGGGCTTGCAGTCGCATCCCTGAACCTGATCGTGGCTCTGGCTCTCGTAGGCCTGAGCTTGCTGCTGGGCGTTACTATATCGTTGCTGGCCGGGCTGCACGCGTTCGTCGATCGAAAGGCGGCGCCTATCAAGCGGCAAGCCCGGTGGCGGAGGGTCGCTTCGTGACGTCAGCCCTCCTCCTCGCTCGCGATTGCATCATCTATTCGGTCAACGTCTGGCTCGTACCCGTTGAATTCGCATTCAACATAATTGAGGCGGAGCTCGTGCGCAGAGGTGCCCAGCTTTACCCGGCCGAGGAGCGCGCGGTGTGGACCCCTCATGATTGACCCGGATCCAGGAACGACTGGCACGGCACGCGTGGCCATCTCGAAGCCAAACTTACGCACCTGCAACCGCGGCCATGAACCATCCGAAATCAAAACGGAAACAACACATGCCATCTACATCAGGCCGAACAGCCGACGAGCGATCCTGGATCGCGCCGAAGAAACTTCAGCGCGGGAGCCGGGCGCCGTGAGCACGAGATCCGTCTTATCGACGCGTGCGCGCGGCACAGTCGATTCTCAAATTCCGCTGCGGGATTATTTTCTCTGGGTCGGCGGGACGTTGCTCGTGCTGCTTTTTGCAGCTGATTCCCTGCTATCCCCGCCGCCGCCAAGCAAGCTCATCGAATCGCATTTTACGCGACCGCCGATCCGGATCACCTCCGACCTGAAGCGACCGGAAACAGTTATCATCGATACCAGCCAGCCCACATTCCCGTCTATGCTTCCGGGCAAGGAGATTGCCACTGCCCCCTCGCCGCCGCTCAGCTCTGATGTCGCCGATGCTGTACGACAGCCGCCCACGTCATTGTCCGAGCAAGCCGATGCGAGTGACGGGAACTCCGCAATCTCGCCCCGTGTCCGTGAAACGTTGGCGCAATTAGGTCCGGGAGCTTCCGATCCAGCGGGCTCAAGCAGGAGGCGGTTAGGCCTCGCGTTGGAATCACAGCGCAATTTCGCTCAGACTCGGTCCGAGAAGCGGCGGCGATCTGATCGGCATCGGAGTTTCGACACACACCAGTAAAGCCACCGGTCAATCTTGACCAAGCGTCTCAGGATCTACCTCATGTCCAAGAAGCGATTATTAGCGATTATCATCTGGTTCGCCACGCTTGCTCCTACGGGCGCGATAGCCGATGTCACCCATGCAATTTTGAACGCCGCAAATTCGGGCGTAGCCGCTCAACGCGAGGCCGAGGAGGCAATGAACCGTCGCTTGCTCAAGCAACTTCGCACCATAAAAATTCCACTGAGTCAGGCGGTAGCGATCGCCGAGCATTTACATGACGGTTCAAGGGCCGCCGACATTAGCTTGGAGATATCCGGTCCGCCGGTTTATCGAGTGCGGACGGTAAAAAATGAGCGAATCTGGGAGAATGTCATAGATGCGAACACGGGAGGCGTTACGGAAAAGGAAATTTCGTCATCGCTGACGGAGCTCGACCTAGAGGATCTGGGCAACATCATTGCCCTGAGGTCAGTTGAACAAGAGCTGTCTGACGCCGTACGCATCGCCGAGAAAGCTGCGGCGGGAAGCGCTCTTGCCGGAGGTCTAATGAGCCAGGATGGCAAACTAAACTTCGTGGTCGTCATCGCCAGTGGCGATCGCTTGAAGGAGGTCACGCTCGAACCGCCCGTCGGTAGGCAAGGGGCAAATCGCAACTGAACGTTCGACCGAGTCTTCCGACAAATCGCACCAGATTCTGATTTGGCGAACGTCCGCTTTGCGCCACAGGACTAAACCGCTCGCGCGGTAGGGCGCCTGCGGCTGGCAGCACAGCCAACACGATAGCGCGGCGGGGCGTCCTGTTCGCGCCGAAGACCCAACATGACTACGTGCAGAGGGTCAAGCACTTCGCTGCCTTCCTCGGCCGCTCGCCCGACACGGCGAGCTTCGAAGACGTACGCCGCTATCAGCTCCATCTGGCGACGAGCGGTGCCGGCGTTCCGACCCTCAAACCAAAGCGTCTCGACACTGCGGTTCTTTTTCAAGATCACGCTCGGGCGCGCCGACATCGTGAACCACACCCAGTTTATCCACGTTGCCCCGCAAGCTGCCGGTGGTCCTGAGCCCGGAAGAAGTCGCCCGCTTTCTCGATGCGGCACCGGAGCTCAAATACAAGGCGGCATTGAGTGTAGCCTATGGAGCCGGATTGCGCGTGTCCGAGGTGGTCGCGCTGAAGGTATCCGACATCGACAGCAAGCGCATGGTGATCCGGATCGAACAGGGCAAGGGCCACAAAGACCGCTACGTTATGCTTTCGCCGCATCTGCTCGAGCTGTTGCGCGCCTGGTACAACGCGGCACGTCCACAGGGGTGGCTGTTTCCCGGAATGAACCCGGTCAACCCGATGTCAGCGCGCCAGCTCAGGCGCGCCTGCGATACCGCGGCCCAGATGGCCGAGATCGGCAAGCAGGTGTCCCCGCACACCCTGCGACACAGCTTTGCGACGCATCTTCTGGAGCAGAACACCGATATCAGGGTCATCCAGGTCTTGTTGGGACATGCCAAGCTCGACACCACCGCGCTCTATACGCGTGTCGCCACCAAGACCATCCGGGAGATCGTGAGCCCGTTCGATCGCATTACAACCAAGCTCAGGGAGGGCGCCGAACCGCCCGCCTGAAGCGCGGCGCGTGTCGCGTCCATCGCTGGAGGTCGCGGATATCTTCCGCGGCCACGGCCCGGCATGGCGCCGGGCCAATGCCGGCCATGTGAGCCTCGGCCAACTCAAGGTGATGTCGGCGATCGAGAACTGCCGCACGGCGGCCCTCGGTGGGCATGTCGCGCGCTGCGAGCAGTGCGCGCACAGCCAGATCTCGTACAATAGTTGCCGCAACCGGCACTGCCCGAAGTGCCAGGGCGCGGCAGCAAAGGACTGGCTGGCCGCGCGCGAGACCGACCTGCTGCCGGTGCCGTACTATCATGTCGTGTTCACACTGCCGGCGGCCGTCGCCGACATCGCCTACCAGAACAAGGCTGTCATTTATGATTTGCTGTTCAAGGCATCCGCCGAGACCCTGATCACCATCGCAGCCGACCCCAAGCACCTCGGCGCCCGCGTCGGCATCACCTCGGTCCTCCATACCTGGGGCTCCGCCATGACCCATCATCCGCACGTGCACATGATCGTGCCGGGCGGCGGAATCTCATTCGACGGCGAGCGCTGGGTGGCGTGCCGGCCCGGCTTTTTCCTGCCGGTGCGCGTGCTCTCTCGCCTGTTCCGCCGACTGTTCCTGGAGAAGCTGATCGCGGCCCACAAAGCCGGCCACCTGAAGTTCTTCGGCGGCCACGCCGCCCTCGCTGACGCACAGGCGTTCGTCGCGTATCTCGCCCCATTGCGCCGTGTCGAATGGGTGGTCTATGCCAAGCGCCCGTTCGGCGGGCCACAGGCCGTTTTGGCCTATCTGTCGCGCTATACCCACCGTGTCGCCATCGCCAACAGCAGATTGATTGCCTGCGACCGCAACGGCGTCACCTTCCGATGGAAGGACTATCGCACCGAAGGTCGTGATCGCCAGAAGGTCATGACACTCGGTACCGCCGAGTTCATCCGCAGATTCCTGACCCACGTCCTGCCGCACGGCTTCCACCGCATCCGCCACTACGGCCTGCTCGCCAGCGGCACCCGCGCCGGTAACATCGTCCGAGCGCGCCGATTGCTCGACCCATCAACGGCACAGCCCGAGGCCGCGGATACAAGGCGCGCCGAGACTGAGGAACCCAAGCCGCTATCGCAGCCGTGCCCGTGCTGCGGCGGTCGCATGATTATCATCGAGAGGTTCCAGCGCGGATGCTCACCGCGCACCCGTCCCGCCGCAGCCCCTGCCACGATCAGAATCGACACATCATGATCAGATCACGTTCGATGCAACATCCCAGTGCTGCAGTTCCGCTGCGCCGGCTATCGGTCGGCAATGACCATGCTCGCCGTCGCGCTGCTCACGATAGTCGCCGTCTCATTCCATCACCGCCGCGCAACTCCGATTCTGCTCCTTGCAACCGGCCGACCCGCTTCGTAGCGCCCGCGATCGCCTGCCGAGAAAGCTCCCAACCCACCTCGGCAAAAGACCGGCAGCAGCTAAATCCCCATAGCGCCTGACGCACCACCTCGCCACGCCTCCCGCGGTTTCCTCCCCTGGAGGTTTGCGTACGCCGGCCCCCGTGACCACCGCGCCACCTTCATGGGCCGCCATCCGCAAACCTTCACAAAAGCAGCCGTTCACAACTTCACTAGCACGGGCATAAATAGACACGGCCTGGATTGATAACGCTTCGATCAGAAGCCGGCCGCCATCTCGACTAGATCACGGTCCACGGCCCACCGGTGAGCCGCGCCGGAAAGCACGCTCACCTGCCGCTGCCGCTAGTCCCACTGCGTTGCTGCCACAGCGAGGCTCGGCCAAGTCGAGTTACTCTCTCGCCGCAGTGTCACGCGGCAGCCCGGCTTGGCATCTTCGATGACGAGATCGAGGCCGTGCAGCCTGGCCACGGCCGCCACGAGGCTGAGCCCCAGTCCACTCCCAGGGGTGTGGCGGCTCCTCTCTGCGCGATAGAAGCGCCGCAGCACAGCCTCGCGTTCCTCTGCGGGGATGCCGGGTCCGGTATCGGCCACGATGATGCCGAGCCTTTCATTCTCGCAAAAGACGCGCACCGTAACTCGGCCCCCCGAAGGCGTAAACTTGATCGCATTGTCCACCAGGTTGCCGATTGCCTCGAACAGCAGACTTGGATCGCCAGCGATCCTACCCGACCCGGTGTTCTCGTCTTTCAGCGAGAACGACACGCGCTTGGCCTCAGCCAGCGGCTGATAGAACTCCGTTACATCGGCCGCGATGGCGGCAAGATCCAACGTCTTGAAGCCAGCGCGCCGCGCGCCGTCCTCGACTTCGGAGATGCGCAGCATTGCGCCAAATGTCGAAAGAACGGCCTTGGTCTCGCCAATCGCCTCATCGACGGCGGCCGCGTATTCGTCGACCGAGGCGGCGCGCCGGCCCGCCCGCTCAAGGCCGGCGAGCAGCCGCGTCAGCGGCGTGCGCAAATCGTGCGCGACTGCATCGCTCACGCCCTTCACTTCGTGCATCAGCCGCTCGATGTCGTCCAGCATTCCATTGACGACTTCGACCAGCCGGTCGAGATCGCCGGCGGTCCCCCGGGTCGGGAGGCGCCCGGCTAAATTGCCCTTGACGATGCGCTCGATGGCACCGGTGACCTCATCGATGCGGCGCACCGACCCGGCGCCGATCGCAGCCGCGCCCGCCAGCCCCATGATGAGAACCAGCAGGCCGCCCCAAGTCATGGCACCGAGCAGCAGTTCACGGAATTCGTGCATCTCCCACACATTCTGACTGACGAGGACAATGTTCCCCGACGGCAGCCGGCGCGCCAGGCCCCGGAACGGCACCGCCTCGCCGCCTCGGTTCAGGCTGAACTCGAAGGGACGGTCCGACGGCAGCGAGGATGTCGGCAGGTTTGCCAGATTGCCCTCGACCTTGTTCCCGGCGGCATCGAACAAAGCGAACGGACGGTTCGCCCCGGGATCGTGCGCGGCGTGCTCCTGCAGATGTTCGATGAGCTGCGAGGGGCTTGCTGCGACCAGGCTCCTGATCTCCCTGGCGAGCCATTCGTCCGTCCCGCTTTTCAAGTAACCGGCGGTTTGCCAGTAGAGGAAACCGAACAGAGTCAGGGACGCCGCTCCGAACAGCGCAAGAAACAGCAGCGCGAGCCGAAAGCTCGTCGTGCGCCGGAGATCATTCAGCCGCACGGAGAACATACCCGGAGCTGCGCACGGTATGGATCAGGGACGGCAACCCGCCTTCGTCGAGCTTCCGGCGGAGCTTGCCAATATGCACGTCGATGACGTTCGTGCGCTCGTCGTAATGATATCCCCAGACCTCTTCGAACAGCATCGTCCGCGTCACAACCTGTTTCGGTTGCCGCATGAGATACTCGAGCAGATGGTACTCTCGCGGCAACAGCTCGACGGGCCGACCGGCGCGGCGCACTTCGCGGCTCAGAAGGTCGAGCTCCAGGTCGCCGACCCGGAGCATCGTCTCCCGCTGCGGGATCGCCTGGCGCCGTACCAGAACCTCGATCCGGGCAGTCAGCTCTAGAAATTCGAAGGGCTTGGTCAGGTAGTCGTCGCCACCGGCGCGGAGTCCTCGCACCCGCTCGTCCACCGCAGACAAAGCGCTGAGGATGAGAACCGGCGCCTCGATCCCGACCGTGCGAAGCGTCGAGAGAACCGCAAGGCCGTCCACGCCGCCGGGCAGCATGCGGTCCAGCACGATGGCCTCATACGTGTCCGCGCCCGCTTTGAGCAATCCCTCGCGGCCGGTATGGGCGCAATCGACGTCGAAGCCGGAATCGCCCAGTGCCGCCGCAATCTCCGCGGCGGTCTGGACATCATCTTCAACTACCAGCACCCTGGCCATGCTTCTTCTCCAAAGGACCTGGACCTGTTTGCCATATAGAGAGCAAAGCGCCCATCTACCACACATGAAATCCAGTTTAAGAAAGGCACGCGGGTGCGGATCCTGGTTGCCGAAGACGATGATCGCACCGCGAATTACCTGGTGCGGGGCCTCATCGAGAGTGGTCATATCGTGGATCGCGTCGCCGATGGCGAAACCGCGCTGGCGATGGCGCTCGAAGGCATCTACGAAGCACTCGTCCTCGACCGCATGCTGCCGGCGATGGATGGCCTGACCCTGGTCCGGCGCCTGCGCGAGCATGACCCCCGCCTTCCGGTACTGATGCTGAGCGCCGTCGCGAGCACGGCCGATCGCGTGGAGGGAATGCGCGCCGGGTGCGACGACTATCTCACCAAGCCCTACGTCTTCGTGGAACTCCTGGCGCGCCTCGAGGCGCTTGGCCGCCGGGCCGATCGCTCGCGACGCCTTGCGGTGCTGCGGGTTGGCGACCTGGAACTCGACACAGTCAGCCGGACCGTATTACGGGCGGGACGGCCGGTAACGCTCCAACGTCGCGAATTCCTGCTGCTGGAACAGTTGGTCCGCCACGCCGGCCAGGTCGTTACGCGCTCCATGCTGCTGGAAGCCGCCTGGGATTATGATTTCGAGGCACGTGGCAACATCGTCGACATGCATATCCACCGGCTGCGAAAAAAAATCGATGAGGGTTTCTCTTATCCGTTGATCCGAACGGTCCCAGGCGCCGGCTACATGATCCGGGAGCCTGACGACACCGCGGAACAACCGGACCAGGGGGCTGATTAAAACCGATTTCATCCTTGGGCGACGCGCGTTCTACCCCCGATCCGTCAGGTTGGACTTGCTCCGGCCTACTTTGCCTGAGAGCGACGCTATCAGACCCATCCGGTGGATTGGAGAACGATGACCGACCGATCTTTTGCAAAGGACATTGGCGACGAGGCAGGCAGCCCCGCCATCGCGTTGCCGCGACCACAACGTCATCGGTTGCGGACCATCGTGATCCTGGCGCTTCTTGGCGGCACCGGCTATGGCGCTTACGCCACCATCCATAACAAGGCAACTGCCACCGGCGCGCCGCCGCCTTCGATCTCCGCTACAATTCTCGGCGTAAAGGCCGCACAAGCCAAAACGCAGAACGTACCGATCTATGTGACCGGGCTCGGCACGGTTCAGCCTTTCAACAGCGTGACTGTCAAACCGCGCGTGAGCGGCCAGATCAGCGACATCGTCTTCACGGAGGGGCAGCTTGTCCACGCCGGCGACGAGCTGGCGCACATCGACCCCCGGCCATTCCTGTCGCCGCTGCATCAGGCCGAGGCCAACCTGGCCAAGGACCAGGCGCAACTCAACAACACGAACGCCGATCTCCAGCGCATCACCAGCCTCGCGCAAAAGGGCTTTGCGACGGGCCAGTCTCTCGACACGCAAAAATTCCAGCTCGCTGGATTGCAGGCCACGATCCTGGCCGATCAGGCAGCGATCGAAACCGCCAGGACCCAGTTCGACTTTGCCACGATCACCTCGCCGATCAGCGGCATCGCCGGAATCCGGATGATCGATGCGGGCAACATGATCACTCCGTCCGATCCCGGCCTGGTGGTCATCAATCAGCTCGAGCCGATTTCGGTGGTTTTTACGGTGCCCTCCGAAGCCATCGGTCATTGGGCAGTGGGCCGGCCGACATCTATCGTCCCGGTAACGGCGCGATCGCCCGACAATGTTCGGCTGCTCGCCACCGGTGATCTGAGCCTCGTTGACAATCACATCGATCCGACTACCGCGACCATTAAACTCAAGGCGACGTTTCCGAACAACGACCACGTGCTCAAGCCCGGTCAATTCGTCAACGCGTCGATCCAGAGCTTGCTGCTGTCGGACGTCGTCACCGTCCCGTCCAGCACCGTGCAGCAGTCGACGAGCGGTTCATACGTCTACCTCGTGCAGCCGGACATGACTTTGGCCCAACGCCCGGTCACGGTTGCGCGCGTGGCCGGAGACACGACAATCATCGCTTCCGGGTTGAGTGCAGGCGAGACGGTGGTCACAGATGGCCAATACAGCCTGAAGCCGGGCCTGAAAGTGTCCATTTTGCCGAACGATGCCGGTCCCCAGAAGATCGCCGATCGGACCAGCGCGGCACAGTAGATCCGACATCCCGCCTATTGAAGGTAAGCTCCTGTGAACATCTCGAAGCGATTCGTCGAGCGTCCCGTTGCCACTGCGCTTCTGACCCTCGGCGTAATTCTGGTGGGCGCTGTCGCCTATCTGCTGTTACCGGTATCTTCGCTGCCGCAGGTCGATTTTCCGACCATCGCGATTCAGGCGACCCTGCCAGGTGCCGATGCCGAAACCATGGCGGCCACGGTTGCGAGTCCGCTCGAGCAGCAGTTCGCCAACATCCCGGGCGTTGCGCAGATGACGTCCACGAGCACGCTCGGCACGTCGAACCTGACGCTGCAGTTCGACCTCAACCGGAATATCGATGGCGCTGCTCAGGATGTCCAGACCGCCATCAATGCGGCAAGCGGGCTTTTGCCGAAGACGATGCCCAATCCGCCGACCTATCATAAAGTCAATCCTGCCCAGTTCACCGCAATCTCCATCGTGATGCAGTCGGACACCATCCCGCTGCCGAAAGTGATGGATGACGCCACCAATCTCGTGGCGCAAACCCTGTCCCAGATCCCGGGCGCCGGTTTTGTGGACATGCCCGGATCATCGAAATCGGCGATTCGGATCCAACTTGATCCGATGAAGATCGCATCCATGGGCCTGAGCCTTGAAGACATCCGCGCGGCTCTCGGGGTCGCCACCACCAACGGCCCGAAAGGCACCCTTAATGGCAGCCAGCGTTCCGTCACGCTGGACGCCAACGATCAACTCCTCACCTCGACGAATGCAAACACAGCCATCATCGCTTACCGCAACGGCTCGCCGGTGCGGATCAGCGACATCGGACGCGCTATCGACAGCGTCGAGAACATCACGATGGGCGCCTGGTACAATAGCCGGAAGGCCGTCACGATCGACGTGCACCTCCAACCCGGCGCCAACGCGGTCGATGTGGTCAAGGGCGTGAGAGCGGCGCTGCCAGCGCTGCGGCTACGGCTTCCACCCTCCGTCCAGGTGACCACGGTAGGTGATTCGACCGTCGCGGTGCAGGCCGCGGTCAACGACGTGCAGAGAACGCTGTTGATCACGATCGGCCTCGTGGTGCTGACCATCTATCTGTTCCTGAAGAGCCTCAGCGCGACGATTATCCCAGCCGTGACCATTCCGGTGTCCCTGATCGGCACGTTCGGAATTATGTATGTGCTTGGCTACAGCCTCGACAACATCTCGCTCATGGGGCTGACCATCGCCGTTGGCTTCGTGGTCGACGACGCCATCGTCGTGATCGAGAACATTATGCGCCATGTCGAGGAGGGCGCTTCACCCATGGCGGCGACACTCAAGGGTGCAAGCGAAATCGGCTTCACGGTCGTGTCCATGACGGTGTCGCTCATCGCAGTATTCATCCCGCTTCTCTTGATGAGCGGAATGGTTGGTCGGCTTTTCCGGGAGTTCTCGATCACGGTGTCGGTGGCGCTGATCATCTCGGCCATCGTCTCGCTGACCCTGACGCCCATGATGTGCGCTCTGATGATTCGAGGCCACCTGCCCGAAGCCCGCCGCGGCCTGGTATCTCGTGCTCTGGAACGGGGGTTCGCTCTGTTCGAAGCCGGATACAAGCGGTCCTTGCTCAGCATCATCGCCCGTCCGGTCCTGGTGATGCTGTCCTTCGCGGCGACGCTGACGTTGACGGCCTATCTCTTTGTCGTCATCCCGAAAGGTTTTTTCCCGCAGCAGGATCTCGGGCTGATCTCGGGCTCCACACAGGCTGCGCAGGATATCTCGTTCGAGGCCATGGCCGCCAAACAGGAGGGCGTGGTCGACCTCATCATGAAAGACCCGGCGGTCGCCACCGTCCGTTCCAACCTCGGCGGCTCGGGGCTCATGAACACCGGCAATCTGCAGATCGTCCTGAAGCCACAGTCGGACCGTTCGGCAACGGCCGACCAGGTGATCGCGCGGATCCGCAAGCAGATGTCCGGAATGACCGGGGTGAGTCTCGCCATGCAGGCCGTGCAGGGCATCAACGTGGGCGGACGGATGACGCAGACTCAGTTTCAGTACACGCTGCAGGATCCCAATCTTCCCGAATTGTATCAATGGGCCGACACCATGGCTGGCGAACTGCGCAAGCTGCCTGAGATCCGCGATGTCGCGAGCGATCTTCAGTCAGCCGCCCCCCACGCCAGCATCGTGATCGACCGCGACACGGCCAGCCGTCTCGGCGTCACCCCCCAGGCGATCGACGATACGCTGTACGATGCATTTGGTCAGCGGCAAGTCGCGACCATCTTCACCCAGCTCGACCAGCACAAGATCGTGATGGAGGTCGATCCCAGGTTCAGGGTCGATACCGGCGCGCTTGATAACATCTATGTCGGAAACAACGCCGGCAAGCAGATCCCGCTCAGCACATTCGCAAAGGTCGGCACGTCCGTTGCGCCGCTGGCGATCAATCATCAGAGCCTGTTCCCCTCGGTCACGCTCAGCTTCAATCTCGCGCCCAATGTAGCGCTTGGAGAGGCGGTAACGGCCGTGAACACGATGAAGACAAGGATCGGCATGCCCCCTACCATTAAAACCGGCTTCCAGGGCACAGCCCAGGCGTTTCAAGCCTCGTTGGCCACTCAGCCCCTGCTGATCTTAGCCGCCTTGGTAGCAGTCTACATCGTGCTCGGCGTTCTCTACGAGAGCGTGGTGCACCCACTCACGATCTTGTCGACGCTCCCGTCGGCCGGCGTCGGCGCCCTCGCAGCGCTCATGCTGGCGGGTGGGCAGCTCGATGTCATGGGCCTGGTCGGCATCATTCTCCTGATCGGCATCGTCAAGAAGAATGCCATCATGATGATCGATTTCGCGCTCACGGCGGAGCGAGGTGGGGTGTCGCCGAGGCAAGCCATCATCCAGGCCTGCATCCTGCGGTTCAGGCCCATCACCATGACAACGCTCTGTGCGTTGCTCGGCGCGCTGCCTCTGGCACTCGGCACCGGTGTCGGATCGGAACTGCGGCGTCCACTCGGCATCGCGATCGTCGGCGGTCTCTGCGTCTCACAATTGTTGACGCTGTACACAACGCCGGTGATCTATCTCTACATGGAACGGCTCGTCAGCTTCATGACTACGATCAGGGCCAAGGCGTTCCAGATGAAAGCTGCAACTCGACAAATGCCGTAAGAATGACAGCGCTTAACATTAGCTTTGGCCGATGTCCGCTTTGCGCCGATTGTGTTGAAAAACTCGACTGTTGAAGTCGAAGAAGATCGCTGATTCATTTCCCCTTAGTGGGTGGAGATTTGAGTCGATGATGGGTCCTCGGCAGGTCGATCAGGCGGCACTGTTTTACGAGTTCTCACTTGAGCGACATGTTCCGGCCGGCCATTTGCTGAGGTCGATTGATCGCTTTGTCGATTTGTCAGAGGTTCGAGGCCATCTGGCGCCATTTTATAGCTCGACCGGCCGGCCTTCGATTGATCCCGAACTGCTCGTCCGGATGTTGCTGGTTGGCTACTGCTACGGCATTCGCTCCGAACGGCGGCTGTGCGAAGAGGTGCACCTGAACCTCGCCTACCGCTGGTTCTGCCGGCTCGGGCTCGATGGCGAGGTGCCGGACCACTCGACCTTCTCCAAGAATAGGCATGGCCGCTTCCGCGATTGCGATCTGCTGCGAAAGCTGTTCGAGACCGTGGTCCGGCGCTGCATGGCCGAGGGGCTGGTCGACGGGGCTGCCTTTGCGGTCGATGCCAGCCTGATTGCTGCCGATGCCAACAAGCAGCGCTCTGCCGCCGGGTCTGATGATGTCGACTGGAAGGCCATCGCCAGGACGCGCCGATCCGTCCGGGAATATCTCGATACCCTGGATGAGGCTGCCTGGGGCGCAGCCAGCGAGACGGTACCGAAGTTCATCTCCAGGTCGGATCCGGCCGCACAATGGACCGGCGCTCACAAAGGACATGCCTTCTTTGCCTACGCCGACAACTATCTGATCGACCTGAAGGCGGCGATCATCGTCGATGTCGAGGCGACGCGAGCTATCCGGCAGGCCGAGGCCGGTGCGGCACGCACAATGATTGAGCGCACCGAAGAGCGCCTCGGGCTCTGTCCCGAGCGCCTGGCCGCCGACAGTGCCTACGGGTCAGCCGAGATGCTGGGATGGCTGGTCAACGAGCGCGCGATCGAGCCGCACATTCCAGTGTTCGACAAGTCGGCCCGCGACGATGGGACGTTCTCGCGCGGAGACTTCAACTATGATCAGCAAGCCGATATCTACCTCTGTCCAGCCGGCACGGTGCTGACCTCTACCGGCACTCTGGTGAACGACGGAGCAACACTGCTCTATCGCGCCAGCAAGTATGACTGCGACGGCTGCGAGCTGAAGCCACGGTGTTGTCCGAAAATGCCTGCTCGCAAGGTCCCGCGTTCAATTTACGAGAACGCCCGAGACGTCGCGCGCGATATCGCCAAGACTGAGGCCTACGTGACGTCGCGGCGTGAACGGAAGAAGATCGAGATGCTGTTCGCCCACCTGAAGCGTATCCTGCGCCTCGATCGCCTCAGGCTGAGAGGCCCCTTTGGTGCTCGGGACGAGTTCCTCCTGGCGGCCACCGCCCAGAACCTCCGAAAGCTGGCAAAGCTGATCCTGCCGCCCGCTTTGAAACCCGCTTAAAGCACCAGAGAACCCGCGCGCGCCTGTCTCTTCGATCTATCCCGAACGATTAGTTCGCCGACTTCCTCAACACAATCCGCCAAGAGCGGTCATTGGCACGAAGTCTTTGACCTAAAGCGGCCAACGTCTTCAAACTGATCATGGGTTCTCAATAGCGCATAGGCGGTGTGACCTTGGGGCGGCCCTAATCGGCCGGTCGATGCGGGGGTGATACCGCGAATTGAGCATCGAAAGCATGCCTGAAGGCCACCCGCATTTCACCGAGGGCTACATAAGCAGAGGTTCGTCGGGCATATCCGATCCATTCAACCCGCCATCATCAGAGACCCCAGAGCGGCAGTATATGCGACGTAATATTGGCGTAGCGAAGGTTCTCCTGTTCGATCGTCCTCTAGCGTTCCGTCTCGACGCTGATCACGTCCCCGAAAAGATCCCATTTTCCGTTCGAAAACTTCATAATCTTGAGTTGTTCGATTGGCGCGAAGTCCGCCGCACTAGTCTTGACGTGAATGCCTGTGATCAGCATATCCGGAACAAAGTTCTTGATGCTGGTCGCCTGTTTCATGATGTTGACTCGGGTAAGGTCGTCTCCGCACTGTTCGAGCACATACACCATGGTCTGTGCGGCAGTGTAACCGTAAGCCAGATTTGAGTCGGCGACATTGGCGCCCGGCATGTACTTTTCAACGAAAGACATGAACTTCTTCATGCCGGCATCATCTTTCCATTGCGGGTCAGACGCATCCTTCAGGAAGCCTGCCGAGAGGATACCCTCAGAGGCATCGAGGCCGGCCGGCTGCATCACCGTACCGATCGAAATTGACGCGTCGGTCATCAAATGGATTGGCCTCCAGCCGATCTCATGCATCTTCTTGATGGCCTGCGCGGCGAACTTCGGCGTGGAGATGTTGACCAGTACGTCGGCGCCGGTGCCCTTCAGCTTGACGATGTGAGAGTCGATGCTGGGCTCGCTGTTCTCGTAACTTTCCTCGGCGATGATAATCCTTGAGGAGTTGTCGCCGAGGATATCCTTCAGCCCGGCGACATAATCCTTGCCGAAATCGTCATTCGCGTAGAACACCGCGACCTTGCCATCAGGCTTGTTGGCCAGGATATACTTGGCAAAAATTCGCGCCTCCGCGCGATAGCTCGGCTGAAAGCCCATAGTCCAAGGAAATTGCCCGGCATCGTCCCACTTGCTGGCGCCGGACGCGATGAAAAGTTGCGGGACCTTCTTCGCGTTCATGTACTTCTGCACCGCCGACTGGGTCGGCGTGCCGAGCGGATTGAAGATCAACAGCACCTCATCGCTCTCTACGAGCTTGCGGGTCTGCTCCACCGTCTTGGGCGGGCTGTAAGTGTCGTCATAAGAAATGAAGTTGATCTTGCGGCCTTTGACGCCACCCCGATCATTGATCATCCTGAAATAGGCTTCCTCGGTCTTGCCGACGATGCCATAAGCCGAAGCCGGGCCGCTGTATGGGCCGGTATTGCCAATCTTAATCTCGGTGTCGTTCGCACCGGTATCGTACTTTGTCTGGGCAAGCGCACTACTTTCCGCAAGCAACACGATGGCGGCCGCAATTGCGGCGAGTTTGGACGTAAAACGGATCATCGAATTATTCTCCCATTCAATACGGGTGGCGCGGCGGAGCGACCATACGTCGTCTGACTAGATGTCTTGTTCGGATCGTCGATCACGCGTTTGCTTCAGAGTTTTCAGTGAATCCTCGTCCGGAGACCGCCAACAAGATCAGCGAGCGGCATCGGACGAAGGAATAACCGGCAGCAGCACGAATGCCGGATTTCCGGGATCGAAGTGAAGCGTATTGGTTCCTCCAAAAATGTCTGACGGACGATCTTCCGGATCATCGTGAAGGAAGGGGCCCGAGCCTTTCAGCATGTTTTTCGCGGTTGACAGGAACGCGGCAGCCCCGTCCCATTCATAGTCGCGCCCCAAAACAGTCAGGCCGATGCGATAGCCTTTCGGAACTACGATGCAGGTTGGCCAAATTTCGACATCGAGTTGAACCGGAACGTCAGGTATGAGCGGCTGCAGCTCGTCATGGCTATGGTATGGACGATAAGGCGTCGTCTTCGCTTGATCGAGTTTCCGATGCGACGCGCGCAGCCAGCCCTGTCCTATCGGTGCATGCGGCTCGACCGCGCCGAAGAACGTGACCTCGCGATCGTCGGTATCGAACAGCCGCAGGACAAGGAAGACATCGGCGTCGACGGTTTTCGAGGAGAGCAGCAGGCGGTTCGCAACCGGTCCCGTGATCTCGGTTTCGGTCTCGAATGGCGCCGTCTTGAAAGTCAATCCTTCGCCCATCGCCTGGTAGTCGAGCTTGCTCGCCACTTTTGACGGTTCGATCGTCAGCGCCATGCGTTCGAAATCGAGGTAAAACTTCGTCCATTGGGTACGGCCCAGCGGCCACTCGTTTTCATGCCGCACGGCGAATTTTGTTTCACCGGGGCGCCTGATCTGCATCTGGATCGGAGGCTGATCCTCCCAGCCTGTGCGTTCCCCTTTGAGGAAGTGGCCGAAAAAACGCTTCTGCATGGCGACGCCATAGTCGGTATAGAACTCTGCCCAATGCGCGCCGCCGTGAAACGCAAGCCACTTCTTCTTTGAGGCTGCCCCGAGATAACCTTCGACATTGCCGCGCAGATGCAGGCCCTGACCTCCCCAGTTCGCAGCTGAAAGCAGCGGAACTTCTACAGCCGATAGATCCCCGTTTGCCGCGCGATGAGAGGCATCCTCTAGTGGATGAGCGAGGAGGCCGCGACTGACAACGCGATTGCGTGCCAATTCTTCGTCGGTGAAAGTTTCAGGCCCGCAAACCGTTTCACCCGTCACGCGGCTGCGCCGGCCGCGATCGCCCAGCCCGTGCTGGAGCGTCAGAACCTGGATATTGAACCAGTTCTTTCCGAACGTGCAGAATATACCGCCGTGACGGGATGCTTCTCGATAGCTGTCGGAATAACCTTCCCAGATGCAGATTGCCGCAAGATGGGGTGGGCGCTTGGCGGCAACCCTCCACTGGTTAGCGCCGTAGTACGAGATGCCGTTCATTCCAATCTTGCCGCTGCACCAGGGCTGGCGCGCGAGCCACCCGACGCAGTCGTACATGTCTTGCGTCTCCTGCGGACTGCTGACAGCGAGGAAACCTTCAGATCGCCCCGCTCCGCGGGAATCGACACGGACGAGCGCGTAACCATCGGGAACCCATTTCTCCGGATCGGGTACCTCCCAACACTGATAAACGTTCGACGTATTAGCGACCGCGTCAGGATTGTCTCTCTCGAGGATTTCCCACGCCGTCTGGTAACCGTCCTGCCAGGCAAGACCCTTGCCATATGGACCATAGGTCATTAGCGCCGGAACAAGCTCCTCACCGAGCGGCCTGAAGATGTCGCAACGCAGGATGACGCCGTCGGGCATCTCAATTTCGACATCCCATTCGACCCGCATGCCGTCGCGGACTTCGCTCTTCGTCGTCATTTCAGCCTCCCATCCGCATCTCTACGGTCGCACTCCCGCGGAAGCACGATGATGATCTCGATTTGTTGGAGTTGGCTTTGTCAGCGTACCGACGCAGGATCAGAGTTTTAGTGAAGCAGTCCGGCTACGCCATTGGACGCGGCGATTTCAAGCATTTTCCTGCCCTGTGCTCGCCATTTCCCATCTACATGCACGGAGATTTCTGGCGGTTTCAGCTCTAGACTTGCCTCAGAAGGTCCAGGCAGTCCCTTTGCCTTGTCGAGGAGACGCTATGGGTGTCTGATGTCGTAATCCAATACTTAATGACTATTTGACCGATGCCTCTTTGGCATCGCCTTGGATCAGAGGCTGATGGCGAGCATCGCCAAGAGTGCTCAGTCGCACCGGCCGAAGGCGCCCTGTTGCTTCAGCTTCTCGACTTGCTCACGGATCAGCGTCACCATGGCTCGAACAGCCGGCGTTAACGGACGGTCGGTTCGCCATCCGAGTACACGATCCAGACTACAGTCCTCGACTCGGCACAAAGAGAGGTAACCCCGCTCGTCGTCTCCGCAAACGGCGCAATAGGGTAACACCGAATAGCCGATGCCTGCGCGGATCAATTCTTTTAGGACGGGGAGATTCTCAGTTTCAACTCTGAACTCGAGCTCCTGTCCAACGCTGAGCGCACTAGCCTCAAGCCTGGCGGTCATCGAACTTGCACCGCCCGCCGCAACCAGTGGCAGCCGCACCACGTCAGCCAGCATGCAATTCGACCCAACGGCGAACTCACCAGGGGGACCCGCAAGATAGACCTGCTCGCGCACCAGTGTGACGCTGCCGATGCCCGCCTCGGTCAGCACGCGGCCTGTCGGCAGAATTGCGAGATCAAGCACCCCGGACAAGAGTTGGTCACGAAGGTGGGCGACACCATCGTAAAGCCGCAGACGCACACCAGGATAAAGTCGCAGATACGTCTCAACGAGCGGCTTGAACAAAACGTTCGCGATCGATCCGGGAACACCCAGCGATACCGAGCCACGCGGAACGCTGCCCTCGGAGCGGACATCAGCCATGGCCTGCTCTGTCTGTCGCTGGATAAATTGGGCACGCTCCAGCAACAGCTCACCGGCGTTGGTAAGGATGATCCCGCGCCCTCCCCGGAAGAAGAGCTGCACGCCCAGATCTTGCTCAAGCCGCTGGATTTGGCGCGTCAGCGCGGGCTGGGCGATCCTCAGCGCCTCAGAGGCCCTGCGAAAGCTGCCAAGCTCGGCGATGCGAATGAAATAATCGAGCTGCTTCTGATTCATTGCGTCCCTATTCCTAGGACAACACCCCCGGCGAGGCCCCCACGACACAGTCATTCAAGATGGCCGCTAATCGCCAAGGCATGATTGGTGGGACTTGCCGGCTGTCAGCCGTGGTATCGACATGCGGTCAATCAGCACGGTCAGAGTTCAGCGTAACCTTGTCTGCGTGCCACGCCGACTCGGCGCCCTGACGATCCTGAGTACCCTCGCCCGTGCATTCAAAGCTCCTCAGCCCTGCCGACGTATAAACCCAGTTATCGTTACCTTCTCCCAGATTCCTGCAGCGGCAAAGGGATCCGCGCGGTTGAACGTTTCAACTTCGGCACGGCCGGGAGCCTCGATCAGGAACAGGCTGCCGATCATCCCCTCGCCGTCGTCGGAGACGAGCGGACCGGACATTACGATCTTGACGCCGAAGCGCGAAGTGTCGCCGAGGAAGGCCTTATGCGCGTCGTAGTTGGCGAGCCTAGTCGGGAGCGCGCCCTCGCGATCGAGGGCGTGAATGGCAAACAGCATGAGAACTCCAATCTGAAAATGAGACGGCCGCCGCGAACGGCCGTCCGGGGTTTGATGAGCATGTGGGGCTTAGTTGCTGCCGAGCTTGCCGGCTTCCTCGAAGGTCGGGCAGGACCGCTGTTCCAGCGGCACATCGAAGGGCTGGAAATTGTCCTTGGTGATGACGGTCGGTTTCAACACGATCTCCTTGACGACGGGCTGGTCGCGCAGGTTTCGGATTGCCATCATCGTGCCGAGGCAACCTTGCGTGAAGCCATTATAGTCACCGCTTGCGAGCAGCTTGCCGGTCTTGATGGCGTCGATCGCTTCCTTTGTACCGTTGATACCAATCACCTGCGCCTTGCGATTGGCGCCATCGAGCGCCTCGATCGCACCGATTGCCATGGCGTCGTTGGCGGCAAGCACGCCGTCGATCTGTGAATTGGACTGCGTCAGGTTCTCCATCACCTGGAGCGCCTGCAGCCGCTGGTAATTGCCAGGCTGTGACGCCAAGAGCTTTGCGCCCGGATTTTCCTTCAGCGCGTCGTTGAAGCCGCGCACGCGATCGATATTGGTCAGCGAGCCCTTGACGCCTTCAATGATAACGATGTTGCCCTTGCCGCCGAGCGTCTTCAGTAGATAGCGCGCCGTCTCCAACCCGAGGCTGTAGTCATCAGCGCCGACGAACGAGACGAAGTTGCCGCCGGCCGAACGGTCGGTGATGTTGACGACCGGGATCTTGGCGTCGTTGATCTTCTCGACCCCAGGAACCATCGCCTTGTAGTCGACCGGCGTGAAGACGATGGCGCTCGGTTTCTTCACCACGACGTCCTCGATCTGGCTGAGCTGCTCGGGGATCGAGTCCGGCTTGGTGGGGATGTATTGCAGCGTCTTGGCGTTCAGTGATTTCGCCATGTTGTCGGCGCCAACGCGTACAGTCTGGAAAAACGGGTTGGTTTGGTTCTTGGTGAAGACGGCGATGGTCTCGCCGTCGGCGCGCGCCTGCGTCGTGAATGCAGCCGCCAAGATCAGCGGCAGTGCCAGGTAGCTCAGTTTCTGTTTCATGTTATCTCCATCCCTCGTCTGGTTTGTTGGATTGCTCGAGAACTCATTGCGTCCGGCGGCCGGTCTTCATGTCCAGCCAAACGGCGACAACGACGATGATACCTGTAACGAGCGGCTGCCAATTGGCACTCACCGACAGGAGGTTCATGCCGTTCAGCACCAGCGTCAGGATCAGCGCGCCGATGAAGGTGCCGAACATGGTGCCGACGCCGCCAAACAGCGAGGTGCCGCCGATCAGCACGGCCGCAATCGCCGGCAGAGTCAGGCTCTCACCGATATCGGCCTCGGCCGAATTCAACCGCGACAGGAAGATGATCGAGGCGAGTCCCGCCATCGTGCCGGAGACAGCATAGACAAGCAGCAGCCGCCGTGCGACCGGAATGCCAGAGAGACGCGCGGCGACGGGATTGGCGCCGATCGCGTAAATTTGCTGTCCCCATATCGTCCGCTGTGCGAATAGCGTGCCGATCGCAAGGAACACCAGCAGCAGATAGACCGGAATGGGTAGGCCGAATAGGTAGCCGCTGCCGATCTGGCGGAATCCTGCGGGGAAGCCATGGATGGTTTCGCCGGCCATGTACCAGTACGTTAGTCCGTTCAGCACCCAGAGCATGCCGTAGGTGGCGATGAACGAGGGGATACGCAGCGCCGTGACCATGACGCCATTGAGGAGCCCGACGATGCCGCCGCAGGCAAGTCCGGTGAGAATGCCGAGGGCCGGTGAGCCGGTCTTGTGGATCACCGTGCCGGCAATGCAGGCGGAGAGCGCGACATTGGCGCCTACCGAGAGGTCGAGGCCGGCGGTGAGCACGACCAGCGTCAGGCCCGAGGCGATGAAAAAGGTCAAACTCGCCTGCCTGAGGACGTTGAGGATGTTGCCAAGGCTCAGGAAGGAGTCGCTGACGGCGGCGAGCACGGCGCAGATCAGGAGTGCCGCGAGGAGTCGATAGAACAGCTGGATTGCGTCCTGCGACAGGAAAGATCGCGGCGGCGCAATGGCCTCTTTGGTGATGTTGGTCATGACCGGCTCCGTAGACCATCCAGGAACAGCGCGACAATGACGAGGATGCCGACACTCGCGACCTGCACCGAGGACGGCAGCGAGATGAGGTTGAGCCCGTTGCGCAGTACCCCGACGGCGATAACGCCAAGCACGGTGCCGAGCAGCCAGCCATTGCCGCGCTCGAACGAGGTGCCGCCGACCGCGACTGCCGCGATCGCGTCGAATTCCAGCCCAAGGCCTGCGGTCGGGTGCCCCGAGTTCATGCGCGCGGTCATGAGAAGCCCTGCGATACCGGCCATCATGCCGCCGAGCGCATAGACCGCGATCAGAAGCTTGTTGGGCGAAAGGCCGGCAAATCTCAGCGCTTCACGATTTCCGCCGAGCGCGAAAATGTAGGTACCAAAGCGTGTGTGGTAGAGCAGAGCGTGAAATGCAGCGTAGGTTACCAGCGCCATCACGATCGGTACTGGCACGCTAAGGAGTTTCGACGAGTAGATATCACGCACACTGTGGGGGATGCCGACCACGCTTTGGCCGTCGGAGACAATGAGTGACAGGCCTTGTGCCACGCCGAGGGTGCCCAGCGTTGCCACGAACGGCGGAATGCCGAGGATCGCGACCAGCGAGCCATTGACCGCGCCGAAGGCGACGCCCACGAGGACGCCGGCGCCAAGGCCGAGCAGCATTGACTTGGTCGCCACTGATACGATGGCGACGCAGAGCGAGGTGAGCGTCAGGACTGCGCCCATTGAGAGGTCGAGTCCTTCGGTCATGATGATCAGCGTCATCGGCAGCGCGAGCATGGTCAGGATGGTCGACTGCACCAGCACGTTGGAAAGATTGGCGACCGAGAGGAAGCCCGGCGCGACAGCACCGAACACGGCAATCAGCGCGACCAGCACGAAAGCGACACCAGGAATGCGCTGTAACGGATTGGATTGTGAAACGACCGCGGCTTCACGCATGATGCATCCCCATTCGCACGATGTTCTCCTCGGTCAATTCGGTTCGTGACAGGTGGCCGGCGATTCGACCTTCACGCATCACATAGGCGCGGTCGCAGACGTGGCAGATCTCTACTTGCTCCGATGAGATCATCAGCGCGGCAGCACCTTCGCCGACAAGGCGGTCGATCAGCGCGAAGATTTCCGATTTGGCACCGACGTCAACGCCGCGTGTCGGTTCGTCGAAGATGAAGAGCTTTGCCCCGGCCGCAAGCCACTTGCCGATCACAACCTTCTGCTGGTTGCCGCCGGACAGCAGACCGACGGCTTGACGCGCACTTGGGGTCGCGATGCGGAGCTGCCGGATCAAACCGTCGGCCGTGCGCTGGCTGCTTCGCGGATCGAATAGACCTCTCGGAAACAGCTTTCGAAGCGCCGAGACCACGAGATTGTCGCCGACGGAGCGAAGCAGCGCGAGGCCCTCGCTCTTTCGGCTTTCAGGGATCAAGGCAATGCCGTGCCGGGCGGCGACGTCGGGCTCGCCGGAGATCGGCTTACCGTCAAAGATGATCTCGCCAGATGTCGTCGGATCAGCGCCGAAGATGGCGCGTGCGACCTCGCTGCGGCCCGACCCGACCAGGCCGCAGAGGCCGACGATCTCGCCCCGACGCACCTCGATGTTGATGTCGAAAATTCCGGTCGGCGAGGTTACGCCCTTCACCTGGAGCAGCACCTCGCCAGGCCGTTCGGCAAAATTGCGCGGATAGGTCATATCGACGGTGCGGCCGACCATCATGCGGACCAGCTGGTCTGGCGTGACGTCGGCCGGGCGAACGCCATCGATGCGGCGGCCGTCGCGCAGAACCGTGATGCGGTCGCCGAGCGCGAACACCTCGGCCATGCGGTGCGAGATATAGACGATGGACACGCCATCGGCCTTCAGCCGCGTGATCAGCGCAAACAGCAGCTCGGTCTCGCGATCGGAGAGCGCTGCGGTGGGTTCATCCATGACCAGGATGCGCGCGTTCTGGCTGATCGCTTTCGCGATCTCGACCATCTGTTGCTGCGCCACTCCGAGGGTATTTACCGTGACGGAGGGATCGATGGCGAAGCCGATCGAATCCAGTACGCGCTTCGCGTCGGCCAGGATCTTGCGGCGGTCGATGGTACCGGGAATGAGGCCTTTCGGCTCGCGGCCTAGGAAAATGTTCTGCGCAATATCCAGATACGGAACTAACGAGAATTCCTGGAAGATCACGGCGATGCCGAGCTTCTGCGCATCCGCAGTCGAGGCGATCGCGACCTTCTCGCCCTTGTAGAAGAACTCGCCGTCGTCAGCCCTGTAGGCGCCGCACAGAACCTTCATAAGGCTCGACTTGCCCGCGCCATTCTCGCCTAGGAGCATGTGCACTTCGCCGGGGTAGAGGGCAAAGGACACGTCATCCAGCGCCTTGACGCCTGGAAACTCCTTGCTGATGCCGCGTAGCTCGAGCAGCGGCGTTGCGGATTGCTCGTCGGAACTCTGAACGGCCATCTTCAATGCCGTGCTCATGGGCGTACCCCCGCAAAGATCTTGCCGGGATTCATCAATCCGTTCGGATCGAGCGCCGTCTTGATCGACCGCATCACGTCGACAGCCTCACCCAGTTCGTCGGCGAGAAAGTCGATCTTGCCGAGCCCGATGCCATGCTCGCCGGTGCAGGTACCGTCCATCGCGATGGCGCGGGCAACCATGCGGGCCTGGAGCGCTTTGGCGCTGTCGATCTCCCCGGGCTTTGCCGGATCGACAAGGATCAACATATGAAAATTACCGTCGCCGACATGGCCTACAATTGGCGCTGTAAAACCGTGTTCATCCGCATCGCGGCGCGTGTCCGTCAGGCATTTGGCGAGCCGCGAGATCGGGACGCAGATATCGGTGATGACGGCGCGCGCGCCGGGCCGCAGGCCGAGACCCGCATAGAGCGTGTTATCACGGGCATGCCAGAGCCGGCTGCGGTCTTCCGGCGCCTTGGCCCACTCAAAGCCGCGGCCGCCAAATTCGGTGGCAATCGCCTGTGCCAGCTCGGCCTGTTCCGCAACAGACGTCTCCGAGCCGTGGAATTCAAAGAACAGCGTCGGCGCCTCGCGATAACCGAGCTTGGAGTAGGCATTGATGCCGCGCATCATGACGTCGTCGAGGAGCTCGACGCGTGCCACAGGAATGGCCGCCTGGATCACGGCGATAGCCGTATCCACCGCGTTGTGCAAGGTGTCGAAGCTGCAGACCGCGGCCGAGATCGCCTGGGGCAGTGGATGCAGTTTCAGGGTGATTTCGGTGATGAGGCCGAGCGTGCCTTCCGCGCCGACGAACAGCCGCGTCAGGTCATAGCCGGCGGAGGATTTGCGGGCGCGCTTGCCGGTGCGGATCACCCGCCCGTCCGCCAACACCACTTCAAGCGCCATGACGTTATCCTTCATCGTGCCGTAGCGTACTGCCATGGTGCCGGACGCTCGCGTCGAGCTCATGCCGCCGATCGACGCATCCGCACCGGGATCGATCGGGAAGAACAGGCCGGTGCCGCGGAGCTCTGCGTTGAGCTGTTTTCGTGTAATGCCGGGCTGAACTACGACATTCATGTCGCTGTCATGCACCGCCAGAACCTTGTTCATGCGTGCGAAGTCGAAGCAGACGCCGCCCTCGACCGAGGCCGCATTGCCTTCCAGCGAGGTACCGGCGCCGAACGGCACGATCGGCATGCCCGCGTTGGCGCAGAGCTTGACGATCTCTGCGACCTCCTGCGTCGTCTCCGGAAAGACAACGATGTCCGGCGGCAGCGCGCGGTAATAGGATTCGCTCTGGCCGTGCTGATCCAGCACGCCCCGCGCCACGCTCGCGCGCGGGCCGATCAAGTTTGCAAGGCGTTCAGCCAATTCGGCTGTGCTGACCCGCGGTCCCATGGTTTCTCTCCGTCTATGTTCTTGTGCGGACTCTTGTCGGTCCGTTTCGCCATCTTCGGCTCAGGCTGCCTACGCGCTGCTCGCTACTTGCTTCAGACCAAAATCATAGTTGAGATGGAAATACTTTGCGTCCATCACGCGTCCATCCGGCGCGCGACCGGGCGGGCAGCGCGCGAAATCTCGGATCAGGCTGTCCTTGACGCCGAAAACCACGTCGGAGTCGAGATATTCATCGCCGGCTACGAACACGTGCGTCACGAGCTGCTCGAAACCGGGAGCCGAGATCATGAAGTGCACGTGTGCAGGTCGCCAGGGATGACGCCCCTGCGCTTCCAGCATGTCGCCGACCGGCCCGTCATGCGGAATCGGGTAGGCCGCCGGCTTAATCGACCAGAAATGGAAACGGCCATTGGTGTCGGTGCGAAACCGCGCGCGCATCGCCAGATCGCCGATGTCGTCGAGCTGCTGCACGTCGTAATAGCCATCATTGTCGGAATGCCAGACGTCGACCACGGCGCCCGCGAGCGGTCGCCCATCGACGGTCGAAACCGAGCCGGTGACGATCATGGGATCGCCCTCCATCGAGCCGGAGATGTCGTCGCCGTTCTGTTTCTCGGGAGCGGCCTGGACGAAAAACGGACCGAGCACAGTCGTTTCGGTCGCGCCTTCCGGCACCGGATGATTGATCGCGTCGACCAGCATGGACACGCCGAGCGTATCCGACAGCAGGATGAACTCCTGGCGCTTGTCGTCGCACATGTGTCCGGTGCGGGTCAGGAAGTCGATGCCGTATTCCCATTCCGTCTGGGTCGGGCGGATCTCGCGCACGAAGGCGTGGAGGTGCCGGACCAGCGCCTCGCTGACTTGCTTGACGCGCGGATCGGTTGTGCCGGCGATGCGTTCGAGCGCTGCATCGGTAATCGTGTTTTCGTTGAAGTTACGCAATTGTGCCTCCCTCGATCACAGTTTGGGCTCGCCAAGGCCGGACAGCCGTTCAAGATGCTTGACGGTTGCGATGAAGTCAGTCTCGCCGTCGCCCTGCGCGACCAGCGCGCCGTAGGTTTCGCGCACCTGCGCGGCAAGCTGCAGCGGCACGCCGACGGCATGGCCTGCACCGAGGATGAGGTCGAGGTCCTTTGCCATCTGTTTGCAGGAGAACGACGACTCGAAATCGCGGGTTCGAAGCGGCGCGGTCTTGTACTTCACCATGGGCGAAGCGATCGCGCTGTCGTCCAGCACCTTCAAAATGTCCTGCCAGCCGATGCCGCCCTTGCGTGCCAGAGCGAGGCTTTCGGCCATCATCGCGGCCGAGACCGCGATCATCAGATTGACCGCGAGTTTTGCGTAGCGCGCTTCCTCGCTCGGCCCGAGATAGGTCTGCGCGCGCGTGAAGGCAGAGAATAGCGGCTTGGCGCTGTCGAAGGCGTCCTTCGGGCCGGAGACGAAGCAGGACAGCGCGCCCGTATGGACGATGCTGGCATTTCCGGACACTGGCGCACGCAGGTAAGCGAGACCGCGCGCCTGTGCGGCCGTGGCGACCTCGGCAGAGGCCTCCGCGCTGACGGTGCTGGTCTCGATCAGGACGGCCTTCGGCGCCATCGCATCAATTAGGCCGGTCGGGCCCAGCATGACTGCGCGCAAGGCCGCATCATCCGGCAAGGACGTCATCACGGCGGCCTTGCCGCTCACGGCTTCGAAAGGCGAGGCCGCACTAGAAATGCCTTGCGCGCGCGCTTCAGCAAGTCGCGTGGCGCTCTGGTCGAAGGCGGTGACGGCGAAGCCGGCCTTGGCAACCAGTACTGCCATCGGCAGGCCCATCTTGCCGATTCCGATAAAGGCGACGTTTTTGGAAGCTTCTGTCATTCAAGTTGTCCATTGGCGCCTCAGGCGGCGCGTTCCTGTCGTTCGATGTCCTGCACCAGCCGCCGGCCGGATTGCGCCAGCAGCTCCTTCTTGTGATCCAGCCCGTCAACCAGCAGCCGGCCGTTCCGCTTCTTCCAGCTGCCGCCGATCATGACAGCCTCGATATTGGCGAGGCTGGTCTGCATCACGACGGTGGCGACGGGATCGTGCACCGGAAAGAGATTGAGGTCGGACGCATTGATGATGACGAGATCGGCCAGCTTCCCCGGCGTGAGCGAGCCGATCTGATCCTCGCGGCCGAGCATGCGCGCGCCCTCGGTCGTCACCCAGCGCAGCGCCTCGCGTACGGGGATTGTGGTCGTCGCCGGAATGGTTCCGCCGGTCTTGCGCGCCTCCGCATTGTCGAGCGCGCGCTGCATCGACAGCGCGACGCGTCCGGCCGAGAAGAGGTCGCCGGCCAGCACGGATTCGAGATCGATGCCGATCGTGGGACGAACGCCGCGCTGGAGCAGCCGCCCGGTGATCGGAAAGCCGTGGCCCTGGATCATCTCGTTCTCCGGCGTCACCGAGAACGACACGCCGAGATCGACGAGGCGCTGCAGGAGATCGTCTGGCAGGTCATTGCCATGGACAATGTTGACGCCCGGGCCGACGAGGCCGGCCTCGATCAGCTTCTCCCAACCGCCGAGTGTCTTTGCGGGGCCGCCGCCCTGATGCATCGATGCGATCAGGTTGAATTCCCGCGCCAGGCGGAAATCATGCATCGCGACATCCAGCGTCGAGTAATGCGGGCCGAGAATGGCAAGCCCAAGCGTGACGAGACCGTTCTGGTCGGCAAAGGGGCCTGCCAGCAACCGCTCCACCTCGCGGCGCGGGTGCGGCATCTCTGAGAAGTGCGGCTCGCCCGGCTTGGGCTCAGGCTTCGGCGAACCGTGGAAGAAGGCGGCGCGGATGCCGCTCTCGATCAGGCCGCGCACCGCGGCGTCGGTATGATCAGGTGTCGGATTGTTGTGGCACCAGTCGACCAGCGTGGTGACGCCGCTATTGATCTGGTTCAGCGCGCCGACCAGCGTCGCGATGTAGATGTCGTCGGGCCGGAAAACGGTCGCGAGCCCCGCATGCATGCGGCGGAAATATTCCGGGAGCGTCCAATTGGCGGCAAAGCCCCGTAACGCCGTCTGCCAGGTGTGCATATGGGCGTTGATCAAGCCGGGTATGACGATGCGTCCCTCACCGTCCAGGATCTCGGTCTCAATCGCGCCGCTGCCAAGGTCAATTTCCGGGCGCAGATCGACGATACGATTACCCTCCACCAGCAGATCACCGGCAACGAAATCGCCGAGCCCATCATCCATGCTGATGATCGTCGCGGATTTGATGAGGGTTCGCCGCATGTCGATCAGGCCGCCGCTTTTGTCGTGACCGGCGGATCGCCGGCCCATGCGCGGGCGATCAGGTCGCGGATGGCGTTGCGCTCGAGCGGACGCGGATTCCAGTAGGCATTGGTCACGGCGAGGTCGGCCGCCTTGTCAATGCCTGCTTCGGGCATGCCGATGTCGCGCAGCGCCAGTTTTGCGCCGAGCCGCTTGGCGAGATCATAGAGACCTTGCGCCGCATCCGCGGTGCCGGTCGCGCGCGAGATCCGCGCCATCGCTTCAGGCACCGTTGGCGCGTTGTAGGTCAGCGCATGCGGCAGCACGATGGTGTGCGTCTCGGCATGCGGGAGATCAAACGTGCCGCCGAGCGTGTGGCAGAGCTTGTGATGCAGCGCCATGCCGACGGTCCCAAGGCACACGCCGCACAGCCAAGCGCCGTAGAGCGCTTCGCTGCGGGCCGCCCGATCCTCAGGCTTGGCGGCAATCGCGGGCAGTGCGCCGGCGAGTGCCCGGATGCCTTCCTCGGCCATGAGCGAGATTACGGGATTGGTGTCGCGGGCGTAGAGCGCCTCCACCGCATGCGCGATCGCGTTGATGCCGGAGGTGGCGGCTAATCCCGCGGGCAGCGTCAGCGTCAGGTCGACGTCGTAGATCACCGTCTCCGGTAGCACCGCCGGGTCGCGTACCGTGGTCTTGAGCCCGGCCTTTGTTTCGCCGAGGATCGGCGTCATCTCCGAGCCGGCATAGGTGGTGGGAATGCAGAGCTGATTGATGCCAGTGCGTAAGGCCAACGCCTTGCCGAGACCCGTTGTGGATCCGCCGCCAAGCGATACGACGCAGTCAGCCTCGTATGACTTCATCGCCGTAAGCGCCTGCTCGGTCACCTCGACCGGCGTATGCATAGTGGCTCCGGAGAAGATTCCCGCATAGAGCGGGCCGAGTGCCGCGCCGAGGTGCTTACCTTGCGCCTCCTGCTGCGGCGTCGTCAGCACCAGCGCGCGCTTACCGCCGAACCGTTCGATTTCCGCCTTGGCCACACTAAGCGTCCCGCTGCCGAACACGACACGGCAAGGCAGATTTTCAAAGGTGAACGAACCGATCATGCGCCGGTCTCTTTGATGGGATAATCGACCTGAAAACGGCCAATCCGCAAGTCGCCAAGCTCCTCCCGCACGCGCAGATGTTCCGGATGGGTCGCATAGGCCTTTAGGGCAGCGCTGTCGGTAAATTCCGAGACCAGAACCACGTCGCAGGCGTAATCGACATCGCTGACGTCGACGCCGACTTCCATGCAAGTGAGACCGTCGATCCGCCCCCTGAGGCCCTCGAAGAGGGTCTTGACCTTTGTCCGGGCCGCAGCTTGCTCTGCGGGCGTTTCTCCGCGCAGCCTCCACATCACGATGTGCTTGATCGGACCCGACATTTCCTTGATTTCCTCGCCTGTCGCTTACTTGTTGGGCGTATTTTGTCTTGCGCCACGCGGAAATAAAGAACAAACTTTGTAAGTCTCTTTTCCGATTTGAGCAACAATGGACCGACTGCTGCAGCTTGAGGTTTTCTCCAAGACGGCCGAACTCGGCAGTCTCTCCAGGGCCGCCGAGACATTGCGAATGTCGAACGCGGCAGCGAGCCGTCACCTCAGTGCCTTGGAGGAGCGGCTTGCGGTCCGCCTGATCGAGCGCAACACGCGCCGGCAATGGCTGACGGAAGCAGGGCAGGAGTTTCTGCAGCGTTGCAGCACGCTGCTGAACGAACTCGCGGAAGCCGAGGACGCGGTGAGCGACCGCGCGCTGTCGCCGAAGGGTATGCTGCGCGTCACGAGTTCGCTGTCGTTCGCGATGATCTACATAGCGCCGATGCTGCCCGCGTTTCGCGCGCTCTATCCAAACCTCGGCGTTCAGATCATCGCCGCCAACCGCTATCCCGATTTCATCGAGGCTGGCATCGACGTCGCCATCCGTACGAGGGAGCAGGAGCCGGACTCCAACATCATCGTCCGACGCATCGGCCAGATGCGACGCGTGCTGGCGGCAGCCCCGTCCTATCTTGCGAGCCACGGCCGGCCGGAACATCCAGCCGACCTCGCGCGCCACGACATGCTTATCTACAACCTCGCAAACGATCCCTACTCGCTGCGGCTCAGCAAGGGCAGCGCGACGCAGATTGTCCGTATCGCGCCGACGCTCGACAGCAATGACGGCCAAGTGATCCGCGGCGCCGCTCTCGGGGGCCTCGGCATCCTGATTCAGCCGCTCTACATCGTGCATAACGACATTTCGGCCGGCAACCTCGTGCCCGTACTGATGGACTGGGAGCTGCCGCTGCTCGCGATGAACATCGCCTACCAGAACCGCGTCCGGCTGCCGGCCAAAATCAGGGTCTTCACGGATTTCTTGTTCAATCATATTCGCAAGAACTCGGATCCAGGAATTTGGATTGCGGCAAAGGAGTAGATAGCGCAAACGAAGTGAGCCGATTGGCCACGAGGAAATCCCTTTGCCATTGCGCGCCGGCGACGTGCGCTTGCTTTCCAACGCCTCCGGCCTCGCACTGCATCGCTCATGAGGCACTAGCCGTTTCGATCCAATTGGAAAACTCAGCTGCCAAATGCCAGCGATGTTCCGCAATCATATATGGGAGGACCATCACGGGGAATTCGACGCTCAATTTCGCTCGGAATCCCTCTCCTTCTTGTCTGAACTGATGGCAAACACCACCGACACTGACGCCATCCTTGAGTCTCGCCGTGCCGACGATTCGAAAAGGACACGTCGGGTCGAGTGCAGTTTGGATGCCGCGGCTATCGGAATAGTCAATGACGAATTCTGAGGCGAAGGGCGCGCCTCCCGTCGTCTCCACGACAACCTGCTTCCCGTCGGAACCAGTTGCGATGATGTAGTGATCCGGACAGGCATCAAGCATCGGCGGTTCATCGCCTTGTCGCGTTCGCTCTCGAAACCACTCGCAAAATGCGTCGGCCGAACCGCGTCCAACGACGAGGTCGCAAGCGCTGAGTTTTCGCCGCCCGCCGGACAGTGTAGCCGTCAATCGCGCAATTCGCGCCGACCAACTCAGCTCCCGTCGCAAGGTTTCTCGAATGCCGCTATGGCCCAACGCCAGCTTGCGTGCGAGCAGCGCGCGTCGTCTCTCCAAACGGGACATATTGGAGCCGTCTACGGAAAGCTTACGCATCACCGCTGATGCGCGGCGATCTTCCCAAGTCTGAACTTCCTGGCGCGCGCGCGACTTGCCGGCGATGATTGCGTCGATCTTTGGAACCAAGTTCGTCTCCGACATCTTTCGCAACTGCCCGACCAGACCTGGAACTCAGCATGCATTACCGCCGCGCTGCCTTCGGAACGCGCGCGCTCCTCCGTCCGCTGTCAGGCGGCACGCGCCGCTGTGGCCTTCGATTTCTCGACCAGGTGTTTGCGGACGAACCTGGCGGCCGCGGCACCGGCGATCTGCAGATCAGTCTGTTGCGAGTAAAGGCTCATGTGCGAGACATGCGGGATCACGACCAGTTCTTTCTGCGACGACGGAATCGAATTGAACGCCTTGATCTCCAGATCCCACAGCGTGATTTCGTCGCCCTCTGCCACGACCATCATCACCGGTGTGTTGTAGATCCGTTCGGCGAACGGGAAGACGTTGTAGGACATCAGCATCTCGGTCGACGAGATCGTGCTCCAATGCTCATGGAGGGGCGCTTCCCGCTCCTTGATATCGTGGAAGATTTCGTGAATCAGCGCGAACGGCCAAGTCGAAAGCTCATCGGACGGCTTGAGCGACGACATCGGCATGCGCCCTCCGGCGTTGCCGTCTCGCGCGCGAGCAACCCGGTCCTCCATGATCAGCTTCTGAAGGTCGTTGAAGCGCGTCGACCCATGGACGCGACGCATGTTCTCATATCCGTCGACGACCGGAATATTCGAGATGACGCATTTGACGCGAGGGTCGGTGGCACCGACCGCCAGCACGTGACCGCCAGCGTACGAAATACCCCAGACGCCGATGCGGTCTGCATCAATCTCGGGAAGGCCGGACACGAACGTGACCGCGTTCTTGAAATCTTCGATCTGTCTGGCCGGGTCGATCAACTGACGGGGTTCACCCTCGCTCGCGCCCGAGTGCCGGTAGTCGAACATCAAGACGGCGGCGCCGGCGGCGACGATCGCCTTGGCGTAGTGCGGCATCACGATCTCTTTGACGTAACACCAGCCACCACCCATCACCACGGCCGGTACGGGGCCCCTCGCTGCATCCGGGAGAACGAGCGTTGCGCGTACCAGCGTTCCTTCACTTCGAAACTCGACTTCCCTTTTCACGGCTGATCCTCCCTAGGATTTATTTGAACATATGATCAATTATTTCTTCTTGATAAGTGAGTCAAGACTGATGGACATCCAAATCTGCTTGGGTATTATCCGGAGCAACCTGCAGAAATCGAACCCGCAATCGACTTGATCGATCGTTCAATTATTTCAATGGAATAGGCCGTGAAGAAGCCAGGCGGCGCCGCGTCCCGCAAGCGATCCACGCCGGAGCCCGCGCTTTCGGGCGCAATCCAGCGGCCAAGCGCCGACGGGACCCGGGAACGGATACTCGACGCGGCCGAGCGGGTGTTCGCCTACAAAGGCTATGATGGCACCGCGCTCCGCGACGTCGCCGCCGAGGCCGACGTTCAGCTCGCCAACATTGCGCATCATTTCGGACCGAAAGAGAGCTTGTTCGAGAAGGTTATCGAACGGCGTGCGGCGGTGATGGGCGAACTGCGCCTCAACGCTTTAGAGCGCTATCGGAACGACGCCCGCGGCGGACCGATCCCGCTGGAACTCTTGATCGAAGGATACGTTTGGCCGTTCATCGAGAGATCGAGCCGGCACGGCGAAGGTTGGAAGAACTATGCCCAACTTGTCGCGCGCCTGGCGAACTCTTTGCGATGGGGCCCCATCATCAGCAAGAATTACGACAGCGTAGCCGAAGAGTACATCAACGAACTGATCAGAACCCTGCCCCATGCTAGCGCGGTAGCCATCTACAACTGCTTCCACTTCACGGTGGGGACGATGCTGGTCGCATGTGCGGAAAGCGGACGCATTGAACGCCTTTCAAAGGGAAGCGTGCGCTCCCGCGATCTGGAGCGGATGTTCGATGACATGCTCCCGTTTCTGAAGGGCGGCTTCCTAGCAATTGCCGATGGTCGACACATTGGCTCGCCACCGCTCGGGTAGCGCGCCGACACTGGCCCGGATGCCCTTATTGAGCACGTCTTCAGGGCGCGTCGGAAATGGGTTGTCTGGTCTGGGGCGTTTGTCGATCATCGCGAATCACCTGCAATCCAATCTACGGGCGGCAGGCCTAAGATGTTCGGTGCTCTTTTCCCCATGCCAAGTGAATGCTAACACCCACACCGAAATGTCGCGTTCATGTCGCGTGGAGTTACCGGCAGTCGGGGACAGCCCTTGAAACTAAAGGGGAATTCTTTGCAACACACGCAACATGGAAAACCACAATCCACCGACCTTACTGTGATAAAAACTGAACTATATCAAATAGTTAAAACAAAAGCGCTCGTAGCTCAGCTGGATAGAGCATCGGATTTCGATTCCGAGGGTCGGGAGTTCGAATCTCTCCGAGCGCGCCATTTCGGTGGGGACCGATCCGGCGAACCACGCATTCGAGAGCGAACTGACATGAGAAAGATGATCCTGGCGCTGGCGATCCTGTATCCGGCCGCGGCGTTTGCCCAAGGCACCACCGCCCCGGCCACAACGGCCGGCCCGCCTCCGACGGTCGGCGACAAGCCGCTGGTACAGGTGGGGGCGAAGAAGCCTTCGGCTGCCAAGAAAGAGGCCGCCGGCAGGAAAGAGGCGCCCAAATCCATCGCCCAGAAGCTGCAGGCCTGTCAGGATATCGACGACGCCACCAAGGAACGCCTGCAGTGCTACGACGCCATCTTTACGCCGCAGCCCAAGCCGAAGGCGCCGGCCGCCAAGGGCGTCAATGAGTGCCGTTTCCAGAAAGAGGAAGACGAGCGGCTGACCTGCTATAATGGTTTTGCCGACAAGGTCCCGAAGCTGCCGCGCTAGCTCAGGCGGCGTACCTTACCAGGTGCTGCTCGGCCAGGTGCTGCTCGGGCCGCCGAAGAAGCCGAAATGCGACTGCTGCGCCAGCCGGATCGGCGGGTTGGCGTGGGTTCTGGCTACCTTGCGCTTGCGCTGGGCCTGCGGCTCGGGCTTTTTCACGTCCGCCGGTACGAACTGGGCAAAGGTGTTACGGACGCGGGCCTGCGCCGTGACGTCAACGGCAACGGGCGGCTGCGGCGCGACGGCAGTCCGGACTTTCGAGGCGGGCGGAACGATGGTCGGAAGGCTGGTGTCGTAGACCACCCGTTCCGGCAATTTCTGGTCGGAATGAATGCGAACCACGTTCCGGTCGATCGAGGGGGCGGCATGGCTGGCGACGACCGCCTGCGAAGGCACATAGACGTCGATCAGAAACAGCAGCGCCAGCAGCGCGCCGCCGACATACATGAAATATCGCGCCACGGGCATTTTTACTCGCTCCCCCACGCAACTACGCGGTTCAGTCGCTTAACAGACGACATAGCGATTAGTTCCGAAGGGAACGGCAAGGTTCAACGGCAGCGATCACATTTTCGGGTGCGGAGGGTCAGGTTCGGCTCGCCGTCACCAGCGAACATTTCGCCTTGTTTGCGTAAACATTAACGAACCCGACCAGCATGCCGGAATACCGCTTCCGGCTCTTCATGTTCACGGTATCGGGGATAACCCGCTTGCGGTCGGTCAGGTGGCTGCCATCGTGGCGGGCAAAAGCGCAGGCGATCTCGATATCCTTCACCGCATAGTCATTGCCGTTGCGGAGCGTGAACGTCATCAGCGCCTTCGAGCCGAGCCCGCCCCTTCGCCACGACTGCGAGGAGATCTTCAGGCCATCGACCGGCGGCTTCTCCGGCACGACCGTTTCCGCAGCGGTGATCTCCGGGGCTGCCTCGGTCGTTGCCGCGGGGTCGGCGTCGGTGGGAACGGTGGATGTCGCCGGGCCCGCAAGGGTGGCGTTGGTCGGCGTCACTGCGTCGTTCGGCCCGGAGGTATCCTGGGCGAGCCGGAAGACCGCGGTGGGTGCCGCCTCGGATTGGCTCTCGGCATCGCTTGGCCAGGGAAGCATCATCCAGGTAGCGCATCCGGCAATCGCAATCGCCGGCAGCACAATGAGCCGCACCTCGGCACTTCCGAATGACCGTCTGGCGATTCGCATTGCCGCGCCCTCATCCGGCGGCGACGGCGATTGCCGCGCCGCACATGAAAAAAAAGCCCTACGGGCGTTACACCGTACGGCTTCTTTCACGACTGCCGCTATACGGTTCCGCCGCTCGTTCTTTAACCACTCAGGGTGACGAAGGTTCCACGCCACCCCGACAATATTGCGGCGGCCATGCAGCGGTTCTGGGGATGGAATTGCAGATGCCCCGCCGCTAGATTGACGCCGAAGGCCGGGCTCCAGCACGGCAACAATAATCATCGAGGGGGGGAGACTGAGATGCCGACCGTCGGGCCAATAGTTACCTGGGACCATGTCCATTTGCGCAGTCCCGATCCCGAAGCGACCGCGGCCTGGCTGCACGATATTCTCGGCGGCGAAATCATTCGCGGCCCCGGTCGCATCGACGTCAAGCTCGGCGGCGCCAACATATTCATCGCTCCGGTCGGCGCCGGCGACGGCGTCAACTCACCGCCGGTAACGCCCTATCAGGGGCTCGACCACTTCGGCCTGGCGGTAAAGGACATCGACGCCGTCGCCGCCGAGATCAAGGCCAAGGGCGTCGAGTTCACGCGTGAACCGACCACGATCCGGCCGGGCGTACGCATCTGCTTCATCCGCGGGCCGCAGGGCATTTCGATCGAGCTGCTGGAGCGCGACAAGAAGTATGCGTGACGCGTGACGCGCCCGCCCGTGTCGCGTTACAGCCGCCACCGGTCAACACAACGTGCCGCCGGTGGCGGAGCATGACAGCTCCCGTGATCGCCGCCGCTACGTCATGCTGCCCGGCATGAAGCAGCGGATCGTCAGGCCGCCATAGCCGCGGATCGGCCAGACCATCGTGCGGCCGACCCGGTTGGGCTCGGTGATGACAGCTTCATCGGGCACGTCGACCCAAACGCCTTCGAGCCGTACGCGGTAATGCCCGTTGCCGGACTCCCAATCGACATCGCTGACCGCTGTGCCGTCGGCGTCGGAGCAACACGGCCCCTTCCCGCTTCTCAGACTGTCGAACCATTCTTTCAGCGGCGAGTTGGCGTAGCGGCCGTCGGGATCGCGGGCATGGCCGGGATACGTGGCCAGAGGCAACATCAGTACCGCAAAACCGATCAGCAGCGGCTTTTTGAAACGGCCCGCGCGATCGCGGCCCGTAGTTTCACGGAAGTTGTTTTCAGTGCATCGGCGCGCCATGTGGCCGCCGGATTTCATCCAGTTGGTCACCTGTTCTCTTGCTCCAGCACCCACCGGCCGGTGCCGCGAAAAGCTATGCATTTCACGGGCCAACTTGAGTCGGCCTCGATCGCCTGTCATGTCAGTGTCACACGACGGCGGCGGCGCGCTGGCCCTTTGCCTGCGAATCGGGCCTCGCCAGGTAACCGGCCGCGTTGACGTTGAGGGCTACGCTTTGGCATAACTGATTACCGGTTTCCGTGGCGCGGCGGCCGGCATTGGGACGTCATGAAGAACGGGCTGTATTCGATCCACGTCAACCTGCTGGATGGACGCTCCGGCAAGGGCAGCGGCGTGATTGTGTTCCGCGACGGCCAGATCCTCGGCGGCGATGCCTATCTGTTTTACACCGGCACCTACACCGTGAAGGGTGACACCTTCAAGGGCGAGGTGCTGGTGCAACGGCACACCTCTCCGCGCGACAACGACAACCCGCTGTTCGGCGGACCGGCTCCCGTGGGTATCGGCGTCTCCGGCACCTTCACCGACACGCGCGGCACCATGAACGGGACGGCGCTGGTCGGCAAGAACAGCCAGATCTTCGGCGCGACGCTGCACCGGCTGGCGGATACCAACTAGGCGCGGCCGCGATTGCCTGTTGTGCTATTCGTGATGACGGATCGGATTGCCCGATTCACGCGTCGGGCACGATCGTCTATTCCGCCGCCTGTTCGAGCGGCGCTGTGCGCGGCAGGATCATCCGGATCCGCGTGCCGCCACCCGGCTCGGAATCGAGATCGAGGCGGCCGCCGAGGCGGTTGGTGACGATGCTGTAGACGATGTGAAGCCCGAGCCCGGTGCCGCCCTGATCGCGCCTCGTGGTGAAGAACGGATCGAACGCGCGGCGGCGGACGTCGAGGCTCATGCCGATGCCGTTGTCGGAAAACAGGATCTCGACATTGTCCGTGCCGGACTCGCGTACCTGGATGTCGACCGTGCCTGGCTTGCCGTCCGGAAACGCATGCGCCACCGCGTTGAGGAACAGGTTGGTAAGCACCTGTCCGTAGGGGCCGGGATAGCTGTTCATCGTCAGGTTGGGCTGGCAATCGACGTTGAGCGTGAGATTGTGCTTGCGCAGGCCGGGCCGCAGCGACATCACCACCTGCTCAGTGAGATCGCCAAGGTCGAAGCTGCGCTGGTCGGAGTAGTTGCGATCGGCGGCGACCTGCTTGAACGACTGGATCAGTTCGGCGGCGCGGTTGAGATTGGCCACGAGCTGCGACGACGCATCGCGGCTGGTTTCCAGAAAATCGGTCAGGCTGGAGCGCCGCAATTCGCCGCGCGCGACCTCGGCGGTGAACATCGCGGTCTTGCGCTCCAGCGCGGAGGCCACCGTCAGGCTGATGCCGACGGGATTGTTGACCTCGTGGGCGACGCCCGCTACCAGCCGGCCGAGGGCGGCGAGCTTTTCAGCCTCGATCAGCGAATTCTGCGTTTCCCGCAAATTGCGCAATGCCGCTTCGGCGGAGTCCTTGGCCTTGCTCATCTCGAATTCGACGCGCTTGCGATCGCCGATATCGAGCGCGACGGTGACGATGTTTTCGATTTCGCCCGAGGTATCCAGGATCGGCAGCTTGTTGACCAGCCATTGCCGCATGTTGCCGGACGAATCCTTGTATTCCTCCTCGTAGAAGCCGAGCTCCCTGCCGCCTGCCAGCACCCGCTTGTCGTTCTCGTCGGTCTTCGCCGCCCCGTAGCGCGACATCAGGTCCTGCGTGGTGCGGCCGATCGCATCCTGGGGCTCGATGCCGAAAATGCCGGCCATATAGCGGTTCATCAGGACATATTGCAGCCGCTTGTCCTTGACGTTGATCACCGCGGGCACGGTGTCGATCACCATCTGCAGCAGACGGCGGCCTTCGGCAATCGCGTCTTCGGCGCGCTTCTGGTCGGTGATGTCGCGCACCGTACCTTCGTAGCGAACGATCTCGCCGGCCTCGTTGCGCACGGCGGTGGCGCTGTCGGAGAGCCAGAGCACCGTGCCGTCGCGCGCGCGCACCTGGTATTCGAACTCGCGGACGATGCCGTAGCGTTGCATCAGCCGCTCATATTTCGCCCGCGCTTCGCGGTGCACGTAGATCGTTTCCGCAATGTCACCGATGCCGCCGATCAGATCCTGTGGCGTGGCGTAACCCATCATCCGTGCCAGCGCCGGGTTGGCGTTGAGCAGCGCGCCGCCCGGCGTGGTGACATAGATTCCGTCCACCGACGCCTCGAACAGCTTGCGGTAGCTTTCCTCGGCAAGCCGCTGTTCGGCAAGCGCCCGCACCGCGGCCTCGCGCGCGGCATCGGCGTCGACCAGCGTCTGCCGGAATACCTCGGCGGCACGGGCAATGTCGCCGATCTCGTTGTCCAGGTCGGTCGCCGGGATCGCGGTGTTCTGCCCGCCGCCGGCCACCGCGCGGATCGAGGTTGCGATCGATGCCAGCGGGCGCACGGTGCGGCGAACGACCAAGAGTGCCGCGAACAATCCGATCAGCACGCCGGCGGTGCCGAGCACGATGCTCTGCCACTTCGCTTCCGTCAGCGTCCTGGCAAAATCGCGAGAGAGAATGTGGCCGCGGCGCGCGCTGACCTCGCGCAGCAGTTCGGTGACGCGCTGGATCAGGCGCCCCTCCGTGCCTAACACCTCCTTGTCGATATCGGATATCTGCCGTTCGCGGATCGATATGCCGATGATGGCCTCGGCATAGCCTGCGACGGCCATGCGCAGCTTCGGATCCGGAATCGTCATCGTGCGCATGGTCTGGGCCGCCGCTTCAGCGGCGGACGGATTATGCGCCAGCAGTGCCGAGGCGATCCGGCTCTGGGTCTGCGACAGCGTCGAGGCGATCACCGGGTCCGGACTCGCGGCGATCGCCGCATCGAACGCGTCGCGCAAGGGCGGCAGCGCCACGATCATTTCGGCCCGGCGATTGATCAGCGCGGAAATACGCTCGATCCCGCTGCGGTAGGTCGAAAGCCGCTCGGTGACGCCATCGATCATGTCCTGCTGCTCGGGCGCAAGCTCCAGCCGGGTTTTCTTCAGGACCTCGCTCAGCGAGGTCGCGGCTTCGCCAACCTGGACCGACTGGGTACCGGGGTCGGTGACGAAATCGCGCGCCGCGAGCCGCAATTCGTTCATGCGCCGATCGATGTCTTCGGCGAGATCGCCGACGCTCTGCAGCCGCTGCAGCTCGGCAAACGTCGCATCGATGTGGCGGATCGCGATGACGCTGGCGGCGGAGGTGATGATGATCACGGCCAACACCAGCATGAAACTGCCGAATGTCAGCTGGCCGATCGAAAGCGAGAACGATCGCGTCGTTGGCGAATTCGGCGGCGATTCATTAGTCATGTTATTGAGGCCGGGCTCCAATCGGTCGTAATATACGATGTATTTCGGGCTGTGGGGAACATGCCCGAACAGGTGGGGTGCCTGCCAAATTCACCGGGTTGTGTGAGGTCATCACCCCAAGGGTGAGGTCATCACCCCTGGCGTCATATTGTCGATGCCGGCTGCCTCAATCCGGGGATTCTTGCCCGTAAAGGGCAGCCGTGCCTGCCGGGACAGCGGCTCAATCGACGGTGATGCCGGCCTCCTTGACCACTTTGGCCCATACCGCGACGTCAGCCTTGATGATATCGGCAAAGGCCTGCCGCGGCGCGCTTTTGGCCTCGCAGCCGGCCACATCCAGCCTCTGCCGCACGTCCGCCGCAGCCAGGGCGGCCTCCAGTGCCTTGCTGATGCGTTCCACGATCGGCTCGGGCGTTGCCTTCGGCAGCACAATGCCGAACCACGGCGTCACCTGCGCCTCGGCAAAGCCCTGCTCGGCCATGGTCGGGACATCAGGGAAATACTTGGTGCGGCCGTCATTGATGGTGCCGATGATCCGAATCGAGCCGGACTGCACCTGCGCCAGCGCCTGGTTGGCGGACAGGAAGGTCGAGGAGATCAGCCCGCTTGCAATATCCGGTACCATCTGCGGATAGCCGCGATAGCCGATCCCGGTGACGTCGATCGCGGCCAGCCGCTTGAACAGCTCAAACCCGAGATGTCCGGTAGAACCCTTGCCGGGATGGCTGTAGTTCAGCGTACCCGGCTTTTCCTTGGCAAGCGCGACATATTCGGCGACCGTCTTCACCGGCAAACTCGTCGGCACGATGAAGAAGTTGGGCGCAACGCACACCTGTCCGACCGGAATGAAATCGCGCACCGGATCCCAGCGCAGCGTCGCATTCAAGGACGGGCTCGCGGTGAAGAAGGTCGTCACCAATAGCCACGTATAGCCATCGGGCGCCGAGCGCGCGACTTCCTCGGCCGCAATCGAGCCGTTGGCCCCGGACTTGGATTCGACGACGATCGTGCCCTTCCACTGCTCCTGCATGTTCTGCGCGATGATCCGCGCGAACACGTCGGTGACGCTGCCCGGCGAATAGGGAATGACGATACGGATCGGCCGGGTCGGGAAATTCTCCTGCGCATGTCCTACGCCCGAGGTGGCAAACAACCCGAGCAACGCGGCCGTCGTGGCGCCGATACGTCGAAATCTCATCGCAAGTTCCCTGCCCATCTCTTGTGCGGCGCTAAAGGCGCGCCCGGATTTGCCGGCAAGATGCCGGTAATCGCCTGTCACAGCAAGGCCAGGGGTTTTTCGTCACGCGAAACGACCGTGACACGGCCCGCGCGCTCGGAGGCAGAACTACGGCGGCGAAGGCGACTTAATTCGCATCAAGGCGAAACGCGGGCCGGCACCTTCCGTGGCGGGATCGTCATCGCGGCAACGCCGACGACGACGCAGGCAAGCCCGATCCATGCAGTCGCGCTCGGCCGCTCGCCGAGGAACACGACGCCGAGCCCGACGCCGATCGGCACCCGCAAATAGGCCTGCGCCGTGGTCCCGACCGAGCCCAGCGTCTGGATCAGGCGGAAATAGATCACGAAGGCGAGCGCGGTCGAAAACACGGCGAGAGCCAGCAGCGCCAGCAACGAATGGGTCGACGGCGTCAGCGTCCAGGGCTGCTCGAACACAAGGCTCAACGGAATCAGGATCGCAGCACCCGAGATCAGCGAGCCTGCCGCCGGCGCCATCGGGTCGAGACCCTTGAAGCCGCGGCCGAAGATCGCGGCGCCCGCGTAGCAGACCGCGGCCAGCAGCGTGACGATCTGCGCGGTCAGTTGCTCACCGAATCCGGACAGCGCCTGGACGCCGACGATCAGGCAGATGCCGGCCATCCCGGCGAGAACGCCGATCAGCTTTCGCGACGTCAGCGCCTCGTGGCGCGTGACGACGAGCGTCAGGAAAAACGTGAAGATCGGCGCCGTCGAATTCAGGATGGTGGCAAGCCCCGCATCCAGCGCGCGCTCGCCCCAGGCGACCATGGTCCAGGGGATGACGCTGTTCATGCAGGCCTGAAACAGGAAACGCCGCCAGGTCGCCAAATCGGTCGGCATCGTCACGCCAGGTGCGCGCATGATGATAAGCAACAGCAATCCGGCAATCGCGGTGCGGCCCGCGATGAAGGTGATCGGCGGGATCGTCGCCACCCCGATCCGGATAAAGGTGTAGGACGCGCCCCACAGCGTCGCCAGCGCCACGAGCAACGTGAGCTCGGTGGCGAGGTTGGGCGTTTTGGGATGGGTCTCTGTCATGCTTTCGAACTTACACGGCGAGACGATAAAATACTTCGCCGCGTGTCGAAGTGTGTCAGCCCAGCGCGCCGACCTCGAACACGTCGCCGTCGTAGCCGGCCTCGAGCGGAATCCTGAGCTGGCGGCCGCCGTCGTTCCTGGTCATGACCGGCATCACGGTGACGACCGGCTTCCCGCGACTGTCATCCAGCGCCGCCTTCACGCTTCCCTGCTTGCCGAGCTTGATCAGGTTGCGCGTGGTCGGGAACGGCAGCTTGAAGCGCCCGCTCTCGCCGCCTTCCAGCGCCTCGCGCGGCGAGACCCAGATCGAGTCGGTGGATTCCTTGCCGTCATGGGCGCCGACCTGTTCGGGCGGTGCGGCGGCGAGGAAGAACCAGGTGTCGAAACGCTTGGGCATGCCTTCCGGCGTGATCCAGTGCGCGTAGGGCACGAGTTCGTCGAGCGCGAGCACCATGCCGTTGTCGGTCAGCACCTTGAGGAAACTGATCTTGCCGTCGCAGAGGTCCGCGCGATGCGCGGCTTCGATCGCGCTCGCTGTCTTGGCATCGACCAACGCCTTCGATCCCTTCGGCCGCGCCAGCAAGATGCCGCTTTCCTCGAAGGTTTCGCGGATCGCGGCGATGCGGAAGCTCAGCGTCGCCTCGTCGAGCCCCTCGCCGCCCGAATAGAGCTGCGGGTTGGCGATGATCTCCTTGTCGCCCTTGTCGACGCTGCCGCCGGGAAACACCAGCGCGCCGGAATTGAAATCGATCTCGTAATGGCGAACCATCATGAAGACTTCGATTTCCTTGGCCGCCGCGCCGTCGCGCAGCAGCAGAATGGTCGATGCGGGACGCGGGGCGACGATCTCGGCCATATACTTGTTCCTTTGGTCCTAACCTGCCGCGCTGGATTGCGGCTGCAGGTTGGCGCGGCGGTCGACGCGCGCCACCCGCGACAGCAGGTAATCGACTTCGGCTTTCGCCGTGGCCGAGATGACGGCGCCCGGCTTGCGCTGCGCGCTGGAGGCGATCACGCCGCGCTTCTGCAGTACGTATTTGCGCACCGCCAGCCCCGCGCCAGGCTGCTGCTCGTAGCGGATCAGCGGCAGATGGGCGTCGAACAGATCGTGCGCGGCATCGCGCTTGCCGGCCTTCGACAGCTTGACGATATCGATCAGCAGTTCCGGGAAGGCGTAGCCGGTCATGGCGCCGTCGGCGCCGCGCTCCATTTCGAAGTCGAGGAACAGTCCGCCGTTGCCGACCAGGATGGACATCGGCTTCAGCGAGCCGTCCTTCTGGTAACCGCGCAGCGTCGAGATCTTCTCCAGGCCCGGCCAGTCCTCGTGCTTGAGCATCACGCAGGACGGCGAGTCCATCACGATCTTGCGGATCACCGCGGGCGTGAACACGACCGTCAGGGTCAGCGGGTAATCCTGCAGCACCCAGGGGATGTCGTCACCGATCGCTTCCTGCGCCTGCTTGAAGTACGAGACGATCTGGTCGTCGGTGCGCAGATGCGGCGGCGGCGCGATCATCACGCCGGCGGCGCCAGCGTCCATCGAGGCCTTGGCGAGCGAGCGCATGGTGGCAAATCCGGGCGCCGAGACGCCGACGATGATCTGCATGTTCTTGGCGCGTTTGACGAAGCGAACCGCTACCTGCTCGGCCTCCGCCGCATCCAGCTTCGGCGCCTCGCCGAGGATGCCGAGCACGGTGACGCCGTCGCAGCCGACTTCGGCGTAGAAGTCGGTCAGCCGGTCGATGGACTTTTCGTCGATGCGGCCGTCGTCATGGAACGGCGTCGGCGCGATCGCGAAGGTGCCTGCGGCCTGGGCGGTGAGCTTGTTCATGTGTGCCTCTCTATTTCGTCATTCCGGGGCGATGCAAAGCATCGAACCCGGAATGACAGATAGCGTCAAAACCGCCGCGCGCCCATCTTGATCTGCTCCTCGGAGAAGAAGATCTCTTTGGCATGGGTGACCACGTCCTGCGCCTTCCAGCCCTCGCCCGGGGGCTTCCAGCCTTCCATTTCCATCATCCGCATCTCGCGGACGCCGCGGGGACCGGAGACGCCAAGCGTCTTGCCGGTCTGGTCGCCCGACAAATCGCTGACCATGTATAGCACGGCGGGGGCGATGCCGTCGGGGCCGAGGGCGGCCTTGGGGTTCTCGATATAGCGCGGCAGGTCCGCGGTCATGCGGGTCAGTGCGCCCGGGGCCAGGGTCCAAATCCGGATGTTGTACTTGCGGCCTTCGATCGCCAGCACGTTCGACAGTCCCCAGATACCGCCCTTGGCGGCGCCGTAGTTGGTCTGGCCGAAATTGCCGATCAGGCCCGAGGTCGAGGACGTGTTGACGATGACGCCGCCGCCGTTCTCGCGCTGCCATTTGAACACCGGCATGGTGCAACAATAGGTTCCCTTGAGGTGAACCCGGATCACCTTGTCCCAGTTGGCTTCGCTGGACTTGGCGAAGGTCTCGTCCAGAAGAATGCCGGCGTTGTTCACCAGGATATCGGCACGGCCGAAATTCTTGATGGCGTCGTCGAATACCGACTGGCCGCCGGCGATGGTCGAGATGTCGGAACCGTTGGCAACCGCGCGGCCGCCGCCGGCCTTGATTGCATCGACCACCTTCTGCGCCATCGACTTGTCGCCGCCGGAGCCGTCGCGCGGTCCGCCGAGATCGTTGACCACGACCGCAGCGCCCTCGCGCGCGAACAATTTGGCGTAGGCCTCACCAAGCCCGCCGCCCGCACCGGTGATGATCGCAACCTTGCCGTCGAGTAATCCCATGGTGTTTCTCTCCCTCGTTGATTGCCGTCATTCCGGGGCAGCCCGCAGGGCTGAACCCGGAATCCAGAGGTTGTTGATCGAGATTCCGAGTTCGCGCTTCGCGCGCCCCCGAATGACAGTTCAGCCCAGCACCGTCCTGCCGCTCTTGATCACGGTGACGTTGCGCGACTTCACTTTGGCTTCGAACGAAACGACGTTGCCGTCCTTCCACAATTCCATCGTCACGGTCTCGCCGGGATAGACCGGCGAGGAGAACCGCGCCGCGTGCTGCCTGAAGGCGGACGAATCGTAATCGGCAAAGGTCTGCAGCACGCCGCGGCAGGTGATGCCGTAGGTGCACATGCCGTGCAGGATCGGGGCGGGAAAGCCGGCCTTCTTGGCAAAGCCGGGATCGCTATGCAGCGGGTTGCGGTCGCCGCACAGACGATAGACCAGCGCCTGGTCCGGGCGCGTCGTGATGTCGACGATCTTGTCGGGTGCGCGGGTCGGCACCTTGTGCGGCTCGGGCTGGCCTTCGGAAGGCCCGCCAAAGCCGCCATCGCCGCGCGCGAAACGCGAGGCCACCAACGTCGCAAGCTTCTCGCCCTTCTCGTCCTTCAGCACGGTCTGATGCCGGATCACCGCGCCCTTGTCCTTGCCCTTGTCGAACACGTCGAGCACGGTGGAATCGGCGGTGATGTGGGCGGCCGTTGCAAACGGCTTGTGGAAGGTGATGTCGCGCTCGCCGTCCACCACCATCACGCGGTTGAGATTCATTTCGCCGGGTCCGGCGCCCCAGGCGGCCACGGACGCGAACGTCGGCACCACCTTCAAGGGCCGCGGCGTGGCGACGGCCTCGTTGACGAAGGCGAGTTCCTTTTCGTCCATCGGGTCGGCGCCCATGCCGATACCGTAGGCATAGAGCATCACGTCGCGGTCGGTGTAGGCGTATTTCTGCCCGAGACTCTTCAGGGCCATCAGCTCATCGTACTTGATCGGCATGTTGTTTCTCTCCCGAATTTTTTTTCTCTCCTGTCATGCCCGCCACCCGGTCCGGCCTCTGGCCGGCCGGATGACAGGCTCCGGCCGGCATCCAGTAATCACCGGCGTTTACTGGATCCCCGCCTTCGCGGGGATGACCGTCGCTGTGTGGCGCGCAGTGCGCGAACTTCTATTAGGCCGGCGTGAAGAACGGCAGCGGCGCGCCGTCGGTCGGCTTGAACACCACTTTCACCTTCTGGCCGACCTTGAGCTTGTCCATGTCGCAGTCGACGATGTTGGTCTGCAGCGACGGGCCTTCCTTCAGGGTGACGTAGGCGATCGCAAACGGCCCGGTGGCGGATTTGCGCATCAGGCTGAAGGTGTAGATCGTGGCTTCGCCCGAACTCTCTTCCCACACCGTCTTGTCGGAGAAGCAGAACGGGCAGATCGAGCGCGGGAAGAAATGCGGCTCGCCGCAGGCGGTGCAGCGCTTGATCAGGAACTTGCCCTGCTTGGCGGCTTCCCAGAACTGAGCGGTTTCGGGATTGGTGACAGGCGTCGGATATTTCTTGGCGTCGGCCATTATGCGCGCTCCAGAATGCAGGTTGAGGCGGCATGGCGCACGCCGAGAAGTCCGCCGGTGCCGTGGGCGACCGCGAGATCGCAGTTCGGAACCTGCACCTTGGGATGCGCTTCGCCGCGAAGCTGGCGCACCGCCTCGATGATCTTGGTCATGCCGCCGCGATTGACGGGGTGATTGCTGCAGAGGCCGCCGCCGTCGGTGTTGAACGGCAGTTTGCCGACGCCCGAGATCAGGTTGCCGTCGGCAACGAACTTGCCGCCCTCGCCCTTCTTGCAGAAACCGAGATCCTCGAGCTGCATCAGCACGGTGATGGTGAAGCTGTCATAGATCGAGGCGTATTTGATGTCCTTGGGCGTGACGCCGGCTTCCTCGAACGCGCGTGGGCCGGACCAGACGCCGGCCGAGTAAGTGAGGTCGAGATCCTTGCCGCCGCGCGGACCCTTCATGGCTTCGCCGTGGCCGATCAGGCGCACCAGCGGCTTCTTCAGGCTTTTTGCAATCTCCGGCGTGGTCACGATCAGCGCGCCGCCGCCGTCGGTGACGACGCAGCAATCCATCCGATGCAAGGGATCGGAGATCATCGGCGAGTTCAGCACGTCCTCGACGGTGACGACTTCCTTCAGCATCGCATGCGGGTTGTACTGCGCGTGATGCGAGGCCGCGACCTTGATCCAGGCGAGCTGTTCGCTGGTGGTGCCGTAGTCGTGCATATGGCGCATGGCACACATGCCGTAGGCATTGTGCGTGGTAGCCCCGTAGGCCGCCTCGAAATCGACCTCGGCGCCGGCCGCGCGCGGCGGCATCGGGCCGGTGCGGGGCTTGCCCGCCAGCGTGATCAGCGCGATCGAGCACTTGCCGGCGGCGATCGCTTCGGCTGCGTGGCCGAGATGGATCAAATAGGAACAACCGCCGGTATCGGTGGAATCCATGTGGCGGACCTTGAGGCCGAGGTAATCGACCATCGGCCAGAGGCCGCCGGGGGCATCGCCGGCGCAGAAATAGCCATCAATGTCGGCTTTGGTCAGCCCGGCGTCCTCGATCGCACCCTTGGCGACCTCGGCATGTAGCTGCGCGGTGGATTTATCGGGTGCGTGCCGGGTGGGATGTTCATAGATCCCGGCAATGTAGGCTTTGCCCTTGATGGTCAAATCGTTCTCCGCTGGCGTTTCTTGTTTCCAGCGTTTTTCTGGCCTGTCGGCGCGGCCTTGGCAAGCGTGGAAATATTCCGTCAGGCGAGACTTGATACAAAACAAGACTTGCACGCCACCGCGATCTCGCGGCGCCAAGCGCCCGGAGTTTTGCTGGGAATCCTTGCCCTCCGAAATAGAGGGCGCAGGGAAGACCGGGCGCGCGCTGCACCCGCGGTCTCGCAGGCTGTTGCAAAAAGATATGCTGCCCACGAGCATACAGGTTCAGCGGAGAACACCCAGCCTTCCCTGCGCAATAGCTTTACGGCTTATACGAGATCGTCCTGGTGACCCTGCTTGTTGTGACACCATCGCTCTCGGGCAACGTTGGCTACCCTCGAACTTGACGCCTGCATCGGGGCGTCGGACCCAAACGATTTCGCCGTACGCAACAGTGCGCTCGTCTTTCGCACCATCGCGTCCACCGCATCTCACCGCACGTTCGTGACGATCGCGAGCGCCCCTTGTGTCGGCAAAAACTGGCAGAATGTGCGAACGGGCGGTTGAAGCAGAACCGCCCGTTGCTGGAACTGAGCCCGTAACGCCCCAAAGCGGCAGAGCCTGTATGAGAGCGAGGGACAGCTCCGGTGTCTTCCTCAACCCGAACAGTTGCAAGGGCCGTTGAGCCCGTACCGAGCAAGGAAGGGAGTGGATGATGGCACAAAATGGTCTCGTTGTCGTCGGCATCGATGTAGCAAAGGACAAGGTCGATGCGTGCATTCGCGAGTTGGCGCTGCGGCAGACGTATCCGAGCACTGCCCAGGGTCATCGCAAGCTGGTTGCCTGGCTTCGCAAGCACAAGGTGAACAGGGCGGTGATGGAGGCCAGCGGCGGCTATGAGCGCGATTGGGGGAAGGTGCTCCGTCTGGCCGGCATCGCCGTACGGATCGTCGACCCCAAGCGAGTCCGCAGCTTTGCGCAGTCGGCCGGACGCCTGGCCAAGAACGATACGATTGATGCAGAGATGATCGCTTGGTTCGCAGAGACGTTCAGCGAGGCGCCGGGCCAAGTGCACGATGCCGCGCGCGAAGAGCTGCAGGCGCTGGTGAAAGCTCGTCTCAATCTGGTCGATCTCAAGATACGACTGGAAGCTCAAAACGAGCATGCTGCACCAGGACAGGCTCGGAAAGCGCGGACCCGTATCTTGAAGAGCTTGCTCGAGGAAATTGCCAAGCTCGAAGTCGCGATCTCGGCCCAGGTCAGGGCCACACCTCATCTTGCCGAACGCGCCGAGATCGTCGAGAGCGTGCCAGGCTTTGCCGAAACGAGCTCAGCGAACCTCATTGCTGGAATGCCGGAGCTTGGCCAAGTGAGCGACGAGATCGCCGCGGCGTTGTTAGGCGTTGCCCCTTATGACGATGATAGCGGAAAGCGCCGCGGCGAACGCCACATCAAGGGCGGCCGCCGTTGGGTCCGAAACGCCCTCTACATGCCGTGCCTCGGCGCGGCCACACAGAACAATCCTGTCTTCAAGGCCTACTATCAACGGCTACTTGCCAAGGGGAAGGAGCCGAAGGTTGCGCTCGTCGCCTGCATGCGAAAGCTGATCATCATCCTCAACACAATGATCGCACGCCGGCAGAAATGGGATCCCAGCCGTTACGCACTGAATTGAGCGAGCGCACTTCACCGCGCTCGGTCCTCGACCGAGCGCATGCCTAGCCAACAGACCGGGGAGCGGACGGCGTCAAGGCCGTAAGCCGCCGAAGGCGGGGGCGCGCCTCGCGCCAGCCTTGAGGCCAGCCGATCACCGGTCTACTTCAGCACAGTTGCTCTCATCGCGGGAGACGGGCGGAGTTAAACTTCTGATTTGCCCGACGGGGCCAGCGATTTATTTTTGCGCGAGGGGCTGGACAGACGTTTGGTGATTTGCCCGTCGGGTTACTTTGTCGCAGGCTTCGACTGCAATCAGCTATTGCCAGCAAACCCGACTCGCCCGCTGTGGCTCAGGCGGCGTGGTGCTTCCACCCGACTCCGACAGGAGACGCGCATATTGGCTCGAGAGCATGTGCCATTTGCACGACCTTGGCGTTTAGTGTGACGATGTCCGCTCCCGAGGGTAGAGCGGACGTCGCGGTGGCGCGGTTCGACTTCCGAAAATGGGTAGAGTCGAGATGTGGCGCGGTGGCTTTAGGTTGAACATATCTGTTGCCGCCTCTTTCGTCTGGCGGTGCCTTAGTGGTTCAGCCGTGACTCCGTTTCCACATCCCGCTCATCGAACCGGACATGCAGATCTCCCGCATCCGGCTCTCGGACAAGAACTCACGCTTTCGCGTGCAACGCTTTCTGCAGTTTCTGACCATTTATCGGAGTTGATAGGTTTCCCAATCTCCAAGGTCCTTCCCTACGTATTGCGTCTGTCTTGAACTGAGGTCCCTTCCCTCCACCGGCGTTACCCGGCTTCAGCGGTACTACGAACCCCTCCGCCACCCCAGGGCACCCGGCCTGTCCCTCGCGGGCATCCGGTTGGTCATCGCTGACCGCGCCATGGGGCTTCCCGTGTTGCGTACGCTTTCCTTGTGTACATGCCGCCGCCACTACCCCGGCGCAGCGGCTGGGGCGTACTCTTCGCTCTGCTTCACCCAGCCGTATCAGCCTTCCCCGAAAGGGTTGTCGGGTCGGCCTGCGCATTGTCCTTTTCGAGGATTGCTCAGCGTATCGCGGTAGGGACGGCCATTGCTGGCCGCCCCCCGCACAGATCCGGACTCGCCCGACTAAGGCATCCGGCTCCTACCTTGGGTGTCTGACGTCAAAGCGGTCGTCAGGCCAGGGATGAAGGATACGCGGCGTGGGGAGCCAGTGAGCGACCAACTTCGTCATGCGTTCCCATGTGAACCCATCTTTCTGACAGCGCCGCCGAAGCGTTCGTCGCCAGAGATCGGTCACATAATGCCGGAACGCCGAGAGCGCCCGACTGTTTGTCGGAACCGCGTAGTAGGCGAAGTGGCCAGCTACGACCTGCCTCAGCCATTTCCCTTGCTCTGGAATTGGCTGATGCATCCTGCGCAGTAGCTCCGCCTTGATGTCCCCAAGCTTCCGCCGCATGCGGTCGCGTCGGGTCTTCCGTTGAAGCTGGAAGTTGCCGCGGCGAGATCGACCACAAATGAAGGTGAAGCCCAGGAACGCGAAGGTTTCCGGTTTTCCAAGCCCGCGCAGCTTGCGATCGTTCGCAGCAAAGCGGCCGAACTCAATCAAGCGTGTCTTGTCCGGATGAAGCGACAGTGCAAATTCCCCGAGCCTGTCATGCATCGCATCAAGGAAGCGACGTGCGTCGCCCTCATGCTCGAAGCCGACAACCAGATCGTCGGCATATCGCACGACGATCATATCGCCCAGGGCCTCCTGCCGTCTCCAGCGCTCAACCCAGAGGTCGAAGCAGTAATGCAGGTAGATATTGGCTAGGATCGGCGAGACCACCGAGCCTTGGCCAGTTCCCCGGTCATCAACTGTTACGACCCCATCTTCGAGTATACCCGCTCTCAGCCATTTCTGGATCAGGCGGATGATGCGCTTGTCACCGATCCGATGTTCAACGAAGCGAACTAGCCAATCTTGGCTAACAGCCCCAAAGAAGTTCCGGATGTCGGCGTCAAGTATCCAGTTCACCTTTCTTGTTTTGATCGCGGTCGAAAGTGCGTCCAACGCATCATGCGGTCCTCGTCCGGGTCGGAACCCATAAGAGAAGCCGACGAAGTCGCCTTCGTAGATAGCATTGAGCACCATGACGGTCGCGCCCTGGACGATCTTATCCTCAAGCGCGGCGATCGCTAACGGCCGTTGTTTTCCATCCGCCTTGTCTATGTAGGCCCGGCGGGATGGTTGCGGCCGATAGGCTCCTCGGAGGACCCGTCCATGCAGATCCTCGATCCTGAGTTCGAGGTCCGCCTCGTAGTCCTGCCACGTCATACCATCCACACCGGGGGCGGCTTTGCGCTTAAGCGCGTAGAACGCCGTCCGGAGCGTATCGACACTGATATGGTGGAGGAGCGCGGTGAACTTCTCCTTCTTCCTCTGCCTTGCGGCTTGCCGTACACGGCCCAGCGCCTGGGTCACGCGAGCCCGGCTCTGCGCCCGGTGCGTGCTTTGCTGATCCGCGTTCCCCTTGGTCCCCGGCCTTGGCTCCACCGGCTCCGCCACCGGTCGCCCGGCTTTGTTCGTCGGCTTCGTCACTACTATGCCGGAGTCAGACTTCTCTGAATCGTGCATCAACGGCTACGGCTCCTCACCTTCCCGCTACGGACCATCCGACCCCAACAGGGCCTACGGCCGATCCAGAGATCTCCCGGTTCCCGCACAAGGAGCGTCCGTACATGCCAGGGTCTCAGACCACGCCGGATCCGACAGGCGCTCGCAATAACGCGCCTGCCGGTTTTGCCTTCCGTCAAGTGAACAACGTCGGCAACCGGGTTGATAACGGTTTCGCGGCTCAATGGCTGGCCTATACGCTCCCCTACCGACGCTTCGCCGACGTCCTCGCGGACGCCTGCGCACGGATCGGGGGCGACGTGGGTTGCTACTCCTTCATCGCAGTGGACTTTCACCACATACTCCTTGCCAGTCTCCCGGCGCACTCACTCGCGTTACGGCCTGCACACTCGCGCTGTCACCAATTCGTGACACGCTAACCAGAGGCTTCAGCCACTTCGTTACCTCCATGACTGCTCCGGTTGCTTCCGGCTGGAGCGATTGCCGGGTGGGGCTTGCACCCACTGGAAAGCGCCGCCTTGTCACGGCGCACACCCAGAATGGACATCGGGCAAGCAAGCTACAGACGCTGATGTGAAGCGGTTCACATTCGAATATCGGGGTTTGAGCTATCAGGTGCAGACCCGGAGGAAGGCTTCAATTGGCTTGTCCCAACCCGGCAGTGTGATAGTCTCTTGTTGGCGAGTTCCAATTTCTGCGGAAACTAATTGTCCGCCCCTAACACTGCCGTTTGCGGTGTGTGGAGACCCAGGTCATGGGTGAAATTCGCAGACTGAAATCGAGCAGAGCTGGCGATCCCCCGCGAGAGTCGACGCCGCCGCGCCGTCTTGCTGCGATTGTCGCTGGCGATATTGCGGGCTACAGCCGTCTCATGCAGATCGATGAAGAAGGAACGCATCTTCGCGTGAAGCGGATCGAGCGTGACCTCATAGAGCCCAGCATCGTGGGGCATCACGGAAGGCTCGTCAAAACCACTGGTGACGGATTTATTGCGATTTTCGACAGTCCTGTCGAAGCTGTGCGGTGCGCTATCGTCATCCAGCAAAACATGGTTGGACGCAACACATCTATGCCGAAGCATCATTGGATTGAATATCGGATTGGCGTCAATCTTGGCGACGTTATCATCGAAGTAGACGACGTTTTCGGCGATGGCGTCAATATTGCCACGCGCCTTGAGGGTATTGCCGTTCCTGGCCAAGTTTACATCTCAGGCGGCATCTACGAGCAGATAAAGCACAAACTGGTTTGCGGATATGAGTCGCTCGGAGATCGCAAAGTAAAGAACATCACAGACCCAGTAAGAGTCTACCGTGTGCTTCCGGATCCGGCCGCTTTCAACAGGACCCGAAAACGACGCGAGAACATTCTGATTTTTTTGCTGAGCCTGTTTTTGCTGGTCATCGCAAGCGGTGTCCTTTGGTATGTGTTTTGGCAACCGCATGGCAAGGTTGGAGGTCAGGCTTCAGCGCCGGTTTCGCCAGAGATACCGAAGGTGCTCTCGTCACCGCCGCCCACCGTGAAACAAGCAGCACCCCAAACTCAGCCCGCTCCTTCGGTGGCCCCAGCTGTGAAACAAGGAGCGTCGCAACCTCAGCTCGCGTCTCCAGCCACGCCTGCAACACAGCTGACCTCGGCGGTCCGAGAGCCCGAAATGAATATGCTTCGCGGCGGTAACTTCATAATGGGCAGTAATGACGAAGTCACAGAGAAGCCAACTCACCAAGTCGCTATCAAGCCGTTTGCGATCAGTCGGTATCCGATTTCCGTTCGCGAATGGAACGAATGCGCTGCAGCGAAGGCATGTGCGTTCGTGGCAACCGGCAAAGATGACGCGCCCATCACGAACGTAAGCTGGAGCGATGCCAAGCAATTTGTTGCTTGGCTCGCAGGCGCAACGCGAAGGGCATATCGGCTCCCAAGCGAAGCCGAATGGGAATATGCCGCCCGTGGCGGCACGCAAACAAAGTACTGGTGGGGCGACCAGTTTCTATCTGGCATGGCCAATTGCAAGAACTGCACTGACATCGCAGCCGCCGAGCAACCCATCAAGGTCGGGAGTTTTAGGCCAAATCCGTTTGGGCTATATGATATGGGTGGCGGCGTCGATCAGTGGGTAGAGGATTGTTGGCACAAGAATTATCAGGGTGCGCCATCGGACGGTTCACCGTGGGTCGAGGGCGACTGCGCGTCGCATGTCATTCGGTCTGGGTCGTGGAAGAATGACGCGCGTTATGCCCGGCCGACGAACCGCGATAGTTACGACACGAACGTTCGATATCCGACACATGGTTTGCGGGTCGCGCTATCTCCATGAAAGCGTCAGAGGGCATGTTCATGAAAATCGCCCGGCTTGTCGTGCTATCAGTGGCGCTGGCACCCCTGTCGTGCGCTGCCCAGGCTCAAGGAAAGTCCGCGCCAACGGATGCGGTTCTGTATTTCGTTTGGCCGCAGGACGGCACAACGATCAAAGGAGGGTTCTGGTGTCGTTTCGGTCTGCGGAACATGGGTGTCACCCACGCGGGCGACGATTTTCAGAATAGCGGGCATCATCATTTGCTGATCGATGTGGATGAACCACTCGACCTCAACGAGCCGATCGCACAAGACAAGAACCATCTTCATTTCGGAGCGGGCCAGACCGAGGCACGGATTGAGCTGCCGTCCGGAAAGCACACTCTCCAACTAGTGTTGGGCGATGCCAAGCATTACCCGTTCAACCCGCCGCTCGTTTCACCAAAAATAACGATCAGAATTAAGTAGGACTGGCTTCGTTGCGGTTTTCATTTTTGGATCGAACCGACCCATGAAGTCTTGCGCACTTTTGGGGCTGCCCTTCACCGGCCGTCGCATCAAATCGGACCCGCCCTTATCCGACCGGGCCAGGTCAAGACCGGGCCGAACTCCTGAGCGCTGGTCGAATGGCGCGGCTACCGGAGCGGCCACGCGCCGCTCGATCAAGAGAAAGGCCGGCGGGCTCTACGCCGCCGACCTTGTCCTGCAACTGCCGGCTCGCGGGCCGGTTCCATTGCTTTGCACTCCGCAGTCATGGCTAGCACCCACCACTTGGTTGACGCCATTGCACGCGGGTATGACGTGACCGTACTTAAGTTGGCTCGGACTAACCAATCGGACAAGTCGACTAAACGCTGGTTTAATCACATCCGAGGCAGCCGCCTTTTGCAACAAAATCGACCCATCAGAGACATCGAACCTGATCGCGTCTGAGTCCGGTTGGGTGCCATTTCCCCCCCCCCGCTGGCCGGGGCGAAGTGCTAGGCTTTCAGTATTGCACAAGGCGCTTTCTCACGAGGAAAGGACAGCTCAATGCTTTCGAAACCCGAATCCGCTTGTTTCGTGATCGCGGACATCTCCGGCTACACCGGCTTTCTCGCCGGGGTCGAACTCGAGCATGCGCAGGACATCATCGCCGACGTGATGGACACCATGGTGAGGCGGCTGCGGCCGCCATTCCGGCTCGCCAAGTTCGAGGGCGACGCGGCCTTCTTCTACGCAGTCGCCGACAAGGTCGACGGCTCGGCGCTGCAGGACGCCGTGGAGGCGGCGTATTTCGCCTTCCGGAAGCGTCTTCGCAACATCAGCCAATCGACCTCCTGCGCGTGCAACGCCTGCAACCGGATGCAGGATCTCGACCTCAAATTCGTCTGCCACCACGGCGAGTTCATCAAGCAGAAGATGTCGGGCCGCGACGAACTCGCCGGCCGCGACGTCATCCTGGTGCACCGCCTGCTGAAGAACGGCGTCAACGAGCGCCTCGGCGGCCACGCCTATGTGCTGTATTCCGACCCCTGCATTCGGGCCATGGGCATCGATCCCACGGCGCAGGGCCTGGTCGAGCACCGGGAGTCGATAGACATCATCGGCGAGGTGACGTGCTGGGTGTGCGACCTCGAAGCGGCATGGCAGCAGGAAAACGACCGGCAGATCAACCAGGTGACCCGCGAGGCCGCGGCAGCCGTGATCGAGTTCGACATCGCCGCCCCGCGTCCGGCGGTGTGGGAGCATTTCACCCAGCCCGGGCTGCGGCCGAAATGGCGGGCGGCGGACGAGGTGCGCGAGACTTCGCAGAGCGGCCGGCGCGGGGTCGGGACCGTCAATCACTGCATGCATGGTCCCCACGCCATCATCGAGGAGGTGCTGGACTGGCGTCCGTTCGACTACCTTACGATTTCGACGCTGTTGCCGATGCCCGACGCCCCCAAGGTGATCATGTCCTACGCGTTCCTGGAGGGGAAGCCCGGGGCGACGCATATCGAGATAAGGCTGGCGAGGCCGAAGCCGAAGGACCAGGCGTTTCTCGACCATGTCGGCGCGGAATTCCAGAAGACCATCACGGCCGAAATCGAAAAGCTCCGACAGATGCTGGAAGGACAGGACGGGGCGCCGGCCGCGGTCGAAGAGCCGATGCTGCCGGTACCGGCGGAGCGCTTCTTGACCCAACCCGCGCGCACCAATTTACCGACTTAGCCCGATGACAAGCCCTCCAATGCCCACTTCACAACAAACAAAGGAGGATACCGATGAAGTACATGATCACCTGGAGCGAACGTTCGCAAGGATCGCCCATCGAGTACGAGAATGCCCAGAAGCGGATTCTGGAGGTCTTCACTCAATGGAAAGCGCTCCGACAACTTCAAGATCGAGATGTTCGTCATACGAGTGGGGGACTGGGGCGGGTATATGCTGCTGGATTGCGACGATCCGTTGGCGGTTCACTAGTTCTGCTCGATGCTGCCTGCCTTTGTATTTGAAGCGCGGCCAGTGGTTCCTATCATGGACGCCGTCCGGGTCGAGCTTGAAGCAATTGCCTTTCGTGACGAACTCAAAGGCAAGTAACAGCATCACAACGGAAGACTGCAAGATCGCGAGCGCTCCACTGCTCGCTCCACGTCAACGAAGCGGCCGAGCGAAGTCGCTGCCAAATGTCACCTAAAAATCATCCCATCATCAAAGCATTCCAAGACCGATGCCGGTGAATGACCAATGGAATCCCGTCTCGACAGCCAATGGTGTCTCATTCAATTACGTCGTCTGCGCGGCCAAGCAGAGACAGCGGGAACGTGAGGCCGAGCGCCCTGGCGGTCTTCAGGTTGACGACTAGCTCGACCTTCACCGACTGCTGGACTGGGAGATCGGCCGGCTTTTCACCTTTGAGAATCCGGCTCGCGTAGACGCCCACTTCGCGATAGGCATCCCATAAATTAGTCCCGTAGCTCATAAGGCCGCCCGCGGCAGCGTAATCGCGGAATGCATAAGCCGTGGGGATGGAATGGCGCGCCGCTAGCGCAACGAGTTGCTCGCGCCGACCGTTGAAGAACGTATCGCCCTGTACGCAAAGTCCGCCAGCGCGAATTTGGTCGAGGGTTGCGAAAGCCGGCTCGAAGTCGTGTTCGCTGCTGGCGTGCAGGATATGCACTCGCTGCCCAATCGTGCGCTCCGCCACCCGAATTTGTCGAGAAAGGGCGTCCGAAGTCGCATTTTTCGGATTTACGAGATAGCCGACGATGGTGGCGTTCGGAACCAGCTCATGGAGCAACTCCAGTAGCTTCGGCCCCAGGTCGTCGTTTAATGGGGTTACGCCCGTGACGTTGCCGCCCGGCCGGCTCAGACTGACGACGAGGCCCAGGGCGATTGGGTCGCCACCTACAAGGAAGACGATGGGGATGGTCGTCGTTGCCTTGGCAACGAGTGCGGCTGCGGTGCCGAACGCAACAATGACACTCACCTGACGGTCGACCAGGTCGGCTGCGAGTGCTGGTAACCGATCGTATCTTCCCTCAGCCCAGCGGTATTCGACCGCTACGTCACGGCCCTCAACGTAGCTGCTCTCGCGCAGGCCGCGATGAAATGCCGCAACTTCAGCGCGCCGCGCTTCAGGCGATGTGCCATGGAGGAACCCGATCACCGGCATCGCCTCCTGCTGGGCGCGCGCGGCGAGTGGCCAGGTAACCGTCGCACCGACTAGAAGACTGATGAAGTCGCGCCGCCTCATGCGGTCCTCCCGGGAAGCTCCAGGCTACATCGAGGCCGAAGCGGCAGCGGATAGGTATTCAGCGCGGCGCACTGAAACGCTCCTCATCGACCGGCTATTCCGCACTTCGGGCGAATGCGTTTCCAGTGCAGCCTGCGTCCTGCGCGTTGTTCGGCTCAATATTGACCGAATATTCGTAACCGTCTCGACAGCCAATGCTCCAGTTATCGACCCCGGATTCAGTGCCGCCTTGATACGTGGTCCGAACAACAGCATCACAAGCCAGCTTTTTATTTTTCAGAACCAGGGTCCAGAAAGCGAGATGCTCCGCCCGATCCATCGCAAGTATCCTCGTCGTCCTTTGATTGGGGGCATGGATCGTTTTGAAACGTTCGGAAGCTGCGGCCGTGGATGGCACAGCGGTTGACGAAGCCGTGGCATACGCCTTGTTCAAATGCAGATCAGCATCCAGAACAGGCCAGACAGCTGATGCGACGACGAAGCTCGCGGCAGCCGCCAAAAAGACAATAAGTGACCGCTTCAGCATGTCTCACCCTCCCGGGGCTCGAGACACAGGCGGACATTGCGGCGTCGCGAGGCCGCAAAGACCTTGAGAAATGAATGTACTTGGCGAACAACACCGACAGCTGCAATCGCGGCGGCTGGGCCGGAACTTCGATCGGTAGCCGATCGAGGTTGTCGCACCTGCGGCAAGCGGATTCCAGCAGCGGCGCTGACGTGTGCGGAAAAATATCAAGGTCGGGCTGACGATACCTTTTAGAACCCTGTCAGCTGGGCTCGAACCGCTGCGTGCCGTCCCTGCGAGCAACGTACACGGAGTTGCTAAACCTGATCCGCCAGCAGGATCTCACATTCGGTCACAGGCAACCTGATCTGGAGCGCGGCACGATGATCCGACCAGCGGCAAATTCAAGTCACAAATTATAAACCCGTGGAGGTTAAGAACCCCCGCGGCTCAACCAATCCGGATTGCAGGCTGCGTTATTGGCGCCACGGATGTGGTCAGCGACGGAGCGCGCACTCGTTGGCATCGCGTAATTGAATACTGTCAGATCGCTTCACGCGCAGAGCGATAAGGAACGTCCGCTTGTGGCACAAATGCGAAGTGCCGGCTGCTTCGAGCAATGTCCGCTTTCTGGGGGCAGACCGGAAGGCATTTGCCCGAACTGAATTCTTCCGATTCTGAACCCGTTGCCTTAGCGTCATTTCGGCGCTCGTCTGAGGTTGCGGTGCTCCCGGCGTCTGGTAGAGCTTGGATCGAGCGATTGATGCGCGGCATGATGAGTGAGGGTCGCATGAAACGACGAGACTTTCTGTGGGTGTTCGGGGGAGCAACAATGGCATTGCCGCTAACTGCTGGCGCTCAGCAGGCAAAGGTGCATGTCATCGGCATTCTGGCGCTGGGGAATCCCGACCCCGCGGTTTTCCTCGCGGTAATCCGCGAGGAACTCGCAAGGCTTGGATATGTCGATGGGCGCAATTGCCGATACGAAGTGCGCACCGCTCAGGGCAAAGCGGCGCAATTGCCGGCGCTCGCCTCGGAACTCGTCAGGCTTTCAGTTGACGTTCTGGTGACGTGGCAGACGCCGCCAACATTCGCCGCTCGCGACGCGAGCGAAGAGGTCCCGATCGTGATGGTTGGGGTCGGCGATCCCGTCGCCACCGGCATCGTGGCTAGCCTGTCGCGGCCTGGGGGCAACATCACCGGCAATACGGCCATCGCGGCCGAAATCATGTCCAAAAACATGGAGCTCATTCGCGAAACACTGCCGAAAGCCACTCGCGTCGCGGCGTTTGCCAACACGGTCGACCCGTTCACACCGCCGTACCTGCAGCACATCGAAACTGCAGCAAGCCGGCTCGGCATCGCTATTGAACGCGTTATGGCGCGGCCGACAGAAGACGCTGATCCGTATTTTCAGTCCATGCGAGAGAAGCAGGTTGATGCTGTCATAATTCAACCTACGCTATTACGGCCCGGCGTAGCCGATCTCGCATTGAAGCATCAGCTTCCCACGTTCTCCATGGCATCAAACTTTCCGCTCTCAGGCGGGCTGATGGCATATGGAGCAAACGGTCAGGCCCTGGTGAGGGAAGGCGCGGTCTACGTCGACAAGATATTGAAAGGCCAGCGCCCCTCGGAACTGCCGATCGCGCAACCGACCAAATTCGACCTCGTCATCAATCTCAAAACGGCCAAGGCGCTTGGCCTGGCAGTGCCTGCCAATCTTATCACACGGGCCGACGAGGTAATCGAATAGCTGCTTCTTGCAGCGATGCATAAAGTCCGCAAATGGGAGGGGGAGCGGACATCTGGTGATGTCCGACTTGAGTCGGTTATTTGAACGACAGCGGACCTAACTGGCCGCGACGAGTCTCCATGAGGGTTAGATCCCTACTCCGCCGCGATCTGCCGCGGCGCCGGCGGCGGGCTGACTAGGTCGGCGGCCAGTTGCGCGTAGCGCACTTTGGCTTCCTGCACCGCCTTCTCCTTCACCGGGCCGTAGCCGCGGATGCGATCCGGCAGCGAAAGCAGCTCGATCGCGGTGTCGAGATTGACCGGCGACAGCAGGCCCAGCACGGTCGCAACATCCTTCTCGTAACCGGCGATCAGGTCGCGCTCCAGCCGGCGGTCGGGGCTATAGGCGAAGACGTCAAACGGCGTGCCGCGCAACACCTTCAGCTTCGCGAGAATTTTGAACAGCGGCATCATCCAGGAAGCGCTGAAGGCGCGCTTGCCCGGCCGCCCCAGCGCATCGGGTTTGCCGGCCAGCATCGGCGCTGCGAGATTGAAGGAGAGCTTGAAGTCGCCTTCGAACTGGTCGCGAAGCTGCTTCTCGAACCGGCCGTCGGTGAACAACCGCGCCACTTCATACTCGTCCTTGTAGGCGAGCAGTTTGACGTAGTTGATCGCGACCGCCCTCGGCAGTTCGTCGCCGAAGCCGCCGTTCAGCGCGGCATTGCGAACCTGAGTCACCGCGTTGCGGTAGCGGTCGGCGAGTTTCGCGTCCTGATACTCGGTCAGCAGCGCGCTGCGATGGGCGATGATTTCGTCGAGCGACATCGCGTCCAGCGTCTTGGGTGCTATGGTCTCGTCATGGTCCTTCATCATGGCCGCGAGCCGGGCCGGGTCGTGCGCGGCGAGACGGCCGAGCTGGAAGGCCTGCGTGTTCATCTTGACCGCGACGCCGTTGACCTCAATCGCCTGTTCGATCGCCTTGGCCGACAGCGGCAGCAGACCGCGCTGATAGGCAAAGCCCATCATCATCATGTTGGTGGCGATGGAGTCGCCGAGCAAAAATTCGGCGGGTTTGGTGAAGTCGAAGAAGGACGAGTCCTTGCGCAGCGCGGTCTCCAGGACGTTGTTGACCTTGCGGCTCTGGAAATTGAAATCGCGGTTGAGGATGAAATCCGCGATCGGAATCAGATGGGTGTTGATGATTCCGGTGGTGCGGCCGGATTCGCAGAGCGTGATGGTTTCCTTGGCAACCGCCACCACTTCGTCGGCGGCAAGCACGAGATCGGCAGTGCCGGTGACGATGCGCGAGCAGGTGACGTCGGCGGTATGTTCGGAGAGACGAACGTGGCTCAGCACCGCGCCGCCCTTTTGCGCGAGGCCGGACATGTCGAGGATCATGCTGGCCTTGCCTTCGATATGCGCGGCCATGCCGAGCAGCGCGCCGATCGTCAGCACGCCGGTGCCGCCGACGCCGCCGACGGCGATGTTGTAGGGCCGCTCCAGCGTCGGGCGCGAGGCCGGCTCCGGCAGTTCACCGATATCGCCGAGCCCGGCCGGCACGCGGCGGCGCATCTTGCCGCCGTCGATGGTGACGAACGACGGACAAAAGCCCTTTACGCAGGAATAGTCCTTGTTGCAGGTCGACTGGTTGATGGTGCGCTTGCGGCCCATCTCGGTTTCCAGCGGCTCGACCGAGATGCAGTTCGACTGCACCGAGCAATCGCCGCAGCCTTCGCACACCGCCGGATTGATCATGACGCGCCGTGCCGGATCTTCCAGCAGGCCGCGCTTGCGGCGGCGGCGTTTTTCGGCGGCACAGGTCTGCACGAACACGATCGCGGAGGCGCCCTTGACCTTGCGCAGCGTCTTCTGGACCGTGTCGAGGTCGTCGCGATGCGCGACCTTGACGCCCGGCGCGATATCGGAGGCCGGATAGGCCTCGGGCGTTTCCGAGACCAGATAGATCTCGCGGATGCCTTCGGCGTGAAGCTGGAAGGTGATCTGCTGCGGCGACAATTCGCCGTCGACATGCTGGCCGCCGGTCATCGCGGTCGCGTCGTTGTAGAGGATTTTGTAGGTGATGTTGGCGCCGGACGAGACCGCCTGACGGATCGCGAGGCTACCGGAGTGGAAATAGGTGCCGTCGCCGAGATTGGCGAACACATGCTCTTCCTTGGTGAACGGCGCCACACCGACCCACGGCACGCCCTCGCCGCCCATATGGGTAAAGGTCTCGGTCGAGCGATCCATCCACAGCGCCATGAAGTGACAGCCGATGCCGGCGAAGGCGCGGCTGCCTTCCGGCACTTTGGTCGAGGTGTTGTGCGGACAGCCCGAGCAGAAATACGGCGTGCGGGTGATCGGCGCCACCGCCTGCATCTGGGTCGCCTCCCGGCCGTTGAACCAGTCGGCCTTGGCGCGCAGCATCGCCGCGATTTCGGGATTGAGATTCAGTCGAAGCAGCCGCTCGGTCAGCGAACTCGCCAGCGACGCCACGCTCAACTCCGCGGCAAACGGCAGGAAGCGTTTGTCGTGATCGTCCATCTTGCCGATGATGCGCGGGCGGACATCGTCGCGCCAGTTGAACAGCTCCTGCTTGACCTGGTTCTCGACGATCTCGCGGCGCTCTTCGATGATGAAGATCTCTTCCAGCCCCACCGCGAATTCGCGCACGCCCTGCGGCTCCAGCGGCCACGGCATGCCGATCTTGTACAGCCGCAGACCGATCTTGGCGGCGACCTCCGGCGTGACGCCGAGTTCGCGCAGCGCCTGGCGGATGTCCTCGTAGCTCTTGCCTGACGCCATGATGCCGTACCGGGCATTCGGCGAATCCATGGTGATGCGGTTGACCTTGTTGGCGCGGGCAAAGGCGATGGCGGCGAAGCCCTTGTAGTCCTGCAGGCGGCGGTCCTGTTCGAAGCGATCGTCGGGCCAGCGCAGGTTGAGGCCGCCGGGCGGCATTTCAAAATCAGTGGGTATGACGAAGGGTGTCATCTCGTCGGTCAGGTCGATCTCGGCGGTGGTTTCCACCGTCTCGGTAATCACCTTCATGCCGACCCAGCAGCCGGAGTAGCGCGACATCGCGATACCCAAGAGGCCCATCTCGATCATTTCGTGGATGCTGGAGGGATAGAGATAGGGCATCAGCGCCGACATGAAGGCATGGTCGGACTGGTGCGGCACCGTGGAGGATTTGGCGCCGTGGTCGTCGCCGGCCAGAACCAGCACACCGCCGTTTTTGGCAGATCCCGCCGTATTGCCGTGGCGGAAGACGTCGCCGCAGCGATCGACGCCGGGGCCCTTGCCGTACCAGATGCCGACCACGCCATCATATTTGGCGCCGGGCGACAGATTGAGCTGCTGCGAGCCCCAGACCGCGGTGGCCGCAAGGTCCTCGTTCACGCCGGGCTGGAACTTGATGTTGTACTGCTCGAGATGCTTGCGGGCGGCGAAAAGCTGCTGATCGTAGCCGCCGAGCGGCGAACCGCGGTAGCCGGAGATGAAGCCGGCGGTGTTCAGCCCCGCGGCGCGGTCGCGCCGGATTTGCGCCATCGGCAGACGGACCAGCGCCTGAATGCCGGTCAGGAAGACATGGCCGGAGCCTTGGGTGTACTTTTGATCGAGACTGATCGGACCCTGGTTGATTCCCATAATGCCCTCTTTGCCACCCTTTAAGTCTTGGTCGCCAAATCTTGGTCAACACGACGCTTTTTAGCTAGTCATCCGAACTTGTTAGAACCAGTCTATGTCGGATTTTCCGCCCCACGCACTACAAATCTGGACAACCTGGCCCCGCTTTCAAAGATCGCAATTTCGTGCCGGGAATAATGGTGTCGGTTTTCGGTTTGTGTCGTTCGGGAGCCCCGGCGCGAAACGGCATGAGGTCACGACGCTGCCCGCTTTCGCGCTATAACGCTCCAAGAGGTCAATGAATGCAGGGACGACACCGGACCATGCGGGCGTTTCTGGTCGGATTGCTGTTGTGCAGTGCATTCGCTTCCGGCGAATGCTTCGCGGACGCCCAGGCCGATATCGCCGCCGAGCAGGTCGCGCGCGGCAAGGCGCTGGCCGATGCCGGCGACTGCGCGAGTTGCCATACCGCTGATACCGCCAAACCGTTTGCGGGCGGGAAGCGGATCGATACGCCGTTCGGCGGCATCTATTCGCCCAACCTGACGCCGGATCGCGATACCGGAGTAGGCGGATGGAGCGACGACGACTTCTATCGCGCGCTGCGCTTCGGCGTGGCGCCCGATGGCTCGCGCTATTACCCGGCCTTTCCCTATCCGAATTTTACCAAACTCACCCGCCAGGACATTGGTGCGATCCGGGCCTATCTGGCGACGCTGACGCCGGTGAAGAACTCCCCATCGCCGCCGGAACTGCGCTGGCCGCTGAATTATCGCGTCGTCATGCGCGGCTGGAACTGGCTGTTCTTCAAGCCCGGCATCCTGATGCCCGATCAGCAGAAGAGCGCGGAATGGAATCGCGGCCGCTACCTGGTCGAAGGCCCCGGCCATTGCGGCGCCTGCCACACACCGAAGAACATCTTTGGTGCCGACCGACGTGGGCAGACGTTCGGCGGCGGACTTGTGCAAGGCATGTTCGCGCCGCGGCTGGATGCCGCCGCGCGCAGCGGCCTGAAGTCCTGGAGCGTGGAAGATATCGCTGAATATCTGCAGAGCGGCCGCAACGGCCGCAGCCATGCCGGCGAACTGATGTCTGAGGTCGTGGTCAATTCGACGTCAAAAATGAGCGACCCGGATGTCCGCGCCATCGCGGTGTATCTGAAGAATTTGCCGGCAGGTGCGCCGGAGCCTTCTTCAAGTGCGCCGCCACCCGCAGCCGCCATGACCGAAGGCGAGAAGCTCTATAAGGGCGCCTGCATCGCCTGCCACGAGGTAGATGGCTCGGGGGCGCCGCGGATCTATCCGCCGCTGCCCGGCAACGCCAACCTGCAATCATCAGATCCCTCCTCGACGCTCCGCGTCATCCTCGACGGCGCGCAGACCGTGACAACGCCGCGCGCGCCCAACAAGGGATCGATGCCGGCCTATGCGGCAAAGCTGTCGGACCAGGAGATCGCCGACGTCACCACCTATATCCGCAATGCCTGGGGCAATGCGGCGCCGGCGGTGACCGCAGCGCAGGTCGCGAAGGCGCGCCGCAAGTGATCGTGTCCCGGACGCGGCGCGGCACAGCGTGACGCGACGCAGAGCCGGGACCCACGTTCTTGCACGCCGGACACGGCCGCATGGACCCCGGATCAGTAGCGCACCACGCAAGGGCGTGCTGCGCAGCATCCGGGGAACGCGGTCAGCGCTTATCCTCGAATATGAATTTTGGCATTTCCCATTTGTAGCGGATTGCCAATAGCCGCAGCGTCAGCCCGAACGCGAAGGTCAGCGCCGTCCAGAGTTCGTCATTCAGCTTGAAGCCGAAAGCGGTGGCGTAGAACAGCCCGGTGACGACCGAGACACTGGCGTAGAGTTCAGAGCGAAACAGCAGCGGCACGTCGTTGCAGAGGATGTCGCGCAGCACGCCGCCGGCGCACCCGGTGATCATCCCCGCCACGATCACAATCGGCAGCGAGGCGTTGACCTGCCAGGCGACGTCGCAGCCCGCCATCGTGAACACGACAAGCCCGATGGCATCGAGCACCAGAAACGCCAGGTTCAACCGGTGCACGATGCGCGCGATCAGGATGGTCGCGAACGCGGCGACCGCCGTCAGCGCCAGATAGGACGGGTTTTGTACCCAGACCAGCGGATAGTGGCCGAGCAGCACGTCACGGATGGTGCCGCCGCCGAGCGCGGTAATGCAGCCCAGCATGCAGACGCCGGCCCAATCCATGCTGCGTCGCCCCGCCGCCAACGCGGCCGTCATCGCCTGCGCGGTCAAGGCTACATAGGACAGCAGATGCAGCACGGTATCGTTGGGCGGCAGGTTCCACATGGCAACCTCTTGGCAACCTCATGAAGACGGATTTGGAACAGGGAATCACCGGTTCCAGCGTGAGCGGGTTGCAAGATGGCGCGGAACATCCACGCGCGCCAGCCATTGTCCCCGCGCTTGGCTTTAGGGTGCTAACGGAGGAACTTTTTCATGGCATACCAACCCAACCCGAACGACCCCTACCGCGCCAGCCTGAGCGACGACGAAATCCGCCGTCAGGCCCGCCTGAACAGTCTCGACAATGATCTACAGCTCGATCCGGAACTCGCCGAAGGCCCGGCCAGCGGTGGCAAGATCGCGATGTACGCGATTGCGGCCGCGGTGGTGCTGGGCGCGGTGTTCTATGGTCTGAACAATTCCAGCGTGAATCGGGCCGGTACCTCGCCCACGACCCAGACCGCGCAGACGCAGCCGGCAACGCCTGCCGCGCCTCCGGGTATGCGTGACGTGACGCCGAAGGCCAACAGCGAAACAGGAATGACCACCGGCGCGGCGCCGTCGCGCCCGTCAACGCCGGTCGCTCCGGCCAATCAGGACATGAAGAAGACGGCCGCTCCCCCGGCCGATAGCGCACCTGCCGCCAAGTAACGGCTGACGCGCCGACTGACAGCGCAGCGGGCCCCGGCCCACTGCGCTTTTTTATGTGGCTTGTTGTATGTCGGCTTGCGATTCCGGTTCAGGGCTTCGGCAATTTGCCGATCCACGTCACGATCGCATCTGTGACCGCCGCCGGCTGCTCCGGTATCAGCGCGTGACTGCCATTCGGGATCACGACGATCTCCGCCCGCGCTCCGAATTCTTCCTTGATTTCGTTCGTCATGCTGCGCGGCTTGAACGGATCGAGTTCGGCTTGCACGTCGAGCAGCGGCGCCTTGCCGCCCGGCCACCACTCCGACTGTTTGGTGGCGCGGCCGGCTGCGAACTGCGATTCGTCGACCTCGGTATGCCAGCCCGATAACCACACACGCGCGTCATGGCCCGGCGCGAAGAACGCCATGCGCAGCGCTTCCAGCCGCTCGGCTTCGGGTCGCGACAGGTCGCCGGCCTTCCTGACCGCGTCGGACAACTCTTTTGCCCCGGCAAATCCGGCCGGATAGGCCTTTGCCGCAGCGGCGACGATCACCACCCCGCGCACCAGCTCGGGATAGTCGGTCGCCGTCATGCGTCCGACCCAATTGCCGAAGGCGTGCCCGACGATAACGGCAGGCGCGTTGCCTTCGTGCCGGATCACGGCGGCGATATCGCGCGCGAAATCGTGCAGCGTCAGGTTTTGCATCGGGCCCTGGCTATCGCCCGCCCCGCGCGGTTGCGGCCGCAACACACGATAGCCGGCTTTGGCGATCCCCGCGGCGAGGTCATCGAAATCCAGGGAATCGCGACCGCGTCCGGGCAACAGCACCACCGGCGGACCGCTGCCCTCGGCGATGACATCGATACGCACGCCATCATGCGCCACGATCTGCCGCGCGCGCTCGGCCTGCGCGGCCGGGGCGCCCAGCATCACCAGACAGACCCCGGCGACAAGCCGTTTGCGCAACTTCATCACTGGCCCGAGAACATCTTGTTGAGTTCGCCGCCGGAATAGCCGCTGGCGAGCTCGGTGAACGTGCCCTTGTCCGCCATCTCGCGCGCCGCCTTCATGAAGCCGCCCCAGGCCGAGCGCGCCAGCGAACCGCCGACGCTGATGCGGCGAATGCCGAGATCGCCGGCCTCCTTAAGCGACAGGCCGGATGCGCCGATCAAGAGATTGACGGGTTTTGGAGCGACCGCCTTCACGATCGCGGCGATGTCTTCTTTGGTCTTGATACCCGGCGCATAGAGGCAATCCGCACCGGCCTCGGAATAGGCGTTGAGCCGCTCGATCACAAAGCCAAGGTCGGGCTTTCCGACCAGATAGGCTTCGCAGCGGCCGGTCAGCATCACATTGCTGTTGTCGGCATCAACAGCCTTGCGCGCCGCCTTGATGCGATCGACGGCCAGCGCAAAATCATACAACGGCTTGGCCGCATCGCCGGTGGAATCCTCGATCGACAATCCTGCGACGCCGGTCTTGACGCCGCGTGCGACATTGACGCCGACTTTCTCGGGTTCATGGGCGAAGCCGCCCTCGAAATCGGCGTTGACGGGAAGATCGACCGCCGCGCACAGCGCGGCGAGATGGTCGCAGACGTCGTCGACCGTGACGCGGTTGTCGGCCTTCGCGATGGTCCAGGCAAAGCCCGCGCTGGTCGACGCCAGCGCCTTGAAACCGAGATGCTGCAGCGCGCGGGCGCTGCCGACGTCGAACGGATTCGGAATGATGAAGCATCCGCTTTCGTGCAGCTTGCGGAACGCGGCGCGCTTGTCCACTGTCGTGACCGGCATGGTTTCTCTCCCTGTCTTGTTCGGCTGTGAAGATAGCGAGGCGCGGCGTCAAGCGCCAGCGCTGCCGCTCAGGCCACGACCTGCCGCAGGAATGTCCGCTCTTCGGCAAGAATGAGCTTATTCTCCTCGGCGAAATTGAAATTCGCCATGCCTTCCTTGTCGGTGCGCAGCCGCGCCCGGTAACTCTCATAGGCGGCCAGGCTGTCGAACGCGATCAGCGCAAACGCGATGTTGTTGGTGCCTTCATGCGGCATCCAGTAGCCCCGCAGATCGCCGCCGCATCTCGGGATGATGCTGAGCCAGTTCTTCGAATACTGCTCGAACATCGCACGCTTGAACGGATCAATCTGGTAGCGGATGAAAACGGTGATGGTCATGGGTAACTCCAATTGCCGTCATTGCGAGGAGGCAACGGGTCGCGCGAATGCGCGCCCGATGACAGGCTCCGCGACGAAGCAATCCATGGCGCAGCGTGCCGCACGATGGATTGCTTCGCTGCGCTCGCAATGACGGAGCCAGACTTCGAAACCAACATACCCGCTTGATCGTCGTCAATGCTTCGGCTAACATCGAACTATGAAAGCAGGTCCCGATATCGCCATGGTCGCCTCGCTGGTCGGCGACCCCGCGCGCTCCAACATGCTGACCGCGCTGATGACCGGCCGCGCGCTGACGGCGAGCGAACTGGCGCACCAGGCCGGCATCACGCCGCAGACCGCCAGTTCGCATCTCGCCAAGCTCGAGGCCGGCGGCCTGATCGAGCCGGAGAAACAGGGGCGTCACCGCTACTACCGCCTCACCGGCCCCGATGTCGCAAGCGTGCTCGAAGGGCTGGCGGGCCTTGCCGAGCGCGCCGGTCACACCCGTGTCCGCACCGGGCCGAAGGAGCCGGCGCTGCGCCGCGCGCGGATCTGCTACGACCATCTCGCCGGCGACCTCGGCGTGCAGATGCTCGACAGCATGCGAAAGCAGAAGCTGGTGCGGCAGAGCAAGCAGGAGATCGAACTCACCGGTGAAGGCAAGCGCTTCATGGCGCAGGCGCTGCAGATCGACGCCGACATGCTGGCCCACCCGCGCCGCCCGGTGTGCAAGGCCTGCCTTGACTGGAGCGAGCGCCGTCATCACCTCGCCGGCACGCTCGGCGCCGCCGTCATGAATCGCTTCACCGAACTGAACTGGGCCGCGCGCGATCCCGCGCCCGGCAGCCGCGTCGTCAATTTCACCCGCACCGGCGAAAAAAGATTCGCGGCGCTGTTCGGGACCAACGCCGAAACGTGAGCGGCGGAAATGTGATTGCGCAGTGACAATTTGCGCGTTGCTCACATTGTTCGAATCCCGAAAATTCATTTTCCATTCACGGTTCGGAATCTAGGTTCCAGCCACGCCGCGTCGCGGCCAAAAACGGGAGAGAACATGAAGTACCTATTCGCAGCAGCAGTTTTGGTCGCCGGCTCGTTCGCGAGCTTCAGCGCCGCGAATGCCGCGGGCGGATGCGGCCCCGGCTGGCATCGCGGTCCCTATGGCGGATGCCAGCCCAATCGGGGCCGCGTTGTCGTCGTCGAGCGGCCTGCCCCGGTCGTGGTGGTGCGGCCCGTCGGTCGCGTCTGCCCCTACGGCTTCGTCTGGGCCTATGGACGCTGCCGCCCGGTGTAGAGCCTTTTCGCTTCTGATTGAATCAGAACCGGGCTCTGCTCTTTTGTTTTGGCGCGTTTTCGGTGTCCACTTCGCTCGAAAACGCTATAAGCACGCATCCGCATCACTTGCGAAAGCCCCGCTTGCGCGGGGCTTTTTTTTGCGTTGTGTGATGTTGGACTTACCAGCCATTGCGGAAGCAACGTCGGCCGAACGGGCCGGAATGCCAGCCGGGCGGACAGTTGTACATCGGCCGGCAGCCGCCATAGGGGCCACGATGCCAGCCCGGCCCGCAGCCGCCGGCGACCTGGATCACATTTTCGGAAACCGTCCGGGCCGGATCGAGCGGCGCCATCGGCATCGCCTGCGACGCCGAGACCGCGGCCAGACCAAGCCCGATCGCCAACGCCGATGCAGCTAGTATCTTCATGAACGTCTCCTTTCCACGCTTGGTTTGCAGTTACACGACAGGCTCGGGACGCGCGTTACCAGTAACGGCGGCGCCAGCGACGGTGCCAGCGGCGGCGATGCCAGCCCCAATGCCTTCGGCGCCAGCCCCAATGTCTGCGACGCCAACCCCAATGACGGCGGTGGCCCCAGTGACGGCCCCAACGCACTTCCTCCGGCTGCAGGCGATCGACTTCATCGCCCGATGTGACGGCGGGATGGGCTTCCGCATTGTTGGGGAGTTGTCCGCCTTCGGTCAGCGGATGCGGCATCAAGGGTGCCGCTTGCGCGCTGGCCGCGAGTGCGGCTGCTCCGGCCGCGAATCCAATGGCGAGTTTCAGAAAGTGCCGGCGTTCCATGACAATCTCCTCCTCTGCAATCGGGTGATGTGAGAAGGAGAGTTTCAAGGCAGCGAGATGAATGTTCGCTGAATTTCGCGTTCAGGTTTGTGGCGCGCGCCTCTGCGCTGCGGGTCACGCCCGCCCCATCACGCGCGTGATTCCTGCGTCTGCGGATCTCACGCCGGCACAAATTCCTCGGCCAGCACCAGCATTTCGCGAGTGCGGGTCACGTCGGGCCAGTCGCGGTTGAAATCGGCGATCAGCCGGTCGAGATGCGGACCCGCCATCGCGCGATCGAGTGCGGCCTGATCCGGGAATTGATACATCGCGTGATGCAGCGAAGGTTCGGTGAGGCTCCAGTAGCGCCACGCCTTTGTCGCCCCGAACGATTTCACCGCATCCGGCACATGCTCGCGCGAATACCAGGCATCGAACGCCCCGCGTTTGGCCGGATCGGGGACGGTGGCGCGGACGATGAAAAAGGCAGCGGGCATGTTGCTTCCTCCGAGATCGCTTCTTGGTCTGGCCATTGCGATGGGCTTGCCGACCACCACGCGACCGTCACATGCTCCATGATATAACGTCCGTACGCAATGCGTCACTGGAGACGCAATTGCGTCACTGGAGGGACCACCCATGCCGACCCGCCCCCGCTCCACCTTGATGGCAGCCTTCTGGCTCCTGACCGCGATCTTTCCTGCGGCGGCGCAGACGATTGCGCTGCCGAACGAGGCGCAAATCGGGCCGCGGCCGTTTTATCTCGTCGACAAGATGAAGGACGGGCCGCTGAAGCAGCAACTCAGCCAGTGTACCGGGCCGTTTCACCGCACCGGCTTTTCCGTCGGCCATCGCGGCGCGGCATTGCAGTTCCCCGAACACAGCCGGGAAAGCTACATGGCCGCGGCGCGCATGGGCGCCGGCGTGATCGAATGCGACGTGACCTTCACCAAAGATCGCCAACTGGTCTGCCGGCATTCGCAATGCGACCTGCACACCACGACCAACATCCTCTCCGTCCCCGCACTCGCGGCGAAATGTTCGCAAGGTTTCAGCCCGGCCGATCCGGCCACGGGCAAGAAGGCGTCGGCGAAGTGCTGCACCAGCGACATCACGCTCGCCGAATTCAAGTCGCTGACGGCGAAGATGGACGGCTTCAACCCGGACGCCAGGACCGCCGAAGAATACCAGAACGGCACGCCGCGCTGGCGCACCGATCTCTATGCCAACTCCGGCACGCTGATGACCCATGACGAGAGCATCGCGCTGATCAAGAGCCTCGGCGCCAAATTCACGCCCGAACTGAAGGCGGCCGAGGTGCCGATGCCGTTCGACGGCGACTACACCCAGGAGAAATACGCGACGCAGATGCTGCAGGCCTACAAGACATCAGGGATTCCAGCGAGCGACGTGTTCGCCCAGAGTTTCAGCCTTGCCGATATCCTGTTCTGGGTGAAGACCGCCCCGGAATTCGCAGCCCAGGCCGTGTATCTCGAGGATCGCTACGAGAAGCGCGGCCTCGATCCTGCAAAACCCGAGACCTGGAAGCCCTCGATGACAGAGTTGAAGGCGCAAGGCGTCAAGATCCTGGGACCGCCGATCTACGCGATGCTGGCGCTGAACGCCAAGGGCGAGATCGTGCCGTCCGAATATGCCAAGGCCGCGAAGGCCGCCGGCCTCGATCTGATCGGCTGGTCGCTGGAACGCGACGGCCCGCTCAACAAGGGCGGCGGCTTCTATCACTCCTCGGTCAAGTCGGCGATCGATCGCGACGGCGATACGTTGACCGTGCTCGACGTGCTCGCCAAACAGGTTGGCGTCCGCGCCATGTTTTCCGACTGGCCGGCGACCACGACGTTCTATGCGAGTTGCATGGGGATGAAGTAAGCCGCTTCTACATGACCGCCACGCAATCGATCTCGATATCGAACGGCCCCATCCACTCCGGCACGCAGACGAAAATGCGCGCCGGCGGATCTACCGGGAAATACCGCGCATAGATGGCGTTGACGGCCGCAAAATGCTTCGCCGACGTGCAGTAGATGTTGCACTTCATGACATTCTGCAGCGAGGTGCCTGATGTCTCCAGGCAGAGCTTCATCTGCTCGAGCACGATCTCGGTCTGGCGCTCGATCGGGGCGGCGACGATGATTTCGCCGGTGGCAGGATCGAACGGCGGAAATCCGGAAACGAACACCATGCCGTTGCCGCGCGTGACCGGCGACAATGGCGCGTTCCACTTCGCGAGATAGGACGACAGCGGTTCGACGCGGATGACTTCTCGTTTCATGGAAACCTCTTCGGACCGGAGCGGGCCAAGTCCGTTTTAGCACCGGTCGCTACTATCATGCTACGGTAATGGTCGAAGTGTTGCCGTCAGAGAACCCTACCCCTCGCTTCCCGATGCATCCGTGCGGCACCTCTCATTCGTTGAAAGTCGGTCACATCGCAAGCAAGAGCTGAAGTGGGCATCCGCCTCGACATGGGGCGCATGCACCTCTAACGTTCTCGTCATCGATTATGGGAGACGCGACGTGGCCAGGAAAACCGTAAAGAAAACCGTAAAGAAAACCGCGAAGAAGAAAGCGACGAAGAGCGCCGCGAAGAAGATGGCGCCGAGGAAGGCTGCAAAGAAGACCGCGCCACACCAATCCGCCAAGCCACGCCCGCCCAAAGGCCCGGTCTGGCAGTGGTCCGCCGTCGAGACGGCCGCCGCGATCCGCACCGGCGCGATTTCCTCGGTCGAGGTGGTCGAAGTGCATCTCGCGCGGATGCGCGCGGTCAATCCAAAACTCAACGCCGTTGTCGTCGACCTGTCGGAGGAAGCGCTCAAGGCGGCGAAAGCCGCCGACGGTGCGGCAGCCAGGCGAAACCCCGGCCTGCTGCACGGCGTGCCGATCACGATCAAGGAAAACGTCGACTATGAGGGGCGGCCCAACCCCAACGGGGTGCCGGCGCAAATGAGTATCATGGCCCCTTCCGACGCGCCTGTGGTGCGCAACCTCAAGAAATCAGGCGCTGTTGTCATCGGTCTGACCAACACGCCGGAATTCTCGTTCCGCGGTTTCACCGACAACCCGCTGCACGGACTGACGCTGAACCCGTGGGATCCCGAGATCACCTGCGGCGGATCGTCCGGCGGCGCCGGTGCCGCGGTGGCGGCCGGTATCGGCACCATTGCGCACGGCAATGACATCGGCGGCTCCTTGCGCTGGCCGGCGCATTGCAACGGGATCGCGACCATCAAGCCGACCCAGGGCCGCATTCCCGCCTACAACGAGAGTGCGGCGGCCGAACGGCCGATGCTGGCGCATCTGATGTCCGCGCAGGGGCCGCTGGCGCGCGGCGTCGACGACCTCCGCGTCGCACTCGAAGTCATGAGTGCGCGCGATCCGCGCGACCCGTGGTGGGTGCCGGCGCCCCTGACCGGACCGAAACCGAAAGGGCCGATCAAGGTCGCGCTGGCGAAACTGCCCGATGACATGGACGTCGATCCTTCGGTGCATGCGGCGCTGAGAGCCGCCGCCGACCATCTCGAACGATCAGGCTATCGCGTCAGCGAGGTCGAGGTCCCCGACATCAATGGCGTCTGGCACACCTGGTGCGACATCATCACCAACGAAACCGTGACGCTGCAGGAAGCCGCGATGCTCAAGGTGGCTTCGGAAGATTTCCACATCGCCTGGAACGGCATCAAGGGCTCGGCCAACACCCTCGACCTCGCTGGCTGGATGCGTGCGACGGCGGCCCGCAACGGCCATATCCGCGCCTGGCAGTTGTTCTTCGAGGAATACCCGGTGGTGCTGGCGCCGACCACGGTGAAGCCGACGCCCGGCCCGCGCGAGGATGCGATCAGCGGCGAACGCGCGCGAGAGATTTTCTGGAACGATCTGCGTTTCATTTCCGCGATCAACGTGCTCGGCCTGCCCTCCGCGGTGGTGCCGGTTGCGCTGCACGCGGGGAAGCCGATCGGCGTGCAGTTGATCGCTGGGCGCTATCGCGAGGATCTCGCGCTCGACGCGGCAGCCGCCATCGAAAAGCGCGCCGGCATGCTGGTGCGTCAGCTCTGGGAAAGGATGGGCTGAACTTTTCGCGCGCGAACGTGAGGTATCTCACATATCGAAAGGCTCGATCGTCCTAGTCTTCCCGCATTCGGCCTGGAGGACAAGACGATGATCCGTATTCAGTGGTCTCGGAAGATGTTCACGATCGCCGCCGCCATGATCGTTCTGGCCGGCGTCGCAGGGCTGATGCGTCCAAAGCCTTTTTCCGATTCAGGACTGAGCGCGCAATGGCAGTGCAGCAAGACGGCGGGATTCCTGGTTACCTGCACCCATCAGCGCAGCTAGAGCCCTACTTCGGGTCCCGGATCGTCATCGCCGGGTTTGATGCAAAGAAATTATGCGGCATCAGCGTGAAGCCGAACCAATGGGTCGGCATCACGGGCCAATCCTCCATGCGGGTGATGTGGTGAAAGCCGACCGTGTACCAGGCGACGATGTCGCGGTTCGAGATCGGCCGGTCGCGCGCCGTCCAGGCCCCTAACGTGTCCTTGCCGTCGCTCATCATGGCATAGCGCCCGCCGGCGTAACGCTCGGACGGCGAATAGGGCGTCACCGAGAGCTGGTAATGCAGATAGTCGTTGCGCTTCACCGGCGGATCGTCCGCGGCGAGCAGCGGGTGCACGTAGCTGCCTTCCGGCATCAGCATGTAGCCGGGATGATGGCCGAGCGCGCTCTCCACATTGTTGTTGGCGAAATGATAGAGCGCGGGTGAAGCGGACTCGATGCGGGTGCGGGCTTCCTTCTCCCGCGCCGGCATCTCGTGCGCGACCGTATACATCGAGCGGCGCGGCGAGCCCTTTGGCAACGATTTCTGCACCAGCCGCTCGCGCATGAAATCGTTGGCGGCGCCATCGACGTCGAGATCGAGGCGGAAGTTGAAATAGTGGCTGTGGAACGGCGCCACCAGCCCGGGCGCGATCAGCGTCCCCTGCCTGGTTTCGTCAGCGGCGGCCGCATCCTTCATCGATTGGCTCGTCACGCCCTTGACGGCATCGAGGCCGGTGGCGCCGACGGCGACGCGGATGCTGCCATCCTGATGAAAGACATAGTCGATCAGGTAATCGTAGTTGCCGACCTCGGAGGCCGAACGCACCACGAGTTCGCTCGCCGGGCGGCCTTCCGCCGGCACCATCGTTCGTCCCTGCTCAAAAATTTCAAAATGCCGCCAGGCGGGATCGCCGATCGCGCGCTCGAACACGCAGATCGCGTCCGGCGTCTGGATCGGCTCGCCATCGTCCTGCGGCATGGTGACCGGGAAGAAGCGTGCGTAAGCCGGACAGTCGATCCCCTTGCGCAGCGGGCTCAGCGAGTTGCCAAAACCGTATTCGCCGCTGTCCATATAGGTCCGGAAGTACCAGGCCTCGTCGGAATCCATGTAGGGCACGAACACTTCCGACAGATGCATCTGGTAGGCGACCGAACGCCAGCGCGCGCCGTCGCGCGCCTCGACCATCGACAGCACCGGCCCCGGCCGCTTGTCGGCGCGCAGGTGAAAGCGCCACATGTCCCAGACGATGCGACCGTCCTCGATCGCAATATTGTCGCCGCCGGGCTGGGCGACGCTGGCCGGTTTCGATTCCGGCCGCAGCGCGCCGTATGCGGCAATCTCGGCTTCCTTGTAGCCGCCGGTGTCGCCTGACACCGGCACCACGCCGCTATCGGTGACGTCCAGCACCTTTTTGGTCTTGAGATCGATGGTCGCAAACAGGCCCTCGATCGGGCGCGCCCAGTAGTTGGAGCCGGTGGGCTTGCCGACACAGGGCATCTTGATCAGGCGGCGGCCCTGGTCTTCCTTGTTGCCGAAATTGCCTGCCGTCAGCGGCAAACAAAACACCTGATTGGGCGCGAACCCACGCTTCGCCAGCCCCTGCACCATGCGCGGATCCGCTAATGCCAAACCGGCGGTGCCGTTGAGCTCCTCGAACAGCAGCGCCGGTTCGCCACTGACCGCCTGCCATCCGGTGACGCTACCGGCCGCGAGATCGACGGCGGCTTCATGCACGCTCCCCGCTTCGCTCACCACGGCGAGCGCACGCCGCGGCAACGCCATGCCCGGGCGCCACGCCGCGACGATGGCCTTGTCGGGTTCGTCGAGGTCGACGGTATGAAAGCGCGCCTTCGGCCCGAGCTTGCCGGCCGCGGCAAGAATTTCCTTCACCTGATGCAATTCGGTCGCCGTCAACGCATCGAGTGGATGCACGGGGCGCGCTTCCTGCGCGGCGACCGCGAATGCCGGAAGCCACAACAAAACCGCCAGAAGATACCTCACCCCAACAGCCGATGCGTTCATGCGCCCTCTCCTGACCGGCAGAAATTCCCGCGAAGCAAGATTGCGCAGGTTTGTTGCCGGAGTCCACCGGGGCGCCGGACGGCGGCGGCAATCAGACCTGGGTCGCCGTGATCAGGGCGCTCACCTGCGGCAGGCCCTCGATCCCCCACAGCAGACGCAAGAGATTGTCGACGCGATCGGCGCTGAGGTGCTTTTGCGCCAGCAGGCGGAACTTCTCTTCCATCTCGGCATCGGTCATCGGGTTCTTGAAGTGGCCGCGGTGATATTCGACGCGGACGGTCTTGCGTGCGCCCGACTTGAGCACGAGTTCGAGTTCGCACAGGTTGAATTCGTTCTCGGTTCGGTCGGCTTCATCCGACGGCAGGCATTTGACGCGGCCGACGAGGTCAAGCAGGCGCGCGTCGTGCAGGTAGGGATCCTCGTAATAGTCAGGATCGATCTTGCCGTATGTCAGCATCAGCCCCGCGGCATAGGGGATGCTGTGATCGGCGGTCTCGTGCGTCTGCGGCCGCCACTTGTCGGGGCCCTCAGCCATGATCTTGATCGCGGAACGCGAGACGTGGATGTTGATCTCCTTGATATCGTCCGGGTTACCGGCGAATGGCCGCGCTTCGAGGGCAGCCTGGGCTACGGTCTGCGAGAACTGGCCGAGCGGAAAGCGCTTGGTGAAGCAGCGGCGGATGCCGAACGGCTCGCCGAGCTGCGGCGGCGAAACCGGCTTGCGGCCCATCACCTTGAAGAAGCCGTAGCTGCCCTCGAACACCTTGCCGGGGCCGGTCATGCCGTTTTGTGCAAGCTGCACCGAAAACATCGCCTTGCGGCAGGCGTCCGCCGCCGCAAACGCCTTCCAGTTCGACAGCGCATCGGCGCGGCCCTGGCGCGTCGCGGTGTTGCCGCCGACCGTGATCCCGATGGCCTGCACCATCTGATCCGTCGTCAGCCTCATCAGGCTGCCGGCGCCGACCACCGCCGCGAAGCCGGTGATGGTCGAATGGTCGATGCCGTTGCCGAGATAGTCGAAGACATCGGCGACCTTGCAGAACACCTCATGGGCCAGCACGGTCGCGGTGATCAGATCCCGTCCGCTGCGGCCGTTCAGCTCGGCAGCCGTCAGCAGTGCCGCAATGGTATCGCTCGGATGTCCGGCGCCATGGGTCAGGCTGACAAAGGCGTCGTTGAAGTCCAGATACCGGATCATCACGCCGTTGGCGAACACCGCAAGATCGGGGCTCGTACTGATGCCGCTGAACAGGACGGTCGCGCTTTGCTTCGCACTGACGTCAGCGGCGAGCTTTTGCGCAACCCGGCTCGGCCCCGCGGTGTAGCCGCCGAACGCGCAACCAACGGTGTCGAGGATCGCGCGTTTGGCGATGCGCACGACATCGTCAGGCAGGTCCTCGTATTTCAGCCCGGCCGCATAGCGCGCGAGCGTTTCGGCGAGCGTGACCTGATCGCCGGCTGGCGCTGCCGCGGGCGCTCAGGCTTCTCCTCCGCGACCGCCGGAAAGGCCTGCGCGCCCAAGGCAAGCCCGGCCGCGAGCTGCTTGAGAAACCGCCGGCGCCCGCTCTGAGGCGAGATGCGCCGGATCGTGTCCTTGGCGGGCTCCATCGGCTTCTCCCGGTGCTGGCGTGGCGAAACCTTCAGTTCGTTGCCGGTCGGATGTGAAGCGCGTCCTTACACGATCTTCTGCTTCTTCAACGCCTCGACCTTGGCCTCATCATAGCCGATCGTCGCCAGCACGTCTTTGGTGTCGGCGCCGAGCAGCGGCGGCGCGCGATAGTCCGTGATCGGGGTGCCGGAGAACGTCAGCGGATTGCGGATCATTGCGAGCTCGGGCTCGAAGGGATGCTTGACCTTGATCTTCATACCGCGCGACTGGACGTGCGGATCGGCGAACACCTGCTCGAAACTGTTGATCGGCCCCGAGGGCACGCCGGCCTTCTCCAGTTCGTCCAGCCAGTACGCCATCGGCTTCTTCAGGAACAGGCCGGCGAAGATCGCCATGATTTCCTTGCCGTGCACGACGCGGTCGTTGTTCTTGACGAAGCGCGGGTCGGTCGCAAGTTCGGGTGCGCCGAGCACCGCGCAGGTGCGCACGAACTGGCCATCATTGCCGACCACCAGCATCAGTTCGCCATCGGTGCAGCGGAACACGCCGGCCGGCATGCCGCCATTGCCCCAGGTGCCGCGCCGCGGCGGGGTCTGGCCGTTGACCAGATAGATCTGAAGCCAATGCGACAGCGAGGCGATCACGGTGTCGAACAGGCAGACGTCGACATGCTGCCCCTCGCCGCCATTGGCGTCGCGATGATAGAGCGCCGACAAGATGCCGATCGAGGTATTCATGCCGGTCATGTAGTCGACGATGGAAGGTCCGACCTTCATCGGGCCCGCGCCGGGTTCTCCGTCGATGTGGCCGGTGACGCTCATCAGCCCGCCCATCGCCTGCAGGATCGCGTCGTAGCCGGCGCGCGGCGCATAGGGTCCGGTCTGGCCGAAGCCGGTCACCGAGCAATAGATGATGCCGGGGTTGAGCTTCTTGATGGTCTCGTAGTCGAGGCCGTAACGCTTGAGATCGCCGACCTTGTAGTTCTCCATCATCACGTCGCAGGATTTTGCGAGTTCACGGATGATGTCCTGGCCTTCCGGTGAGGCGATATTGACGGTGACGGATTTCTTGCCGCGATTGGCGCAGAGGTAGAACGAGTTGTTGTTGTTCTGCTTGCCTTCGGGATCGTTCAGGTAGGGTGGGCCGAAGGCGCGCGCATCGTCGCCGCCGCCCGGCCGTTCGATCTTGATCACCTCGGCGCCGAGATCCGCCATCATCTGCGCCGACAGCGGGCCTGCGAGCACGCGCGTCAGGTCGAGAATCTTGATGCCCGAAAGTGGCAGAGCCGACATGTAACTTCCTCCGAAGATTTTGATCTTGTGGCGCGGGAATGTGCCCGGCGCGTTGCGTGGCTTGCCGATACACTATTTTGCGCCGCTGAGCCCTGCGTTGACGGCATGACGGTATCCGTCTGCGGCGGCCGGTGTCCATTTCACACTTTTTTTGCGTTGCCCTAACGGCGCCTGCCTATCCTGCCGAGGCCGGACCACCTCCCGAAGGAAACTTCGAAGGAGAACTAATCGATGACGATCTTCACCGATCGAGACCTGGAACGGATGGCAAGCTTGCGACTGAACTGGCGAAAGGAGTTTCTGCGCGAGGTGGTTCGCCTCCGGCACGAGCGGGATATAGCAAGGAACCGGGATCGCCTGCCATCGACAGGGACGGCCGATGCTCGATCCTCCGCCGATAACAGCCGTCCGACTTCGTGGCCCGCGACATCGCGACACAGCGACCGAATTATCTCATAATTAATTGATATATCTCATTTTTTTATAAATTTTTAGTGACCCGCCGCTGTGCAAAAACGCACAGTCTGTCGCACCCATCTTTGCTACGGTCGAGACTCGCTAGCTGTGCCTGAATCGGGTAAGGGAACCCTGCCTTGCGCTGGCAGCACCCGAACAGATGGTGCAGCTCCAGTTCGGAGCGACAACAAAGCGCAATGCCGTCCGGCCCGGTGGGTCGGCCTGACGGCAGTGAGGCAAACCCAAGCTCAAATCTCGTCAGGTGTCTTCCGAATGGATCAACAAGTGACCTACGCCCTCGGCGCGCCCGCTTCCCGCGCGCTGGCTCATGCGCTGTCCGGCTACCGCGAGCCGAGTTCCACGCGCAGCACCTTCGAGATCGCGATCACGGCGATACCGTTCGTCCTGATCTGGGTCCTGATGTGGGCCGGGCTCGCGGAAGGCTACTGGATCTGTCTGGTGCTGGCGCTTCCGGCCGCGGGCTTTCTGGTGCGTCTGTTCATGATCCAGCACGATTGCGGCCACGGCTCGTTCTTTCGCCATCGCATGGCGAACGACTGGGTCGGACGCGTCATCGGCGTGCTGACATTGACGCCCTACGATGTCTGGCGGCGCGCGCACACCCTGCACCACGCCGGCGCGGGCAATCTCGACCGCCGCGGCATTGGCGACATCGACACGCTGACGGTGTCGGAATATCGCGCGCTCTCCAGGCGAGGCCGGATGTTCTACCGCCTGTACCGGCATCCGGTCGTGATGTTCGGTCTCGGGCCCGCCTATGTGTTCATCCTGCAGCAGCGATTGCCGACCGGCGGCATGCGCGCCAGTTGGCAGGCCTGGCTCAGCGCGATGGCCACGAATGCCGCGATCGCGGTGCTGGTGGCCGCCATGATCTGGCTGGTCGGCATCGGCCTGTTCCTGCTGGTGCAGTTGCCGATCACGCTGCTCGCCGCCTCGATCGGCGTCTGGCTGTTCTACGTCCAGCATCAGTTCGAGGATACGTTCTGGGAGCGCGGCGAGAGCTGGAACGTTCACGAAGCGGGCCTGCACGGCAGCTCGCATTACGACCTGCCCGGCGTGCTGCGCTGGTTCACCGCCAATATCGGCGTGCACCATGTCCACCATCTGTGCAGCCGAATCCCCTATTATCGCCTGCCGCAGGTGCTGCGCGATCATCCGCAGCTCGTCGAGCTCGGACGGCTCACGCTGCTGCGAAGCCTCGGCTGCGTGCGTCAGGTGCTGTGGGACGAGCGGCAGCGCAAGCTGATCTCGTTCCGCGAGATGCGCGCGCTGGCAGCGAGCTAGCGAACTCGTTCATGTTGCCGACAGCCGTGGCTCACGCAGCATACGGCCGAACGGCCTCATCCGCTCGCCGGCCCATGCGTGGCGTCAGCGATCCTGCCTGCGCCCGGCCGGATCGCGAATCAGTGTCCTGTTAATCAGCCGACCGACAAGGCCAGAAAACTTACCGCTCCCAATAACGCGACCCACACCAGGAATAGGTCCACCTGCATAATGTTCTCCCGATTTCTGCTGAACAGTCTTGCATAAAGCGGGCCAAGCCCGATGGCGCGGCGAACCGCTGTTTCGCGAGCCTTTCGGCAACGGATCAGCCAGCCGTGACTGGCATTTTGTCACGCCCCGCCTATGTTCTGACCACGCGCGCGCCGCCAACACGCGGGGCCGGCGGAAATCAGCGGTCTTAGTTGGGAGGACATCGGCATGGAACGGCAACAGCGCGGCACGCGCGCACTGGCCTTGGCTGCTCTGGCGATCGCAACCGTCTCGCTCGTCGGACCAGCACGGGCTCAGACCTACGATCCGAACTACCCGGTTTGCCTCCAGATCTACCAGGGCGGCATGACCGATTACTATTTCGAATGCGGCTACACATCGATTCCGCAGTGCCAGGCGTCGGCCTCGGGCCGCGCGGCCCAGTGCGTGGTCAACCCCTACTACAAGGGCAAGGCTGCGACGCGCAAAAAGCGGGCGCGCACGTATTGAGAATAGCCGGCGCCATTACCCCGCCAAACCCTTCGCAAACACCCGGCTCGCGAGCACGTCCGACGCCTCCAGCGACATGATGTCGGAGGCCGTCAGCACCCGGTCGAGATCGGCGACGAGGCGGTTGGCCTGACGCAGCCGCATCCGATCCAGCGCGTTGCGGATCGAACGGGCGTTGGAGAACAGCGGCTGGGTCTTGCGCAACGCGATGTAGCGGACGAACGCCGCGCGGGCGTCGGCGCTGAATTTGTAGTTCATATCCCCCAGCATCAGTTCGGCGATGGCGAGCAATTCATCGTCGGCATAATCGGGGAAATCGATGTGGTGGGCGATCCGCGAGCGGAAGCCGGGATTGCTGCCGAAGAACTTGTCCATGCGGTCGCCATAGCCGGCCAAGATCACCACCAGATCCTCGCGTTGCGATTCCATCACCTGCAGCAGGATCTCGATCGCCTCCTGGCCGTAGTCGCGCTCGTTGTCGGGCCGGTGCAGGTAATAAGCCTCGTCGATGAACAGCACGCCGCCCATCGCCTTCTTCAATATTTCCTTCGTCTTCGGCGCGGTATGGCCGATATATTGCCCGACCAGTTCATCGCGCGTCACCGACACCACCTGGCCGCGGCGCACGAAACCGAGCTTGTGCAGAATGCTGGCGATCCGCAGCGCCACCGTGGTTTTGCCGGTGCCGGGATTGCCGGTGAACGACATATGGAGCGTCGGCACGTCAGAGGTCAGCCCCATCCGCTTGCGGAGGCGCTCGATCAGCAGCAGCGAGGCAATTTCGCGGATCCGGGTCTTGACCGGTTTCAGCCCGATCAATTCGCGATCGAGCTGATCGAGCACCTCGCCGATCCCGACCTCGTTGAACTCGCGGCGCAGGTCAACCTGCGCGGCCGGCGAACTTTCGCCGGCCTCCGGGGCGACGACGGAGGGAACGGCCGACGCGCTCATTTGCCACCGTAGCGAGCGCCCTCGGGACGGTCGACCGCGTAGGATTTCGTGGTGTAGCGGATGTTGCGGCCCTCGACCTCCTGCCGTTCAAGCCGGAAGCCGGGTTCGTCCTTCGGACGGTTGACGATGAACGACATCCGCACCGACTCCCAGCCAGGGCTGGAGTCGAACGCCGACATCCGGATGTAGCTGTCGCCATAGACCTTGCGGCATTCGGTGAGCTCCATCATGACGCCGGCGGCATCGCGCAGGTCGAACATCGGCAGCCCCCACATTTCCCAGAAGGTGTTGCGGGGATGCGGATCGTCGGTGAATTCGATGTTCACCGCCCAGCCCTTGCTTAGACAATATTGGACCTGCGCCGATATCTGTGCGTCGGTGAGATCGGGCAGGAACGAAAAACAGCCTTGGGTAACGCGCATGGTCCTGCTCCTTACATCGAGACGCTGGCGGTGGGGGCGTAGTCGGGCATGTCGGTCGATTCGTAATTGAAGGTGACGTCCTTCCAGACCTCGAGCGCGGCTTTCAATGGCGTGCAGGTCTGCGCCGCCCTGGCGAGGATTTCCGGTCCCTCATGCAGGTAGTCGCGGCCTTCGTTGCGGGCCAGGATCATCGCTTCCAGCGCGACGCGGTTGGCGGTGGCGCCGGCCTGGATGCCCATGGGGTGGCCGATGGTGCCGCCGCCGAATTGCAGCACGACGTCTTCTCCCAAATGATCGAGCAACTGATGCATCTGGCCGGCGTGAATGCCGCCGGACGCCACCGGCATCATCTTGTTGAGGCTCGCCCAGTGCTGGTCGAAGAACACGCCGTGTTCGAGCCGCGCCGGGTTATAATCCTCGCGGCAGATATCGTAATAGCCGCGCGTGGTCGCGGGATCGCCCTCCAGCTTGCCGACCACCGTGCCGGCATGGATGTGATCGACACCGGCGAGCCGCATCCATTTCGCGATCACCCGGAACGAGACGCCGTGATTGCGCTGCCTTGTATAGGTCGAGTGCCCTGCCCGGTGCAGGTGCAGGATCATGTCGTTGCGGCGCGCCCATTTCGCCATCGACTGGATCGCGGTGTAGCCGATCACCAGATCGATCATGATGATGACCGAGCCGAGCTGTTTGGCGAACTCCGCGCGCTCGTACATGTCCTCCATGGTGCCAGCGGTGACGTTGAGATAGGTGCCCTTGATCTCGCCGGTGGCCGCCTGCGCCTTGTTGACCGCCTCCATGCAATAGAGGAAGCGCTCGCGCCAGTGCATGAAGGGCTGCGAGTTGATGTTCTCGTCGTCCTTGGTGAAGTCGAGCCCACCCTTCAGCGCCTCATAGACGACGCGGCCGTAGTTGCGACCGGACAGTCCCAGTTTTGGCTTCACGGTGGCGCCTAGCAGCGGCCGGCCGAACTTGTCCATCCGCTCGCGTTCGACCACGATGCCGGTCGCCGGCCCCTGGAAGGTCTTCACATAGGCCACCGGCAGCCGCATGTCCTCGAGCCGCAGCGCCTTCAGCGGCTTGAACCCGAACACGTTGCCGATGATCGAGGCCGAGAGGTTGGCGATCGAACCGTTCTCGAACAAATCGAGGTCATAGGCGATGTAGGCGAAGTACTGCCCCGGCGAGTTCGGCACCGGATCGACGCGGTAGCATTTGGCGCGGTATTTCTCCGCAGCGGTTAGGCGATCGGTCCACACCACCGTCCAGGTCGCGGTCGAGGATTCGCCGGCGACCGCCGCCGAGGCCTCGATCGGATCGACGCCGTCCTGCGGCGTCACCCGGAACAGCGCGATGATGTCGGTGTCCTTGGGCTCATAGTCCGGCTCCCAATAGCCCATCTTCTTGTATTCCATCACGCCGGACTTGTAGCGATCCTTGCCGCGGACGGTCATCGAGATCTCGTTCATGCTGCTCTCCTCTGGTTCAGTTGGCGGCGCGGCTTAGGTGATCGAAAATGTCCCATCTCACTCGGCGGCATCGGCCATCGATCCGATCCGGGGATCGAGGCTGCCGCTGCGGTAGCGTTTCGCCATTTCGGCGAGCGGCAGCACCTTGATCTTCGCGGCATGGCCCGCGGTGCCGAACTGCTCGAAACGCTCGCGGCACAGCTCGCGCATCGCGTCCAACGCCGGTTTGAGGAATTTGCGCGGATCGAATTCGCTCTTCGTCTGCGTAGCGACCTTGCGGAAGGCCGCGGTCATCGCCAGCCGGCAGTCGGTGTCGATGTTGACCTTGCGAACGCCGTGCCTGATGCCGCGGGCGATCTCCTCGACCGGCACGCCCCAGGTCTGCGGCATCTCGCCGCCGAACGCGTTGAACATGTCCTGCAGCGGCTGCGGCACCGAGGACGAGCCGTGCATCACCAGATGGGTGTTCGGCAGCCGGCGATGGATTTCCTCCACCACGTTCATCGCCAGAATATCGCCATCCGGCTTGCGCGAGAACTTGTAGGCGCCGTGCGAGGTACCCATCGCGATCGCCAGCGCATCCACCCGGGTGGCGCGGACGAAATCGACCGCCTGGTCCGGATCGGTCAGGAGCTGGTCGTGGCTGACCTTGCCCTCGACGCCGTGTCCGTCTTCCTGTTCGCCGCCGCCATGTTCGAGCGAGCCGAGCACGCCGAGCTCGCCTTCCACCGAAGCGCCGATCCAGTGCGCCATCTCGACCACGCGGCGGGTGATCTCGACATTGTAATCGTAATCCGCCGCGGTCTTGGCGTCGGCCTTCAGCGAACCGTCCATCATGACCGAGGTAAAGCCGTGCTGGAGCGCCGTGGCGCAGGTCGATTCCTCGTTGCCGTGGTCCTGGTGCATGCAGAGCGGGATCTGCGGGTACATCTCCTCCAGCGCGTCGATCATCTTCGCCAGCATGATGTCGTGGGCGTAGGAGCGCGCGCCGCGCGAGGCCTGGATGATGACGGGCGCGTCGACCGACGCCGCCGCGTCCATGATCGCCAGCCCCTGCTCCATATTGTTGATGTTGAACGCCGGCACGCCGTAGCCGTGCTCGGCCGCGTGATCCAGCAACTGCCTCAGGGTAATGCGTGCCATCGGTGCCTCCCGGTTCTCCAGAAAATTGATCAACCCGCTGCCGCCATGCGCGATCGCGCGATGGCTTGCAGCGCCTTGGTGGCGACCGCCTCGGCGGTGATGCCGAATTCGCGGTACAGCACGTCGGCCGGTGCCGACGCGCCGAAGCCGGTCATGCCGACGAATTCGCCGCTGTCGCCGAGCCAGCGCGCCCATTCGCCTTCGACCGCCGCCTCGACGCCGATCCGTGGCGCGCGTCCCAGCACATCGGCCCGGTATTCGCGGGATTGCCGGCGGAACAATTCGAAACATGGCGCCGAGACCACGGCCGCACGGACGTTGTCTGCCGCCAGCAGTTTTGCGGCCCTTAGCGCCAGCGACACTTCGGAGCCGGTTGCAATCAGCGTGACGTCGCGACCGCCCACCGGCTCGACCACGACGTAGGCGCCCAACGCCACCCGGTTGGTATCATCAGCTGCGTTACGAAATGCCGGCAACGCCTGCCGCGACAGGCACAGCACCGACGGGCCGGTTTTGGCGCGCAATGCGCAATCCCAGGCCTCCGCTGTCTCGATGGCGTCGCCGGGGCGAAACACCAAAAGGTTCGGGATCGCCCGCAACGCGGCGAGGTGTTCGACCGGCTGATGCGTCGGACCGTCTTCGCCGAGACCGATGGAATCATGCGTCATCACATGGATGACGCGCACGCCCATCAGCGCGGCAAGCCGGATGGCGGGACGGCTGTAATCGGCAAAGGTGAGGAAGGTGCCGCCATAGGGGATGAAGCCGCCGTGCAACGCGATGCCGTTCATCGCCGCGGCCATGGCGTGCTCGCGGACGCCATAATGGACATAGCTTCCCGCGAACGCGCCGGAACCGACCGCCTGATGCGTCTTCGCTTTGGTCAGATTCGAATGCGTGAGGTCAGCCGAGCCGCCGAGCAGGTTCGGCAGCGCCTCCGCAATCGTGTCGATCACGAGCTGCGAAGCCTGCCTTGTCGCGATATTTGGCTGGTCGCTGCCAAAACGGCCGCGTATCCGCGCCATCGCATCGACATAGCCGCAGGGCAGATTCCGGTTCAGCGCATCATGAAACGCCGAACGCTCTCCCGATTGGGGCCGCCGGGTCCGCTCGATCCAGGCCCGGCGGGCGTCATGGCCGCGTGCGCCGGCTTCGCGCCACGCGTCACGCACGGCCTGCGGCACCTCGAACGGCGCGTACGGCCAGTTCAGGACGTGGCGGGTTTTCTCGATCTCCTCTGGCCCGAGCGGGGCGCCATGCGCCTTTTCCGTGCCCTGGCGGTTCGGCGCGCCGAAGCCGATCATCGTGCGGCAGGCGATCAGCGACGGGCGATCGTTGTGCCGGGCCTGCTCGATCGCCGCAGTGATGGCTGTGGGATCATGGCCATCGATCCGGCAGGCCGACCAGCCCGACGCCCTGAAGCGCAGAAGCTGGTCGTCCGAGCACGACAGCGACGTCGCGCCGTCGATCGAGATTTCGTTGTCGTCGAACAGCACGATCAGCCGGTTGAGCTTGAGGTGCCCGGCCAGCGAAATCGCTTCGTGGCTGAGGCCTTCCATCAGGCAGCCGTCGCCGGCAATGACGTAAGTAAAGTGATCGACAAAGTCATTGCCGAACCGGGCATTCATCAGCCGTTCGGCGAGTGCCATGCCGACCGCGGTGGCGATGCCCTGCCCCAGCGGCCCCGTCGTGGTCTCGACACCCGGTGTATGCCCGTATTCGGGATGGCCCGGGGTCTTGGATCCCCATTGCCGGAATGCCCTGAGCTCATCCAGCGTCATGCCTTCGTAACCGGTCAGATGCAGCAGCGCATACAACAGCATCGAGCCATGGCCGGCCGACAGCACGAACCGGTCGCGGTCGGGCCAGGCAGGATCTGCCGGATCGAACTTGAGGAAGCGCGTGAACAGCACAGTGGCGACATCGGCCATGCCCATCGGCATGCCCGGATGCCCGGACTTGGCTTTTTCGACCGCGTCGATCGCCAGAAAGCGGATCGTGTTGGCCATGTCCGCATGCGAAATCTCGGGGCGGCTGGCAATACAGGCGAGAGCTGGAGCGTTCATATCGTACGCCTCTTGCGTTCCATGAGTTGGAGGATCAGCGGGGTGAGGATGAGCTGCATCGCGAGATCCAGCTTCGATCCGTGGATCACGATCGAATTGGCGCGCGACATGAAGCTGTTCGGGATCATCGACAGCAGATAGGGAAAGTCGATGCCGCGCGGATTCCTCAGCCGGATCACCACCATCGATTCATCCGGCGTCGGGATCCAGCGCGCGATGAAGGGGTTCGAGGTGTCGACCGTCGGCACGCGCTGGAAGTTGATGTCGGTCTCGGCGAATTGCGGACAGATGTAGTTCACATAGTCAGGCATCCGCCGCAGGATGGTGTCGGTGACGGCCTCCTGGGTGTAGCCGCGATCCTTGCGGTCGCGATGCAGCTTCTGGATCCACTCCAGATTGATGACGGGAACAACGCCGATCTTGAGGTCGGCATGCTCGGCGATATTGACCTTGTCGGTCACCACAGCGCCGTGCAGGCCTTCGTAAAACAGCAGGTCGGACTTTTCCGGCAGCGGGCCCCACTCGGTGAAGGTGCCGGGCTCCGCGCCATATAATTTGGCTTCGTCCTCGTCGTGAACGTAGTGACGGGTGGTGCCGGTGCCGGACTCGCCGTAGTCGCGGAAGGCTTTCTCCAGTTCCTCGAACAGGTTGGTTTCCGGACTGAAGTGGCTGAAGGTCTTGTTGCCCTTCTCACCTTCCTCCTGCATCCGCGTGCGCATCTCGGCGCGGTTGTAGCGATGAAACGCATCGCCCTCGATATAGGCGGCGGCGACCTTCTCGCGACGGAAGATGTTCTCGAACGTCCGCTTCACCGAGGTGGTGCCGGCGCCCGACGAACCCGTGATCGATATGATGGGATAACTGCGCGACATCTGCTCTATCCCCGGCTCAGCGAAACAGGCCGCGGCGCGCAAACAGCGGCGCGTCGCTATTGTCGAACATCGGCTCGATGCCTTCGTGGATGGCGGCGACGTCGCGGACGCCGCGCACCGAGCCCATGATCAGCGGCACGCGCTGGTGCGGCGTTCGCGCCGAGAGTTCGAGGATGCGCCGGCGGCCGGTGGTCGCGGAACCTCCCGCCCACTCCATCACCAGTGCCATCGGGTGCGCTTCGTACAGAAGACGCAGCCGTCCTTCGCGGTAGCCGGGGCGTGCGTCGGCCGGATACAGGAACACGCCGCCGCGGACGAGAATGCGAAGCGATTCCGCGACCAGCGAGCCGATCCAGCGCATGTTGAAATCGGCGCCGCCGTTGCCGCTGGTACCGGCAAGGCATTCGTCGATATAGGACCGCACCGGCCCATGCCAGTGCCGCCGGTTCGAGGCGTTGATGGCGAATTCCGGCGTGTTGGGCGCAATCCTGACGCCTGGCGCGACCAGCAGGAATTCACGCCCGCGCCGGTCGAGAATGAAGATATCGACGCACCCATTGTGCGCCAGCACCAGCGTGGTCTGCGGACCGTAGACCACGAAGCCCGCGGCGCATTGCGCCGTGCCGGGCTCGAAGAAGGTGGAAACCACATCGTTGCCGCGCGGACGGATCGAGAAGATGGTGCCGACCGAGATGTTGTTCTCGAGGTTGGCGGAGCCATCGAGCGGATCGATCGCGACGCAGAGCGGCGCTGCGGCGTCGAGGATTTCGGGCAATTCCGCCTCTTCGGACAGAATGGCGGCGACGGGGGTTGCGACCAGTGCGCGGCGCATCATCCTGTCGGCGGCGAGATCGATGTCCTTTTGCGCATCGCCGTCGGCATTCACGCCGCTGAGGCGGCCGGTGATGCCGGCCAGCGGGCCGTCGGCAATCAGGTCGGCAAGGTCGATCGAAGCGGCGGCAATCGCCGCGATCACGGCGGCGACCGCGGCACCCTCAGGCGTTTCCGCCCCCGGGCGATCGAGATGCGAACGCAGCGTCACGCGTTCATCCATGGCCGTTCCCCTGTCGCTGCCCTCTGCGGGGCCATTTCAAAGCGGCGTGCCGTCCGGCCGTCCGCGCCCCAACAACACCCCAGTTTGCCAAATTAGTGAAATTTTCTTATCTTTGGCCGTGGCAAAGTTTTACTTATAGAGATGGAGACGATGGCGAGCCGGTTTCTGCGGGAATTGACCCTTCGCCAGCTGCGCGCGCTGGCCGCCGTTCACCGCGATCGCTCGGTGACGGCGGCAGCGAAAAAACTGCATCTGACGCAGCCGGCGGTGACGCTGCAGATCCGCAATCTGCAGGCGCTGGCGGGCCTGCCGCTGATTCAGCGCACCAGCGACGGCATGCTGCTGACCGACGCCGGGCGCGAAGTGCTCGCGCTTTCCGAGCGTATCGAGGCCGCGATCGCCGACTGCGAAACCTCGCTGGAAATGATGGCGGGCAAGACCGCCGGCCGGATCTCGATCGGCGCCGTCAGCACCTCGAAATATTTCGTGCCGTTCATGATCTCGGGATTTTCAAAACTCTACCCGAAGGTCGACGTTTCGCTCTTCATCGGCAACCGGCAGGAGATCGGCACCGCGCTGCGCGGTTACGACCTCGACTTCGCCATCATGGGCCGCCCGCCTGCCGACATCGACATGGATGTCCGCCTGATCGGCGACCATCCCCATGTCATCATTGCGCCGACCAGCCATCGGCTGGCGCGAAAATCCCGCCTCGCCCTGAGCGATCTTGCCGATGAAACCTTTCTGATGCGCGAACCCGGCTCGGGCACCCGTGGCCTGATGGAACAACTGTTCGAGACCGCGCGCGTCCGCCCGAATATCGGCATGGCGATGAGCAGCAACGAGACCATCAAGCAGGCGGTCATCGCCGGGCTCGGCATCGCCTTCATCTCCGCGCACACGGTGGCGACCGAACTCGACGAACGGCGGCTGGTGACGCTGGACGTGGCGGGCCTGCCCGTTGTCAGGCAATGGTTCGTGCTCTCGCGCAAGGACAAGGTGCTGCTGCCGCCGGCCCGCGCGATGCTGGAATTCCTCGCCGCGCGCGGCGCCCAGTTCCTGCCGAGAACCCATGGCCGAGTGCGCATCACCCGGCCCTCGGTGCGCGGCAAACGCGCTTGAGGTAGCCCAACTCTTTGCGGCAAACGCGCGGCCGTATCCGTCGCTTCTCGTGGTGGGACACGGGCGGCCGGCTAAGTCTTCGCAGACCGTTTCGCCTTCTTCCGGGTGACCGGCGGTTTCGGCACCTTGCCGGTATCCACCGGAAATTGCTTCAGCCGATCGACAAACCATCGGCCGGCGGGTCCAGGCGGTGACTTGGTCTGCCACACCGCCGACATCGGCAGCATCAAGCCATCCGGCGGCACGTCCTCGATCGGCAGCACGGCAAGGCGCCCCTCTTCCAAATCCTTGCGCACGGCATGCAGCGGCATTCCGCCCCAACCCAGACCCTTCAGCAAAAAATGATGCTTGGCGAACAGGTCCGCAAGCCGCCAGGTCGAAGACGACATGACGCCGAATTCGCGTCCCGAAGATAGCTCGGACCTGTCGGTGAGAACGATCTGCGTATGCTTTGCAAGCGCCTCCTTAGGGATCTTGCCTCGGTAGGAAGCCAGTGCATGATCGCGGGCGGCAACCATGAGAAACGCGATGCCGGGCAACCGCTCATAGGCCAGCGTATCCGGAATCACCGGGAGCGATCCGATGACGCCGATGCTGCAACGGCCGTCGAGCACGGGCTGAATGGCTCCCCCGAGCGCCTCGACATAGATGCGGAGCGCCACGCCCGGATAGTTCTGCCGAAACTCCTTGGCCACCTGGGTAATCGCGTCGATCGGATAGAAGACGTCGATCACCACGGACAATTCCGGCTCCAGACCATCAGACATGCCCTTTGCGCGGGCCTTCAGCAGGTCGACCCCGGCGATGATGCTGCGCGCATCGCCTAGCACGGCCGATCCAGCTGCGGTGAGTTTGGGGTAGCGGCCGGCGCGGTCGAACAACTGCACGCCGATCTGTTCCTCAAGCTTGCTGATCGTCTCGCTGACAACGGACTGCGCACGCAACAACTTGCGGGAGGCGGCGGAAAAGCTTCCTTCATCGACCGCAGCGATGAACGTGCGCAATTGATCGAGAGAGACAGCGTCGAGCATGGAACCTACCTATCGACCAGACCGATACTAAAGCCCTGATGCTACTGCCCGACTGGCGGTCATATCAACCATCGACGTCGCGCCCTCGTCTCGCGAGCCCCTCTGGCGGCCTCGGGCTCAGAGCGCCCACTGGTCCTCCTGGTCGCTCCGATCGCTATTGTTCAGGCGCCGGGCGATCTCCTCGCTCATCGCGGGATCGCTGGCGACGGCGATCGTGAGGCCTTGCTGGGTGACGATCTCGCGGCCCCTGGCCTCGACCGGAAAATGTTCCGATCGGAGCGGCAGGCGTCGATCGGACCTCCACGGCCGGGCGCTGGCCATCCGTTGCAAAAGCTGAACTCCATCTGATCCAAACATTGGTTTGCTCCATTAGCTTAAGTCTTCAATCAGGCTGATCGCCCCGATCCTCAGCGTCTTGCGCGTCCCAGGACACCCTGGTTGTGCAGCCGCCGGCCGATATCGGCGATGTTGCTCTCCCCGGTGCGCAGGGATTCCGCGTTGGTATGCACGGAGTAGTGGCCGGTCACCAGGTCGTAAGGATGCTTGACCGCAGAGCCGAGGATGAAGCCGGCATCGGAGAGCGCTTCAAACGCGATCGCCTGATCGCCCTCCTCGAACACGGCGACTTCGCCCGTCGATATCTGCTCCGGCGTCCTCACGATTCCCTGGTGCAACGCGATCCAGGCGACGTCGTGCCCCTTGGTCGGGCGGAACGTCCAGCGCTCTCCGGCCTTGAGCCGCACATCGAGGTAAGTGATGCCCTGAGGCGAGGCGACAATGCTTTTCACGCCATCGTATTCGCCTGCGATAACCCTCGCAGGGCCGGCAAAATGGAAGTCGGAAGCGCCGAGATATTGGCTTTGGGGTTCGGCAAGCTCGAGCTCGGGCGGCATCGCGACCCAGAGCTGAAAGCCCTTGATCCGCTCCGTGCCGAACATTCCGCCGGTATGCCAGACGCCACTGCCGGCGCGCATCCATTCAACTCCGCCGGTCTCGATGACGCCTTCGCGGCCGGTGGTCTCCTTGTAGAAGGCCTGCCCGGCCAGAATGACGGTGAGCGTGGCAATTCCCGAATGGGGATGAAATCCGAATTTGGGTGCGGTCGCCGGATCGGCGTCGAAGTAGTCGAGAAAGACGAACGGCTTGATCCGTTCACCAACGTCGCCCGGACTGACCAGTCGGGTAAGGCCCCCATGCGAGTGTCCACGCGAGCGCAGGGCAATCTGCCGGGAAGTCGCTTCAGCACGGTTCGGACGCGTGAACACTGCATCGGTCTTCATTTTCGTTCTCCTGAGGTTTGGCTGTCTCTGAACTTCAAAGCTCAACCCTTGACCCGGTGAAGCAAGGCAGCGAGTTCATCGCGCCGCAGGTAGACAACCAGCGCGTTGAGCAATCCCAGGACGATCGCCGGGACCGGACTGGTGTGCAGGACGAACAGATGGGTTGCCACGGCGCCGACCATGGTGCCGCCGAGCCACAGGGCGGCGAGCGAAGCCAGGCCGGGAACAAGCAGCGCGACGGCGCCGGCCACTTCGACGACGCCGGTCACGACGCGAAACCACTGACCGAGTCCGATCTGCTCGAACAAGTCGACCATGAAGGGAACGCCGGCCAGCTTGGCGGCGCCGGCCGCAAGAAACGCCGCCGCGATGATGCCCTGCAACGTCCAGGCGCCGATACGACGGGTGGGACGAGATGATTGGATAGAAACTGCACTCATGTTGGTCTCCATTGGGTTGAGGTTAACAGTGAGGAGAACCTAGGAGGCAGGCTGTCCCTGCAACAGCCGATTTATTCAGATGATATCTATCTGTTTTACCGATATGTCGGCGACGCGGCCCGGCCGAAGCGATGGATGATTTCCGTACGGCCGTGCGCGAGAGACTCGTCGGTGGCGCGATGTCGCACGGTGCGCATGCTTGCTCGGACGTAATCCGCCTTGGGTGATCACGATGGTTGGTCGACCCTTGGGCGTGGGCGGAGTGAGCCCAATCGTGATGCCGGTTTTCGACCCGTCGATCGCTTCGACGCGCCGTTGCAAGTCTTCGGCAAGCACGCCGCGGAGGGCTTGGGCGGCCGGCCGCCAAGGCGAGCTGCAGGAAAGCTTCGGCATAGAAGTTCATACGCAGGATGGTCCAGGCCGGCGCCGTGGCGACAAGACGCTGTTCGCCCCGCAGCAGGAGGCGCCGCGCACCGGCTCCTCCTCCTGCCGCGCGCGCGCCCACGGCCGACATGAAGACGATATGCTTGACGCCCGCCTTCCCGGCCGCGTCGGTGGCAGCGACGTTCTGTGCGCCGCGCCACGCAGGCACGTGGCGCGACTTGCGTCGCTGCCACGCTTGCGCTGGTGCGGGCGCCCTACGCGGCCGTGGCCGCCTCAAGCGCGGGATAGTCGGTGTAGCCCTGTGCGGCGCCGCCAAAGAAGCTGGCGCGATCCGCTTCGTTCAGCGGCGCACCGGTCTTCACCCGGGCGACGAAATCCGGGTTGGCAAGGACCAGCTGGCCGTAGGCTTCCAGATCGGCCAGCCCCGAAGCCAGGTCGGCGCCGATCCGGTCGCGCGCACGACCGGGCCGGTTCACGATCAGCGCTTGCTTCCACAGTGCGCGGATGTCGCCCACCAGTTTCTCGTCGCCGGCATGCAGGACGTGAAGGTAGGCAAGGCCAAGCTTGCCGAGTTCAGCGACCAGATAGCGATAGAGGTCCGGGCCTTCCGCGCCTTCGTCGATCCCGTTCATGGTCAGGCCGGGGGACAGGCGGATCGCCGTCCGGTCCGCGCCGATCTCCCCGGCAACCGCGCGGACCACCTCGATGGCGAAGCGGGCACGGTTCGCGATCGAGCCGCCATATTCATCGCTGCGCGCGTTGGCGCTCGGGGCGAAGAACTGCTGGATGAGATAGGAATTTGCGCCGTGAATCTCGACACCATCGGCGCCGGCCTCGATGGCGGCGCGCGCCGCATGGCGGAAGTCGGCGACGGTCCGGCGCACTTCCTCGTTCGCCAGCGCGCGCGGCGCGGGAATGTCCTTCATTCCCGTGGCGGTGAACATCTGCGCCCCCGGCGCGATCGCGGAGGGTGCGACGGCTTGGCGATGATGCGGCGTATTGTCGGGGTGCGACATGCGTCCGGCGTGCATGATCTGGATGAAGATGCGGCCGCCTTTGTCATGCACGGCGGCGGACACCTTCTTCCAGCCTGCGACATGCGCCGGGCTGTAGATGCCGGGCGTCGCGAGGTAGCCCTGGCCGTCATCGGAAGGCTGGGTGCCTTCGGTGACGATCAGGCCGACGCTGGCGCGCTGGGCATAATATTCGACGGCCAGTTCTCCCGGCGTGCCGTCCAACTTGGCGCGGCTGCGGGTCATCGGGGCCATGACCAGACGGTTTGGCAGCGTGTAGCGTCCGACACGGACGGGCGTGAATGAATGGTTCATAGCGTTCTCCTCGATTGGATGCATAAGGAAAAGCTAGGAATTGCCGTGTCGTCGGATAAGTCAGTTTATTCAGATGCGATCCATCGGCACAACAGATACAGCGTCGGTGGATTCGGTTGTCATTTCGAGCGATCCGGATTGAAGTCCTGCGCCCATGCAAGACGGCCGCGCATAGTGAGAATGCCATTCGTCATCGCAAGAGACTTGTCGGTGCGGAGGCCGAGTTCAGTCCGCGTGTCGATCACGCTTATCGCGGCGTCAAAAAGAGCAAAGGCGCCAGCGTCGGAAACCACGCTTTCGGCATCAGCCGGCAGATCGAAGGTGGTGAACTGGCCGGCCGCGTGGGGCGTGATACCGACGCCGTTCAGCCAAGGCGTGACGAACGGTAGCCGCTTTCGACGCACCTCGAATACGCATTGACGCTAAACTCGGCGCACAGCCTTGCTCACTTCGGCCCGACGCGCAACGCAGGTATCGAAGCAACTCTTCAATCCCCGGTAGCCGGCCCAAATCCAATCTGGGGCGGTGGAATTCAGTTCGCAGATGTGAGTTCCGGGGATTGACGAAATGCCAAAAGACGCTTTTGCTATCCGCATTTCGGCGGGCGCGCAGGTTATATTGATAATCGATAGAGGGCGCCTCGATGGCAATCGAGTTGGTCACCGCGCGGACGGCCCCGACGGCAATTGAGCCAGTCGCCGCGCAGCGTAGGCGATTGATGGCCGTGATGTTGGCCGATGTCGTCGGCTACAGCCGCATGATGAGCCGTAGCGAGGACGAGACGCATGCGCGCTTCGCGGGCCATGCGCGTGAATTGATCGACCCGACAGTCGACAAATATAACGGACATCTCGTGCGTAGCATGGGCGACGGCTTGCTGGTCGAGTTTTCGAGCGCGGTCGACGCGGTACGCTGCGCGCTCGATATCCAGCGCGGACTTGCCGCGCGTCAGGTGAATGAGAAGGAGAAGGACCGCATCCGGCTCCGGATCGGGATCAACACGGGCGACGTCCTGGTCGATCAGCGCGACCTTTACGGAAATAGCGTCAATATCGCGGCTCGGCTCGAGGCCCTGGCGTCGCCGGGAACGGTATGCGTCAGCCAGAGCATCTACGACCAGACGCGCGCTCTTCCCCAGTTCTTTTTCGCGGACCGCGGTGAACGCCGTGTAAAAAATATCCCGTACCCGGTCCACGTCTACGAGGTCGCGTATGAACGGATACGCGTCTCTTTCCTCCACTGGATCGCTGCCCGCTGGAGCGGAATGGCGATAACCGCCAGCATCGGGGCGATCGCTGTCGCCTCGATCGCGTCAGTGCTGATGTTTCGCGAGTTGCATGGAACGGTTGCCAGGACGAACCGGATCGTCGTGTTGCCGTTCAAGAACTTCGACGGAAACAGGGGAGATGGCTATCTGGCCGACGCGATCACCGACGATTTGACGAACGAGCTTTCCCGGCTGCAACGCGCCTGGGTGATCTCCTCCGGCACCGCCTTCACCTACAAGGACAAGCAGAACGACCCCCGCCAGATCGGCCGCGAGCTGCGGGTCCGCTACGCTCTCGAAGGCAGCGTCAGGCGCACGGGACCGCTCGTCCAGGTGAATGCGCAGCTGATCGACACCGAAAGCGGCACCAACCTTTGGGCCAATTCCTTCGCATATGAAACCGGCAGCCTGCTTGATCTGCAGGACAAACTGATGAGCCGCATCGCCGCTTCGCTGAATGATGAGGTGATTAGAACTGGGGTGCGACACGAGGTCGGCACGCTGGCCGCGGATCACAATCCATTGGATGAGAGGATGAGAGCAATGGCGGCAAATACCGGCTTTCAGACGGCCGAAAAATCCCTCGAAGCACGCCGGCATGCGGAGGCCGGCCTCATGGCAGATCCGGACAATGCGCGCCTGTTGGGTCTAATCGCCACAAAGCTGACTTCGGATGTCCTCAATGGCTGGAATGACGCAGGCAACGCCGAGGTGGAACGTGCGGATGCGGCCGCCAGAAAAGCGATAGGCCTCGACCCTAATGTGCAGTCTGCGCATTTTGCTCTTGGGTGGGTCCATCGGTTGCGCGGCAACCATCAAGCCGCGCTCGACGCCTTCAGGCAGGCGATCAAGATCAATCCCAACTTCGCATCCGCCTATGCCCAGGCCGGCAATGAAATGGTGTTTCTCGGCGATCCCAAGGGCGCGATTGCGCTCGCCGAAAAGGCTTGTGAGCTCAGCCCCAAGGATATGTCGTACACGGTATTCCTGTGGGTCAAAGGACGCGCTTATTTCGCTATCGGTGATTACGAGAAGGCGGCCGAAGCTCTTGGGGCATCGGTCCGGGCGCGGCCGAACCTCTGGTTTACCCACGCCTGGCTGATTGCAGCCCTTGCCCTGACCAATCGAAATGCGGAAGCGAAACAGGCGATCGATGAATTCAAAGAAGCACACAATTCGCGATCAGATCTCGCTTCGATCACCAAATACTACAGCGAAGACCAATACCAGAATCCCACGGCGCAAAAGGCTGTGGCTCAGCTGCTGAGCGGCCTGCGGAAGGCCGGCGTGAACTAAAAGGACCGTCGTCACCTCGGCCCAACGCGCAGCGCGGCGGGCTACGCGCCCAGGAAACCTGAGTGCGGCCGTCCAGCGAACGCGATCGCAGAACATCGTGGGAAGGCGCAGGAAATCGTGGAGTGGAGCGGGTGAAGCGCGCCGACTCGAATTATCCGATCGGATTTTCGATTGCATACCATAAGCTTAGACGCGCAGCCAGTTTTTGTGTTGGACGCTTTGTTGGACGTTTCATTGGACGCAGTTGGGCCCGACGAACCATTGTTTATCGCTTAGCTGAAGAGGTCGAGATCGGCCTCTGGTCTTGAAGAGTGTATTGAATGCTTCGAGGACAAGCGTCTGTTCCTTTCTTCCATCGACGCCATCTCTTATGCTCCTTCCTCTCGCCGGTTAACTTATCTCGTCGACCCGGTCCGGGTAGAAGGCGACATAATCCTTGATCTGCATCATCGCTTCAAATGGAGCCTCATAAGTCCACACCGCGTTGCGTGAACGATCACCGCCAGCAGGAATGCTGTAGTAGGAAGCGTCGCCTTTGTAGGGGCAATACGAAGTGTGTTCGCTGCGCATAAGCGCGGCCATATCGATGTCCCGACGGGGAATATACTGAACGGGGGGATACGACGCCTCGCGAAGTGTCAACGCAGCGCTTGTGTCGGCGATGATTTTTCCGCCGACCTTGACCACGATGCGAGACGGGTTCGCTTCGATCGAAATCGGGTGGTCCGGCCCCGGAATCTTCACTGGCTTGTCAGTCATGACTCGTCTCCGTGTTGGCAGGTGCAGGTGGTCACTATCGCGCTCTCCGAAGGTGTGCTCATAGCGCTTGTTCTTCCGGACGGCTGTGAATCATCATGATCTGAGCTCCAATTATTCGGCTCGCATCGCATCGGGCACGAGCGCAAGGGCTGCTTTCGCGCAATCGACGTCGTGCTGCACCGGAGCCCCGCTCACCCCGATTGCCCCGACGACTTCTCCGCCCGCCTTGATAGGAAAACCTCCTCCGTACGCTGCCACACGCGCAAGCGTGGGGATCCCAGCCAGAAGCGACGGGTCGCGCTGGATAAAGTTGAAAAAGTCCTGGGTGGAGACGCCGAACAGAGCTGTGTACGCCTTGTTCTGCGCAATCTCGATGGAAAGGATCGGGGCCCCATCCATCCGGCTAAAGGCCTTGAGATTGCCGCCGTCATCGAGAATCGCGATGTTCTCGGCGACCCCCATTTGTCTGGCTTTTGCCACCGCTTGATCGATCATCTTCTGTGCCAGCTCGGAAGAAATGCTGTGCTTCGTCACCACGTTGCCCATCGGGCTCCTCCCACTATTTGAAATGCGTTGCGCGCCAATCGGGTTTGGTCGCAATAATCGACTGCCGTGAACAAGCCCGATCGATGAAGCGCGAACGAGAAAGCCCTCAGAGTCAGTGGCTCTTGCCGCCATCGACGTGGAGGACATGGCCGGTGATGTAGGAGGCTCCCTCCGACGCGATGAAGACGATCGCGTTGGCGATTTCTTGCGAGAGGCCGAGACGCGCCATCGGAACGGTCGCCGTCAGCGCCGCCTTGTTCTCCGGCGTGCCCGTGAAGCGGGTCAACATGCCGGTGTCGGTCGGGCCAGGCGCCACCGCATTGACACGTATCCCCGACTTCGCGAGCTCGAGCGCCACCGACTTGGTGATGCCTTCGACGGCGTGCTTGCTGCCGACATAGATCGGGGCCCCCGCCGCGCCCTCGTGCCCATAGGTCGAGGAGATGTTGATGATGGTCCCGCTGCGCTGTCCCTGCATGACGCGCGCTTCGTGCTTCATGCTCAGGAGTACGCCGAGAACATTGGTGTCGAACGTCGCGGAATAGCTTTCCGCGGTCTGCTCCGTGATCGGGCCGGGTTTGCCTTCGGTGCCGGCATTATTGACCGCGATATCGACACGTCCGAAGCGCTCGACGGTGCGGTCGACGAGACGACGGACATCGTCTTCCTTGCGCACATCGGCCTGGACGAATTCGGCTTCGGCACCGAGCGAACGGAGTTCGCGAACCAGTGCCTCACCGGCATCCGGCTTGCGCCCAGAAACAACAACGCGATTGCCCGCTTTCGCGAACGAGACCGCCGCAGCGCGGCCGATGCCCGTGAGAGCCCCAGTGATGAGAACGACTGATGATGGCATGATTATCTCCTTGATAAGAAAAGGTTTCTGTGGCCGCGGTCTCCGACCGGGTGTTGTGAGAGGGGTCGGTTGCGGCGTTGGCCCCAAGATGAGCGTTCTCGACCAATTGAAAAACAGGCCATAATTCCAAACATATCGGACATGAGTGTCCGATATGGAGGTTCGCGGATGGACAGTCTGGGATCGCTCAATGCGTTCGTTCGGGCCGCCGAGACCCGAAGCTTCACGGTTGCGGGACGGCAGCTTGGCGTGTCGTCATCAGCGATCGGCAAGTCAGTGGCTCGGATGGAGGAACGGCTCGGCGTGCGCCTCTTCCATCGCAGCACGCGCAGCATCACACTCACCGCGGAAGGCGCCCTGTTCCTCGATCGCTGCCGGCGCATCTTTTCTGAAATCGAAGCAGCCGAGCTTGAGCTGTCGCAGACACACGAGGCCCCGCGCGGCACGCTGCGTGTCGGTCTGCCATTGGTCGGCATGCTGATGATACCGACGCTCGCGGCGTTCATGCGGACCTATCCCGAGATCATGCTGGATCTCGATTTCAGCGATCGGATCATCGATGTGATCGAGGAGGGTTTTGACGCCGTGGTGCGCTTCGCCGACGCCGGCGACACGCGCTTGATGTCGCGGGCCTTGGGCACCTATCGCCGGCGCCTGGTGGCGGCCCCGGCTTATCTCGCGGCCAAAGGTGTTCCCAAAACCCCTGATGACCTCAAGGCTCATGCCTGTCTGCACCACAGGTTTCCGACCAGCAGAAGGTTCGAGCAATGGCCCTTGCCGCCTGAGCAGGCCGGCGTCGAGATTGAACTGCCGAAAACGGCGGTCGCAAGCACGCTTGAGCCGCTGATCTATATGGCCGAGCAAGGACTGGGCATCGCCTATTTGCCGGACTTCGCCATCGGCCGGCAACTTCGTGAAGGCCTGCTCGTCACCGTGCTCGACGACTACACCGACCGCTCCGGACCGCTTCGGGTGCTGTGGCCGTCGAGCCGGCATCTCGCTCCCAAGCTCAGAGCTTTCGTGGACTTTCTCGCCGCGAACCTTATCCCCGCCGTGGAAGGCGAAGCAGACAGCGGGATAAGTTTCTAGGAGAGGTTGATCTCAATCGCCGCGCCGGATCGGCGGCGAGGAAACGCGCGCATAAAAGCGTGCCAAATCGCACTAGATCGTAGCGTGGCGTAGAAAATCGTGGAGCGGGTGAAGGGACTCGACCCCTCGTATTCAGCTTGGAAGGGGTGTCGATCTCTCGATATTTTCAAGGGTCATTCCGACAAATCACCTCAAATTCGTTCATTGGACGCAAACGGCTTCTTCGCCTTGTCCGAACATCCGACTTTGCGCCGACTCCGCCGGTATTCCTCAAACTCTGCGCCAAGACGGCTCAATCGAGAACCGGCGGCGCGGGCCTCGGGCGGTCTCCCATCTGCCAGGCTTGCCAAATTGTGATATCCCGTAACCGTTTTTGCCTTCTTTTGGGCACCAAAGAGGGGAACTCTCGGGCACGGCCTTTAGGAAGGATGCCAATTTTCCCATAATGGCTGGCGGTCGCCGCAGGGGGGGCTGCATGACGGATCAATCGCACGAAATCGCGCAGGATGCGGACCTCCGCAACCTCGTCCGCATCGTTTCAGCCTGCACCCTGGGACTCTGGGCATTTGCGGCGGGTCTGCTGATTGGGACCTTTTTGTTTTTGTAACGCCTCCGGCCAAGCCAACAGGCGCCATCGACGGATGTCCTCCCTCCTAGGCTCTCTTTCCTCACAAAAGTACAGTTGATATCGATTGTGCTTACGCCGTCATTGCACGACCATTTTTGCAGGTCCGCGGGCGGATATGGCGTTCCCACAACATGAAATCCGCGAACGAGGTAATCCTTCGGCGTGGCGCGGCACGTGCATCATTCCGCCGCGCCCGCGCTGGGCTCAGCCGCTTTTTCAGGACGGACCGATGGCCTGATCCGTTCGCGCATCATCTGGAAGACCACGTAAAGCGGCGGAATGACGAAGATGCCGAGCAACGATGAGAAGATCATGCCGCCAAATACCGGGGTTCCAACGTTGCGCCGCGCGAGCTGCGAGGCGCCGACGGCGACCACCAGGGGAAGCAGACCAAGGATAAAGGCGAACGACGTCATCATCACCGGGCGGAAGCGCTCCCTCGCGCCCTGAGTTGCGGCCTCGAGCAACGGCACCCCATGCTCGCGCTTCTCCTTCGCAAACTCGACGATCAGAATACCGTTCTTCGCCGCAAGCCCGATCAACACGATGATACCGATTTGCGCATAGAGATCGAGCGTCAGACCGGCGAGCACAATCGCGGCAAACGATCCCAGGATGCCAACCGTCACCGACAGCAGCACCGGCACCGGAATGGTCCAGCTTTCGTAGAGCCCAACCAGGAAGAGATACGCAAACAGCACCGCGAAACCAAGAATGATCCCGGTCTTGCCTTCGGCGCGCTTCTCCTGGAATGCGGTATCGGTCCATTCGCCCGCAAAACCCGGAGGAAGTGCGTGCGCGGCTACCTCCTCCATGGCCTTGAGCGCTTGCCCGGACGAGACGCCGGGTGCCGGAGCCCCCTGAACCGTCACCGCGCGGAGATTGTTGTAGCGGATCAGCGACGGCGGACCGACCACGACGCGGACCTCCACCAGACTCCTGAGCGGGATCATCTGTCCTTTGCCATTGCGGACGTTGATCCGATAGATGTCGTCGATACTGGCCCGGTCGGCCGCTTCGGCCTGGACTTGCACCTGCCAGGTACGGCCGTACAGGTTCATGTTGTTGACGAAATACCCGCCGAGGGAAGCCTGTAGCGCCTGAAAGACTGAACTCAGCGGCACGCCGAGGATCTGCGCCTTGTCGCGGTCGATGTCGAGATAGATCGAGGGGTTCGTTGCCGAGAACGTGCTGAACACGCGGCTCAGCCGCGGATCCTGATTGGCGGCAACCATCAGTCCGCGGATGACCTGCGCGAGCGCCTTCGGGTCGCCGCCGCGGAGATCCTCGACCACGTAGGCAAAACCACCCCCGGTGCCGAGGCCGACGATCGGCGGCGGCGCAAGAGGGACGACGGTTCCGCCCTGGATTTGGCGGAGCTTGGCACCAAGTCGCTTGATGACCTCTTGCGCCCCGAGGGACGGATCCTTGCGCTCGTCGAAGGGCTTGAACGACAACACCATGAACGCGGCGTTCGACTGCGAGTAATTGTCGATGAAGTTCAGTCCGATCGCTGACGTGTAGTCGGCGACAGCCGGCTCCTCTTTCACGATGGCTTCGGCCTGGCGGATCACCTCCGACGTCCGTTCGACCGAGGCGCCGCCCGGTAACTGGGCGACAACAAAAAGCGCGCCCTGGTCATCTTCGGGGAGGAACCCCGTCGGGGTGATTTTTGTCAGCCCCACGACGCCGAACCCGCAGACCGCAACGACGACCAGCCCGATGATGGAGAGCCGCACGATGCGGGCAACCGCATCCCCATAGGCGTCACGCACGCGATCGATAGAGCGCATCACAAACCCCATCACACCGCGACGAGGGCCATGCTGCGGCCGCAGCAAGACCCCGCAGAGCGCGGGAGACAAGGTGAGCGCGTTGATCGCCGAGAGAAACATCGCAACCGCGACGGTGACCGCAAACTGGCGGAACAGCTCACCGGAAATGCCGGGGATGAACGCCACCGGCACAAACACCGACAGCAGCACCAGCGTGATCGCGATGATGGGGGCGGTGATCTCGCGCATCGCCAGCTTGGTCGCCTCGCCCGGGGAAAGCTCCGGATGCTCCTCCATCACCCTCTCGACGTTCTCGACCACCACGATGGCATCGTCGACGACGATGCCGATGGCCAGCACGATCGCGAGGAGCGAGACCGTGTTGGCGGAATAGCCCACCGCCTTGAGCACGATGAAGGCGCCGACCAGGCTGACCGGCACCGCAAACATCGGGATCAAGGTCGCCCGTATGCTGCCGAGGAACAAAAACACCACGATGACGACAAGGACGAATGCCTCTAGCAGCGTCTTCTGCACCTCATGGATCGTATCGGTGACGAAAGTTGTCGGATCGTAGGTAACTTTCCATTCGAGATCGTCGGGGAATCGCTTCTGCAGCTCGGTAAAGCGATCACGCACGGCCTTCAGGGTAGCGATGGCATTGGCGCCCGGCGATTGGAAGACTGCGATCACCGCCGCAGGGCCGCCATTGAAGCGCGTATCCCGGTCCAGATTGGCGGCGCCCAGTTCCAGCCTCGCGACGTCGCTGAGACGCAGCACGGACCCGTCCGGATTGGTGCGCACGACGATGTTGCCGAATTCCTCGGGCGAATCCAGGCGGCCCTTGGTCTGAATGTTGAGCTGCAGCTGCTGATCGTCTGAAATCGGTCGCGCGCCGATGCGTCCGACGGCGGCCTGGACGTTCTGCGACTGGATGGCATTGATGATGTCGCCGGTCGTCAGGTTCAGCCCGGTCAGCCTGTCGGTTCGAACCCACGCGCGCATCGCGTAGTCCTGCGGGCCCCACAGATAAGCGTCGCCAACACCCGCGGTATTCTTGACGGGGTCGAGCAGATTGATGGTGACGTAGTTGGAGATGAACAACGGGTCGTGCGTATGCTTCGGCGAATAGACGGCAATCACGCCGAGCAGGGCGGAAGACTTCTTCTTGACCGTGATGCCTTGCTTCTGGACGTCCTGTGGCAGCTTGGATAAGGCGACCTGGACGCGGTTATTGACGTTGACGGCGTTGATGTCGGGGTCAGTGCCGAGCTCGAAAGAACATGTCAGCGTGTAGCTGCCGTCATCGCCGCTCACACTTTTCATGTAGATCATCTTGTCGACGCCGACGACTTGCGCCTCGATCGGCTGTGCGACGGTCGCATCGACAACACCGGAATTGGCTCCCGGATAGACCGTCGTGACCGAGACCTGGGGTGGAACGATATCGGGATACTGCGCAATCGGAATCGAAAACAGCGCCAGCAACCCCGCGAGGGTTGTCACGATGGCAATGACGATCGCGAGCCGCGGCCGATCGACGAAGATGGCGGAGAGCATTGGATCAGCTCCTTTTGAGCGTTGTCACCGGGCTGGCCTTGACCGGCGCACCGGGGCGCACCCCCTGCAATCCCTCGACAATAACCTGCTCGCTCCCGGACAAGCCTTCCTGGACAACGGTATCCGTTCCGCTCTCGCCCCCGGGTTTGATCCGCTTCACAACGGCTTTGCCGTCCTCGACCACGAAGACGTAGACGCCTTCCTGGTCGGCGATCAGCGCCGATTGCGGAACTACGACCATTTCCTTTGGCGTGCCGCTTTCGAGCGCCACCCGCACCAACTGGCCGTCGGTCAGTCCGCCGGCCGGATTTGGGAACGTGGCGCGCACCAGCACAGTGTCGGTGGCGCGATCAACCGTCACGTCGACGAAATTGATCTGGCCGGTTTGGTCGTAGGTTGCGCCGTCGGCAAAGCGAAGCCTGGCCTTGATCGCCTTGAGGTCGACCTGGTGAGTGTCCTCCTTCGCTCGCAGGAAATCGCGCTGGCTCACCGGAAACGTCACATACATCGGATCCTGGCTCACGACGACGGTGAGCGGGCCACTGTCGGGGCCGACGACATTGCCCTTGGTGATGTTGGTGCGGCCGATCCGTCCGGAAACCGGCGCGACGATGTCGGTATAGCCAAGATTGATTTTGGCGGTCTGCAGGGTGGCCTCGTCGCTCATGATCTGGCCCTTCGCCTGCTCGTCCGCGGCAAGCGCCTGATCCCGCGCAACGGCCGTCCCGGCGTTCTTTGCCAGCAGGTCCTCCGCCCGCCCGAGTTGCGCTTCGGTGAGCACTTTCGAGGCCTTGCTGCGTGCCAGGGCGCCGTCCGCCTGTTCGACCGCTGCCTGGAACAGCCCCTTCTCTATGCGATAGAGGGGATCATTTTCCTTGATCGGGTCTCCCTCCTTGAACAGCACCGCTTCCAGGAACCCCTGTACCCGCGCTCGTATCTCGACGCGATTAACCGCTTCCACTCGCCCGACGAAATCGAGTGTCTTCTCGATCGTCTTGTGTTCGGCCTTGACGACGCCGACCGGAATGGCGGCCGGTTGCGCCTGTTGCGCACCGGCCGGGACCACGAGTCCGCAAACCATAAACACGGTGCAGATTGCGGTTCGCATTGCAGCCTCCCGTGGTGTCCTGCTTGTTCGATTCGATCGCGATCCTGCCTTAAGAATTGGAAATAGCCAATCGTTCAGCGACCGCCGCCATCGGCGCAAACGGACGCGGCACCGGCGCCTCGGACATTCTCTTCGCACGCGGATTTGGCGATCATTGACGGCGCCATCCCCCTAAGCCTGGAATAGTTCTTGACCGGTGGATCGCTGCATTGCGCGCACCACGCGCACAGTGACGAGGACGTAGCGAAGGTCCGACGTCGCGCCAGTTCAACCGCAAGTGTATCGACAAGTACGCTCGTCGTAAACTCATTCTGGAGCATCCACGAGAGCTACATTAACGAACACTACTGACGACTGCCCTGACCGCATCATCGGTCACCCACCAACTTTCTCAGGGAGATTGGCTGCCCGCTCCTCGCATTCCTTCAGCATGAATTTGGCCACGGGATCTGCGGGAAACTTGTCAAGGATGGCGCGATAGCCGCGCGCTGACGCCGTGAAATCGCCAGCCTCCATCTGTTGCGAGGCTTCCCAAGTCATCGCGCAAAGCTGCTCATCCCCATCGCGGACCGTTAGCTCCGGATCGTCGCTGGCGCGGAATGCCAGCAATTCATAGATCATGAACTCGGTTTTCCGGCCCTTCACCTGAACCCGCTTCAGCGGTCGCGCATATACATCGGACTGCGCCTGGTTGTACATGCTGTCGCTGATGCAGATCGTGGTGCCGAACAGTTTGTTGATGCCTTCAAGGCGGGCGGCGACATTCACGCCGTCTCCCAGGGCAGTGTAGCTCAGTCGAGCCGAAGAGCCGACATTGCCGACAAGGACGTTGGCGCAATTAAGCCCGATCCTGATGCGGATGCGTGGTCGTCCTTCCGCCTCCCAGGCGTCGTTGACGCGCTCCATGCGCCGCGCCGCCCGCAAGGCGCCGGCGCACGCGCGAAGGACGTGGTCGGGGCGCTCGACCGGGGCATTCCAGAACGCCATGACGCCATCGCCGATGAACTTGTCGACGGTGCCGCCTTCTTCCGCGATGGCGCCGGACACTTGCTCGAGATAGGTCGAGATTTGCACCAGCAAATCGTCTGGCGCCAGAGTTTCGGAGTGGCTGGAAAAATTCTCCAGATCGGAGAAGAATATTGTGAGGAATCGTGGCTCGACGCCCAAGGTCAGCGGAATGCCCGACTTGATGAGCTGCCTGACGATATCCAGCGGCACAAACGACGAGAACGATTTCAGCGAGTTGCGAAGCAGTGAAGCTGCGTGTTCCAGCTTCGCGATCTCCCGGATGTTGGACGGTTGTGATGTCGGCACGTCGAATTGCAGGCCTTCGATGGCCTGTAGCTGCTGCGACACGTTCTCGACTGGTCGCGACAGCCGACGGGATGCGAAATAGATGAAGAAGAGCTCGATCATGGTGAGGATGATGATCACGACCATGATCAATCGATTGGTTGCCTTCAATGTCCCCACGAAATCGTCGATCGGTGTCAGCGTTATCACCTGCCAGGGCTGGCCGAAACCATCCGGAAAATTGGCGAATGCCGCGATCACATCTTCTCCATTCGCCGGGGACCGGAAGGCGAAGCTGTCGGCGTCGGTGCGTGCGTGCTGGCGAGAGGCCTCGCGCACGTCTGGATCATCAATATCGGCCAGGGTTGCGATCCTGAGTTTGTCATTCTCGACGCGCACGCCCTTCTGCATATTCGGGAAGGCGATGATCTTGCCGTCGTTGCGGTCGGCGATCAGGGTTGTGCTGTGCGCGCTGGCGCGGTGTTTGTCCAGAAAGCGTGACAGCACGTCGATGGTGATGTTGGCCGACGCGCAGCCGATGAAATCGACACCATGGAATATTGGAACGCGCAAGGAGAGAATGGGAAAGCCGGTGTCGGGGTTGATCGAGGGTTCGGTCACCGCGAGTGTCCGCGTCGTCTTGGCCGTCTGATAGCCGGGCAAGGTGCGAATGTCGACGTCGGTAGCAATGTTGTATTCGTCGACCTCATGAGGCCATATGTCGAAGAATTTGCGATGGCGGACCCGCGAGAGCCCAAAGCTGATCGCGTCGATGTAGCTGGCGTGCCAGTTTGCGACCGCCACAATACGGGGGTCGTTACGCCTGCGATCCTCGTCGATCCGGGTAACGACACGATGATAGCCATCCTCGAAGCTGACGTAGGCGGCGTCGATATGCTCTGCGGAGGTCAGTGCGCGGTACAAGAGATCATTGCTTTGTTCGGTTCGGAAATAGCCGGAATCCGCGGCGGCCACCGTGGCGAGAAAGCGCAGCGGGCTTTCAGTGCTCTCGATCAGGCTCTTGGTGCGCTCGACGCCGGCCCGGCTGGTCTGCGCAACCGCATCGTCCAGGATCGACACCATGCCGGCCGAATTCTTGTTGTAATTGTAGATCAGGATGAAGATGAGAACCGGAATGCTGAGGGCGATGAACAGCAAAGACATGATCAGGCTCAGTCTGGGCCGTCCAATTGCGACGATCGGCGGAAGCATTACCAGCCAGGCAAACGCAGCCGCCATGGAACGACGGCGGCGGTAGGCGAGGTAAGCAAGCGCTGCAGTCACCGATCCGAGCAGTAGCGGCATCGACCAAGCGTGCATGCCGGTATCACTTCCTTCCCAGATCAGCGCCTGCGGCAGCGCATCGTCCCTTAGCAGGCCGAGTTGGTGATAGGTCGCCGCGATACGTCGCCAGCGCGTGGGATCCTGCGCGCCGATCAGATCCGGATCGTGCCCAACCAACATTGCCGTGCGCGTCGCCTCGAACAGGAGGGCATCGCGGCTTTTGGTTTTGGAATAGGCCCTGAGGATGAGATCGACCGTCGCTTCCTTGTGCGCCAGGGCATAGGCCCAACCTTTCAGACTAGCTGCCCTAAACGCGGCCGCGCGGTCCCGGTGGGCTTTCACCTGCGCTTCGAAGGCACACAAATTGTCGCCATAAAAATCGACCCCGTACTCGCTCGGCGAGAACGTCCGGTAGGCGGCGCCAAGCCGTTCAAGCACAAACGGCTCGTTGGTGCTGTAGGCAACCATCGCGTCGGCCCGACCGGCCAGAAGATCGCGTGGATCGCCGCGGTGGTCGATCCGCGGCATGGCCCTGTAGTCCACCCCTTCGTGCTTCAGCATTGCAGCGATTTCATCGCTACCCGGGGCGTCCATCAGCGTACGGCCGCGCAAATCCGACACGCTGCTGATGTCGGCCCGGCGCGGCACCAGAATGATGGCCGGGGATTGCTGGAATATGACGGCCAGCACGACCAAGTGGAGCCCCTTCGCCCACTCGCGCAACACGCTGGCACTGCAGATTCCAAAGTCGGCCTTGCCGCCGGCGACCGCTTCGGCGACTTCAATGTCCGGACCGCCCTCGCGGATGGTGACGTCGAGGCCGGCGTCGCGATAGAACCCCTGCTCGAGCGCCTGATAGTAGCCGGCGAACTGAAACTGATGCTTCCATTTGAGCTGCAGGGAAACTTGCTCAAGGGCAGCGGCTTGATGCAATGGCGGAAGCAACAGGCATGCCGCAATAACCAGCGTTGCAAGCTTCGGCCAGACTTGGGTCGCTCTGTTCTTGACAGCTGCCAACCTACTCTGTGCCAAAGCGCATCTCCTGATGCCGAGCGACAGATTGGCAGTCTATATCTGCCAATCACGGGAGTCGATGCAGCGCCTGGCTGCGCCGACCTTCACAAGGCTAATTCGGCGTTAACAAGACGATTCCGCGTTGCCACGGCCGCCGCATCAGCAGCGGCGAACCGCGCGGCTTCAGCCTCGGGACGCAGAAATGCCATCCCGATCAAACCGCCGATAAGGCTCACGACGCCGCAGATCAGGAAACCCTGGTGGAAGCCTTCGGAAGCAGTGGCGCCAGTTTCGATAACGCGCCCCATTACGTAGGGCGCCAGCAGCCCCGCCGATGTCGCCACCGCGGTGATGATCGTCAGCATCGCGCCACGCTGCGACACCGGCGTGAACTCGCTGACGATCGCTGGGCTGAGGACATAGATCACCGACGGAAGCGAAATCCCGAGCACAAGAAGCGCCAGGTTCAGCATGGGCGCTTCGACATGCGGCATGACAATCAGCGCAATCCCTCCCAAGGCGACTGCGCCGCCGCCGATCAAGCTGCGCGCGACGAGGCTCGAGTAGCCGCGTGCGAACAGGTTTTGCGAAAGCCAGCCAGCCCCGATGACGATAAAGACATTGCATGCCCACGGCAGGGTGCTGAGCCACCCGGTCTGTTGTTGGGTATATCCGAGACCTTTGATCAGATAATGCGGTAGCCATGCGATCATCAGCGACAGACCCCAATAGGCGCCGAAGCCCGATGCGCATGCCGCGAGTACGGTGGGATTAAGCAAAAGGCGTCGGTAGGGAATCCGTCCAAACGATCGTCCCTCGGTCGGCGTTGGCGTTTCAATGAGGGTGCCTTCGCGTCCGAACGCCAGCCACGCCAGCGCCCAGACCAGGCCGGTCACTCCGAGCGCTGCGAAAGCCCAATGCCAGGAGTAGTGCACAATGAGATAGTTGAGGCCGGGTAGCGCCAGCACCACACCGATGCTCGCGCCCTGGGAGATCAAGGCGGTAGGCAATGTGCGAAGTTCGTTGGGAAACCACTTGTAGGCCGAGTGCAGCGCCACCGGATATGCCGGGCCTTCGCCTGCGCCGAGCAGCACGCGGCAAGCAATCAGCGTTGTGAAGCCGATCGAGCCGACCATCGGAAACTGGGTAACCGCCCAGATCAGCCCCATGGCCAAAAGCGCCCAACGGGTCTGAATGCGATTGACGACGAAGCCCGTGACGACCCCGGACACCGCATAAAGAAAGAAGAAACTGGAACCGACGAGGCCGAACTGGCTCGGCGTCAATTCCAGATCCTTCATGATCGGGGCTGCCGCCAGTCCGATCACCGCCTTGTCCGCGAAATTGATCAGCATGAACAGAAATAGAAGGAGGACGATGACCCAACCGTATCTTGACGGCTTCTGCGCGCTCATATGCTTGCTCCCTCCGTGAATGCCAACCTTCCGCGAAATCTGAGTCCTGGACGCGCGGCGCGTCGCCGGCCGTTACGCTGGAATCCGCACCGGGAGAGACTTGTAGCCGTGGACGAAGCTGGAATAGACGCGTTCGGGCTCGCCGACGACCTCGATGGTGGGGTAGCGCTTCAACGCCTCCTCCCACAGGATTTTCAACTGCAATTCCGCGATCCTATTCCCGACGCAACGATGAATCCCGAAGCCGAACGAGAGGTGCTGCCGGGCGCGCGGGCGATCGATCATGAACTTGTTGGGGTTGTCGATCACCTCGTCGTCGCGATTTCCCGAAATGTACCACATGACCACCTTCGCACCTTTTCTGATCTGCTTGCCTCCGATTTCCGTATCGGCGAGCGCAGTGCGCCGCATGTGCGCAAGCGGTGTCTGGTAGCGGATGATTTCCGATACCATGTTGGTGATGAGGCCGGGGTCGCCGCGCAGCTTTTGGTACTGATCCGGATTCTGGTTCAGAAACAGCAAGCCGCCGGAAATGGAATTCCTGGTGGTGTCGTTGCCTCCCACGATCAGCAAGATCAGATTTCCCAGAAACTCCTTCGGTCCCATGTTTCTGGTTGCGGGCGAGTGCGCCAGCATTGAAATCAGATCGCTTCCAGGCTCTGCATTTACCCGTTCGTTCCAAAGCCGGGTGAAGTATTCCAGGCAGTTCTTCAATTCAGCCAGCCGGGCCTCTTCGGTGTCGAACATCCCCCCAGGGCCAATGGGGGCCGTGGCCGCGTCGGACCAATAGGTGAGCAAGCGTCGATCTTGCAGCGGAAAATCGAACAGCGTCGCCAACATCTGGGTGGTCAGTTCGATCGACACCCGATCCACCCAGTCGAACGTCTCGTTAACGGGCAACGCGTCGAGAATAGCGCAAGCTCTACTGCGAATGAGGTGTTCAAGTTTGGCCAGGTTGCCGGGCGCAACGATCGGGCTCACGGTCTTGCGCTGCTCGTCATGCTTCGGCGGATCCATCGAAATGAAATTGGGTGTTCGAAATTCTTCGGGCCGATCCAGGATGGTTATGCCGCCTTCCGAGGAAAAGACGGCGTGATTGGTGTCGACCTGCATGATGTCTTTGTACTTGGTGATCGACCAATAGGGTCCGAACGCGCTCTGCCCGCAATAGTGGACGGGGTCCTCTCGGCGCAATCGCTCGAAATACGGCCAGATGGTGCCGTCCTGAAAGGGTTGCGGATCGCTGACATCAATCTGATCGAGTGGAATATCGTGCGCATGGACTTTCGTAGATTGAGTGGTTTGCGTGCTCATGCGGAATTCTCCAAAATGTCTGCTGATATCGAGGACCAATTCCAACGCGCGGCAGATCGGCTCGCGGTCAGTGCTGAGCCTCAGGCAAGTTCACGACGAGGCCGTCCAACCGATCGTTCATCTTGATTTGGCAGGCGAGACGCGAATTGGGTTGCGCGAGCGCGGCGAAGTCCAGCAGCGCCGCCTCCTGCGATCCCTGAGGTCCGACCCTTTCGAGCCAGCGAGGGTCGACATACACATGACACGTCGCGCAAGCGCATTCGCCTCCGCAATCGGCATCTATGCCCGTGATCTGGTGGTCGATTGCGCCCTGCATCACCGAAAGACCTGATGGCAACTCGATTTCTCGCTCGGTTCCGCTGTATTCGACATAGGTGACCTTTGGCATGGCTGCCGTTTCCTCTGATTGATTGTGCGCTCGCGCCGCGCGCTTGCGCATTTGACAACCGCATTGCCCGCGGCTGTCTTGCCTGGTCTTTCCGACGGCGCATTGTTAGCGCGCCTGCCGCGAGCGCCGGCGTCGCCGCCGCTCGCTGGACATCTCGAAAAGCGCCTTGTCAGCCGCGGTAAAACGGCTTGTCGCCACAGACGGTCACACGATGGCCATAGCGTCGCTCCGGGAAATAATCCCACAGCGCGTGGTGCTGCGCGCTGCGATTGTCCCAGAAAGCAATCGAGCCTGGCTGCCATTTGAAGCGGCACATGAACTCCGGCGTCTCGACATGCCGGTACAACATCTCGAGCAGGGCCGCGCTCTCTTGCTTCTTCAACTGCGGAATGTGAGTGGTGAAGCCGCGGTTGACGTAGAGCGCTTTCCGTCCGGTCACGGGATGGGTGCGGATCACCGGATGTTCCGATTTCGGGAATTGCATGTCGGCGCGGTCCTTCGCGTTGTGGCGGTAGGGATGCGCCTTGTTGCTGTCATGGATCGCCGTGCAGCCCTCAAGCAGATGCCGTATCGGCTCTGAAAGGGCATCGTAGGCGGAATACATATTTGCAAACATGGTGTCGCCGCCGCCGCTCGCAGGTGTTTCCTGCATGTAGAGGATCGAGCCCATGGGCGGTTCCTCGTCGCAGGACACGTCGGAGTGCCATTCTTCTCCGGCAACCCGTTTCGACTTTTCGTCTGCCTTGATCACCAGGATTTCGGGATGACCCTCGATCAGCTGCGGCGCATTGGGGTGCACATGCAGCTTGCCGAACCGGCGGCCGAAGTCCTTGTGCTGCTCCGGCGTCAGCTTCTGGTCGCGGAAGAATATCACCAGGTTTTCCATGAGCGCGTCATGCACCTCCTGGAATTGCTGGTTACCCAGCTGCCCGCCGAGGTCGACGCCGAAGATCTCCGCGCCGATGGTTGGGGTCAGTTTACGCACTTCGATTGACTGATATGTCATTGCATTTCCTCCCTATCGACGCTGGTTTGTTCGCGCGTCCTGGCTGTGTTTGCCGGAGAAAACGCAAAACCGCTTGCTGATTCTGAGCAGATTCCGTAATACGGAATGCGCCACGGGACATTTTCGCCATGGGCGCAAGCAAGCCGGTAGAACCAGTGGTGCGGGCACTGAAGTTGCTGGAGGCGCTTAATCGTAAATCCGCGAGCAGCCTCGGCGATTTGCGCGCTGCCACCGGTTTACCGAAGCCAACGCTGATCCGCCTCTTGGACACCTTGATCGCAGCCGGATATGGCGCCCGCATCTCGAGCGAGGCCGGCTACCGGATCACCGAGCACGTGTTGGCGCTCTCAGTCGGCCTTCGCTTCATCGATCGGATCGTTGACGCCGCTGTGCCGGCGATGCGCCAATTTACCCGCCAACACAATTGGCCGATCGGGCTCGCCAAGGTCCGGGGCGCTGTTGTGGTGCTTCTCCACAGCACCGCGCCGCAAAGTCCGCTGTCGTTCGAGCGAGCTGGATACAATCGGACCTATCCGCTCATACCCAGCGCGCTCGGGCAGGCCTACCTGGCCTTCTGCCCTGCGGAGGAACGACGGCGTTTGATCCGGGAGTTGCTTCCTGAGGCGGGGCTCGGCGTTTTGGGTATGCGCGACGCCCGAGCACTCGAGGCGCATCTCGCCGTGGTTCGGCGCCGTGGCTACGCCGTGACATTGTCGCCACGCCCGTACAAGGTGCTTGGGCTCGCGGTTCCCGTGCGGCAAGGCCGCCAGGTGATCGCGTGTCTCGTGATGCGTTTTCCCCGATCGGTCATGACGCACGAACAGGCGGCCGATCGTTACCTTGGACCACTCAACACAACTGCGCGTACCATTGTTGCAGCGCTCGCAGCGCAGGACAGCGCAAGTTGATTAACACAACGATTGATGCGGCTACTATTGGGCCCTTAGTCTAGCTGACGCAAATGTCCGCAGCGCCAGAAGCGGTCGTTCCATATCGCTCATTATTCGTCGCGCCCCGGTTGTCGCATGGCGTGAACTTCAACGCCTCGTCATTGTTGATTACACCGAAGTCATTGATCCGGATGATTGCTGAACAGCTTCGCGAAGACGCAATGCGCGCCATTTCAATCCTTGGTCGCTGCGCTGAAATCGCGCGCCATCGTCTTTGTGTTAACCGACGACGATCGGCGGTGATTGCGCAAGGACGGAAGCGAAGAGCAGTAGAGGTTGGCGCATTGAACCGATCGCAGGCACTACGGCGACATCGAGATTCGCGGGACTGAAAACACTGGCAAAAATTGGAACGGTATTCAGGCTGGTCGTCGGAATGATTGTCGGAATGAGATCGGAAAACTCGTGCTAAGCCATTGAAATCGTTTTGGAGCGGGTGAAGGGAATCGAACCCTCGTATTCAGCTTGGAAGTCTCGAATTTTCGCTGTGTTTTCAAGAGCCGTTCTGACATTTTCGGTGTTTTTGGCCCATTGAGATCATTACAGAATTTCTGGTTGTCAGAATGGCGATAGCCGCATCGGAGCGCAATCGCAACGCGATTGTGGAAACACGCAAGGGAACCGCTGGACGGATAAGGGATTGCTCGTCGGTCAAAAAGCAACCGCTCCAACCCAAGCACGTTTGGTCCATTCGCGTTCGGCTAGAGATTTCACGCAATTGGCGCGACCTTGCACTCTTCAACTTAACAATCGATTCAAACACGATCACCCCGGTGTTCCGAACGCCCAGGCCCTGAAGATGTGATCCGAATTATTCAATTCGGTTCAGGGAAGACCAGGCGCGCCTCAAAGCCGCTGCCACGGCCGATAACAGGAGAAATAAGGGTCAGGCTGCCGCCAATCTGTTTCATCACACTGTCGACGATCGCAAGCCCGAGACCGCCGCCGGCGCCGACCGATGATCCGCGGACGAAAGGTTTCTTCAGAGTTTCAAGAGTCTCGGTTGGAACGGGAGCGCCGCCGTTCAGCAGCCGAATTTGCCGGCCGCGTTCGACGACGATCTCGATCGGCTCATCAGGAGCGCCATAACGGATGGCGTTCTCGATCAGGTTGCGCAGCGTTATGCCGAGAACGTCCAATTCTCCCTGCACGATGAATTCGTCCGGACATTCGGCGGTGACGACCAGCCTGTCGCCCACGTCCTCGCGTCGGCGAAACTCATCGACCAGAACTTGCAAGACGGTCAACATATCAATGCGTTCTCGCAGCATCCCGACGCCTGCCCCGGCCCGCGACAGTTGCAGCAGCTTCTCGGCAAGACTGCTGAGTCCCTTTATCTGGTTGACGATACGCGCCGCGCGCTCTGCATGCTGCGTGCCGGCGAGCTGTGCCGACAACAATTGCATCTGCGCCAGCACGGCTGCGATCGGCGTCCGCAATTCGTGTGCGCTGTTGGCTGCGAACTGACGCTCGGTGGCCAGCGCCCGTTCCAGCCGCTCCAATAACCGGTTCACCGCTACCAGCATCGAAGCGAGCTCGGTCGGCAGGTCCATATAGGGGATCTGCGATAGATTGGAGCCGTCGCGACGACCGATCTCGCTCCGCAACTGGTCCAGTGAGCGCATACTCCGGAACACCGCCAAGCGGATCAAAAACCACGACAACGGCAAGAACAACAGCAGTGGCCCGACGGTAAGCGCGGCGGTCCGCCTCAGAGACTCGGAGCGGTGCACGGAGGGCTCGGCAACCTCGATGAAAAAGCCATCGACAGCCGCTGGCTGGGAATAGACCCGATAGCGCGGGACGTCGTGGAAGCCAGTCTGGCGCGGGACCTGAAACGGTGTCTCTGGCGCGTTGTCGGAGCGCATGACGATCTCGCCGGCCGGACCGATGATCTGATAGGCCAGAGCTTTGGGATCCATCGTCGCGACCAGGTGTCTCGCCATCTGCTGCATGGCCTGTGGTTGCTGGACTGCATCATAGGTGGCAGGCAGCAGCCGCTGCGCTACCTCCTCGATCGCGTCATCGAGCCTCTCATTGACCTCGAAAACCGTCAGCACGCCGGCGGCCACGCTGCCCAATAGCCACAGCCCCGCCATCGACGAGGCCAGCATCCAGATCAGCCGTGAGACCAGACTCCTGCCCGCCACGTCCTAATCTCCCAAGCCGTAGCCGAGACCGCGTATCGTGCGAATGAAATCCCGCCCAAGCTTGCGGCGAATGCGGCTAACATAGACCTCGATGGTGTTGCTTTCGATCTCCTCGCCGAATGCGTAGAGCGCATCCTCGATTTGCTCTTTCGAGACCGTCGATTGCCGCCGTCGGCCCAGCACTTCGATGACGGCCCACTCCCGCGCGCTCAGTTCGACCAGTCGTCCGTCCAGCCGCGCCACCTTCGATTCCCACTCCAACTCCACGGGACCGACCTGAACGACCGGCATTGCCTTGCCGAAATACCGGCGTCTGACGGCCTCTAAACGTGCATTCACTTCGTCGAGGTCGAAAGGTTTGACGATGTAATCGTCGGCGCCCGCCTTAAGGCCCTCGATCCGGTCACTGACCAAATCGCGCGCGGTGAGGATGACGACCGGCAGCGCATCGCCGCGGCGGCGAAGTTTGCGCAGGAAATCCAGGCCGCGCCCATCAGGCAGGTGCAGATCAAGCAGCAGCGCGTCATAAGATACCGTGCGCACCGCGTGCTCCGCCGGCTCCAGCCGTTCGAACCAGTCGACCGCGTGTCCTGCCGCGCGGACATGCTCCTGCACAGCCGATCCGAGATGTGGTTCGTCTTCAATTAGCAAGACTCGCATGGGCTCGCTCGTCGTCATGAGGGTTAATTGCAGGAGAAAGCTGACGCCAACCTGAACGTCAATCAGATAGCCTTCAGGCCCGCGTCAGAAAAGCCCGCTAACGGTGCCGACCTACAATATTTCGTCGGAGCGGGAAGATGATTCATACAAGCCTATCACGCACAGCTCACGCAATCGCGATCAATTGGTCGGAGTCCAATAATCGCCGGTCCCTTCTTCCTGGGAGGCTGCCGATTCTGAAACGCCGATTGCTTCTCAGTGTCGCGACGGTCGCTATCGCTGTAGTTGCGGGATTTGTGGCTGGTCGTTCGTTGCCGTCTGCTTCAGTTGCCATGCCTGTGAGCGCCCCGTCGGCAGTTGCCGCCGATCCGGAGTTGCCCGCCGCAATTACTCTCTCCGAGCCGAAGCTGGCGAACCTGCAATTGCAGATCGAGAAGGCGAAGGCCGGGCCGCTGGTGCGCGCCGTGTCGGCGACGGGTAGCGTCGGATACGATCAACTCCACCTTGCCCGCATCAAGCCTACGGCGCGCGGCCGGATCGAGACAGTCGATGTAACCGCCGGCGATCGGGTCGTTCCAGGTCAACGCCTGGCCGTTCTCGATAACTTCGACCTCAGTGCGGCCCACAGCAAGGTTCTGGGCGCCGAGGCGGCGCTGAATCAGGCAAAGGCGCAACTCGCTGCGGCAAGTGCTGCTTATGATCGTGCGACAAACCTTATTCGCAGCGACCTCGTGACCCAGGCCGAACTCGTGGCTCGGCGCGCCACCGCAGTTACCATGGAAGCCGATCTCCGTACCAAGGAAGCGGTGTTACGGCAGTACCAAGAGGAGGAGGCACGGCTCTTGCCCGTGCGCTCTGCTGCCGGTGGTGCCGACGCGTCCAACGATCGGCCGGGGGATTCCCGCGGCGCCCTGTTCGCACCATTCGCCGGGGTCGTTGATTCGGTCTCCGTCGCAACCGGAGAGATCGTCGATCCGGCGACACCGATCTTCACCGTGTCCGACCTCTCAACCGTCTGGGTACAGGCCGACGTAGCAGAGAGGGATCTCGGCGCAGTCAAGGTGGGCGATGCAGTCGAGGTGAAAGTGAGCGCTTTTCCGGACCGGGTTTTTGCTGGCCGCGTCACCTACATCCCCGACCAGATCGAGTCGGGGACGGGGATGGCCAAGGTGCGCTGTGAGGTCCCAAACCCGGATGGCGCACTGCGCGTCAACATGTTCGCAACCGTCAATATCCTCTCGCCGCAGGGCAGCGACGCCGTCCTGGCGCCGAGCAGTAGCCTGCAGGAGGTCAATGGACAGAGCGTCGTGTTCATCCCGACAGGAGATCGCCAGTTCGCCTGGCGCGCGGTTCATACCGGCCTGGTTGCAAACGGAAAGACCCAGATCACGAGCGGGCTCGCGGCTGGCACGCCAGTCGTCGGCGAGGGCAGCTATTGGCTCAAGGCGGCTCTGATGCAGTCCACCATTCCGGACCAAGGCTGAAGGAGACATCGCCGTGATCAACAGAATTGTCGATGCCGCCCTTGGCAACCGCATGCTCGTGCTCATCCTCATCGCCGGGCTTGTCGCGGCCGGTCTTTTGAGCATGCAACGCCTGCCGTTTGACGCCGACCCTGACATCTCGCCGCTGCAGGTGCTGGTCACCACCCAAGCACCGGGTTTGGCCCCGCCGGACGTGGAGCGTTCGATTACCACGCCGATCGAGCTGGCCCTGCAGGGCCTGCCGGGCATGACGAGCTACCGCTCGATCTCGCGCTACGGGCTCTCCGTCATCTATGTGAAGTTCGCCGACAGCGGCGACATCCTGACCGACCGCACGCTTGTTGCGCAGCGGCTGAGCCAGACAGCGCTGCCCGCAGAAGCAGGAACGCCCAGGCTTGGCCCCCTCTCCGACGGCCTCTCCGAGATCTACCAGTTCAGGGTCGAGGGCAAAAACTACTCGCTCATGCAGTTGCGCTCGATCCTGGATTGGCAGGTCTCACCGCAGCTCAAGCAGGTCCCGGGCATCACCGAGGTCAATGTCAACGGCGGTGAGCTCAAGACCTACGAGGTCCGAGTCTCCCAGAGCGCGTTGACGCGCTTTGGGATGTCCATCGAGGACATCTACAACGCGGTGGCGCAGAACAACCGCGCTACTGGCGGTGCGACGATCGCGCGCAACGGCGAGCAGGCTGTCATCCGCGGCGAAGGACTGCTGGAATCTATCGGCGACATCGGCAATATCGTCCTGCGCACCGCAGCCGGCGGTTCGCCGCTGTACGTCAAGAACATCGCCGAGGTGGTCGAGGCGCCGATGCCGCGGCTCGGGGCGGTGACGAGCCAGGGCGACGGCCAGGCGGTGGTGGGCGTCGCACTGATGACGCTGGGCGAGAACACGCGCGTGGTCGCGCAGCGACTTGGCACCACCGTCGAACAGATCAACAAGACGCTGCCGCTCGGTGTCAGCATAGTTCCCTACTACAATCGCGCCGATCTGATCGACCGCGTTCTGGAGACCGTGGCCCACAACCTGGCTGAGGGTGCCTTCCTGGTCATCGCCGTCCTGTTGTTGCTGCTGGGCAATTTCCGCGCCGCCGTCGTCGTCGCGCTGGCGATTCCGCTCTCGATGCTGGCCGCCGTCACCGCGATGTATTTCACCGGACTGTCGGGCAACCTGATGAGCCTCGGCGCCATCGATTTTGGCCTGCTGGTCGACGGGGCGGTGGTGATGATCGAGAACATCGTGCGCCGCCGCGCCGAGGCGCCTTCCCTTCCTGCGGCGCAGGTGGTGCGCGAGGCCGCGCACGATGTGGCGCGACCGGTCGCCTTTGCGGTCGCGATCATCACGCTGATCTATCTGCCGATCCTCAGCCTGCAGGGCGTCGAGGGCAAGATGTTCCGCCCAATGGCGCTGACCGTCATGTTCGCGCTGGTCGCTTCGCTCGTGCTGACGCTCACGCTGATGCCGGTGCTCGCGTCGTTCTTCCTTCGCAAGCCGGTCGCCGAACGGGACAGCCGCATCATCGGAGTTGCTCGCCGCGGTTATGCGCCCGTGCTCGCGAGGACGATGCGCCATCCCGTCATCACGATCCTGGTAGCGACCGTGATGCTGGGCAGCGCGCTCGCGATCGGCTCAAACCTCGGCGCGGAGTTCCTGCCCCGCCTGGAGGAAGGTGCGCTCACCGTCACCACCACCAAGCTGCCCGGCATCTCGCTCGAATCCGCCATCGCCACGCAGACCATGGTGGAGAAGACGCTGAAGAAATTCCCGGAGGTCCAGACCGTCGTCACGCTCGGCGGCAGTTCGGAGATCCCAACCGACCCCATGGGAGTCGAGCAAAGCGACACCTTCATCATTCTCAAGCCGAAGTCGGAATGGCGGACCGCGCAGACCGAGGCCGGGCTGATCGAAGCCTACAAGCAGGCCCTGGATGAGAGCGTGCCCGGGATTACCCAGAGCTGGGCGCAGCCGATCGAGATGCGGATGGACGACCTGCTGCAGGGCGTGATGGCGGACCTTGCCATCGTCATCCACGGGACCGACACGGCGACACTCCACGACCTCGGCGACCAGGTGGCGCGCGTGGTGTCGAGCGTTCCTGGCGCTACCGACGTGCAGGCCAAGCAAACCGTCGGCCAGCCTTATCTGCGCGTCGTCGTCAATCGCGATGCCATCGCCCGTCACGGATTCAGCGCGACTCAGGTGCTCGACCTTGTCGAAGCGCTCGGCGGACGCACGGTGGGCACCATGAAGGACGGGGAAGAGCGGTACAACATCCGCGTCCGGTTGGCGCCGCAGGACCGTGACAGCATCGCCCGTATCCGGGCGCTGCGTGTGAGCAACGGCGCCGGCCTTTCGGTTGCTCTTGGCGATCTGGCCGACGTCAGCTGGGAGCCTGGTCCTGCCCAGATCGAACGCGAGCAGGGCAAGCGCATCATCAAGGTGCAGGCCAATGTGCGCGCGCGGCCGCTCGCCAGCTTCGTGACCGATGCGCAGCAGGCCGTTGCGGCCCAGGTCCGGCTGCCGCCCGGCTATACGATTTCCTGGGGTGGGAGCTTCCAGGACCTTCAAGAGGGCATGGCGCGGCTGTCGAGCGTCGTGCCGGTGGCGCTCGGCGTCATTTTCCTGTTGCTCTATCTGATGTTCGACAGCGCCGGTCTCGCGACGCTGATCTTCTTCAACGTGCCGTTTGCGGCGGTCGGCGGAATCTTCGCTCTGGCGCTGCGCGGCATGCCGTTCAGTATCTCGGCCGCGGTCGGCTTCATCGCCCTGTTCGGCATCGCTATTCTGAACGGCGTCGTGATGGTGAGCTACATGGAGGAACGGCGCAAGGAAGGACTCGCCATGGCCGACGCGGCCTGGCAGGCTGCCATGACGCGGCTGCGCCCGGTGCTGATGACGGCGACTGTGGCCAGTCTCGGCTTCCTGCCAATGGCGCTCTCGACGAACTCGGGCGCCGAGGTGCAGCGCCCGCTCGCCACGGTAGTCATCGGCGGCCTGATTAGCGCAACGTTGCTGACGTTGCTCGTGCTCCCCGCTCTCTATCCCTGGTTCTGCCGCGCGCGCCGCTTTGTTGGCCCGGCCGCACACGACGCCTCCTACGCACCGCAACCGGCAGAGTGACGATGTCGAAGCACATGACCCGCTCGCAGCGATTTCCGGAGTTGAGCCGAAATGTTCACGACGCGGCGCGCGACCGCGCGGCTGGGGCAGTTTCGTAGCTCCTGAACGACGCGACGCAGAAGGTCGCGCGCTCGGCCAAAGGACCCTTCAGCGCAAAGCGGAGCGTTGCGACCGCGCAGATGTTCATGGATCTCATCCTGCTTCCGATGCTGATGAGATCTCTGATGGGTGAGGAACTGAAGGATCTCAAAAAAGAGCTGCCGACATTCCTGCACGAACGAGTCAATTTCTTTCTCGCGGCTTGCAAAGCGGACTGGAGGCCGTGAATCAGCCACCCCGCTCGCTAACCTTGCGCCACGGCTTTGGGACTTAAGTCGGCAGCATCGCAAGGGACCTCAGTGAGATGGGATCGAATGCAATTCGCGTCGGCAGGCTTCCCCGAAGCCACGCAGGGGATCCATTTCCTCCATGAACCCGGGCAGATCGCCAAATTCGCGGTTTGGTGACAGGTAGGTTTCGATGATCAGGCGACCTGCCCGCTCCGCGGCTTGAACCACTTGATCGCTGGACAGAATCCTCATCCGCCCTATCAGCGCATACAGATTGACCAGTTGCGGAATCTCGGATTTGTCGCTGACGAGCGCGTCGGCGTAGACTCGGGAGGCCTCCTCGATGAAGCTTCGATAGAGCCGCTCGCGCTTGGAAATCGACCGGGCATAGTGACGCTCGCGAACCCTGCGGCGCCGGCTCACCCATCCAGTTACGATCGTAGAGATCGCTCCGAAGGCCGAGCCTCCGAACGCGGCGAAAGCGGGAGCATAAAACGTGTTCACGCGATCATTCCTCATCTGTTGCGCTGTGGTACCGGAGCGATCCTATGGTCTTGACCGAAGCAGTCCCCGCAGCGTGATCGAAGACGGCTCTGCAAGCATCGCTCAGGTCTGACTTTCTTTGCCTGAGACACGCCTCCACATTCCCGGCGTCAGGGATGTAGCTCGCGCATAGCCGGAAGGCATCAGGCGCGCACGCGGCCCTTTGCTCGGGAGTGGCGCGGTTCTCCTGCGCTAAGACAGTGCCGTTGGCGAACAAAGCCGCCAGCACGACGACCAATGTGTACTTGAACATATCGAATCCCTTCTACAGTTGCGGCACCCGCGTTCGCCTGGGGAGCGCAGCCTTACGCTCCAAACTCCCCACCATTGGAACGGCCCGAACACGCGCTTGTGAGTCTTCGCTCTTGACACATCCCGGGGATCGGGATGTATATGAACTATACGGTGTAGTGTATTTAGGAGCCAAAGAATGTCAACACTTTTATGGTCGCTCGCAAAAGAAAATCCGTGGCCGGGGCTTGCGCTCGCATTCCTGAACCTGGTCGTGGCTCTGTTCCTCGTGGGCCTGAGCTTGCTGCTGGGCGTTACGATATCCTTGCTTGCCGGGCTGCACGCGTTCGTCGATCGAGAGGCGGTGCCGATCACGCAACAAGCCCAGCGCCGGAGGGCCACCCCGTGACCCCGGCCCTTCTCTTCGCTCGCGATTGCATCATCTATTCGGTCAACGTGTGGCTCCTACCCGTCGAATGTGTATTCAACCTCATCGAGTCGGAGCTGGCGCGCAGAGGCGTCCAGCTTTACCCGCCCGAATAGCGCACAGTACGCGCCTGCTGATGGCGCATTGCCCACACACAAATAACTGCACCGGTCAGTTTTGACCGAGAGCTACTGGATGAACTTCATGTCGAAGAAGAAATTATTAGCGATTATCGTTTTGTCCGCCACGCTTGCTGCTACGGGCGCGAGAGCCGATTTCACCCACTCCCCTTTGGACGCCACAAATAGAGGCGTAGCCGCGCAAGGCGATGCCGAGGAGGCGGTGATTCGTCGCCTGCTCGAGCAATTTCGCACCATAAAAATACCACTCAGTCAGGCGGTAGCGATCGCCGAGCATTTACATGACGGTTCAAGGACCGCGGACGTTAGCTTTGAGATATCCGGTCCGGCCATTTATCGAGTGCGGACGGTAAGAAATGAGCGAATTTGGGAAAATGTCATAGATGCGAACACCGGAAGCGTTACAGAAAAGGAAATTTCGTCATCGCTGAGCGAGCTGGATAGAGAGGATCTGGGCAACATCACTGCCCTGAAATCAGTTAAGCAAGAGCTATCGGATGCCGTACGCATCGCTGAAAAAGCTGCATCGGGAAGCGCCCTTGCCGGAGGTCTGATGAAGCAGGATGGCAAACTCAACTTCGCGGTCGTCATCGCCAGTGGTGATCGCTTGAAGGAGGTCATGCTCGAACCGCCCAAAGTCGGTAAGGAAAAGTCAGATCGCCATTAGGCGACGCACGTCTGAACCGATAAGCTAGATCGCCGTTACCGCGATCCGATGTTTCAGAGATCACAAGCCCACGGCGCGGATATCGGCAATCGTGGCCACGCCGACCACGAACAAAGCTTATCGCGGACGGTTATCATAAATAAGAACGACTTGTAGTAGAGTATGAAAACACTCGCGAATTTGCGTCAGCCTTCAGCCATGACATGTAAAAATTGTCAGAATGGCGCCAGGACTGAAACTAAAATCCACGGCTAAGTCATTGAAATCGCTTTTGGAGCGGGTGAAGGGAATCGAACCCTCGTATTCAGCTTGGAAGGCTGCTGCTCTACCATTGAGCTACACCCGCGCACCGGGGATCACCTAACACGCCGCGCAGGCGGCCTCAACCCGCCTCGCGGCGGCCTCCGCGCCGACCAACGGCCATTATTCCCGGGATTCCGCAACGGTTCGGGGCTTAACAGCGGCAGATTCGCCGCCTATATTGATGTTTCCACAACCAACGAAAGGAGGTGATCCAGTGTCTCTTACCAAGCGCTGTCACCTCGCTGGGATCGCCCGCTAGGCTCTGCAAGGCCAACTAGCTTTGAAGGCTTGTAGGTTTTGAAGGTCTGGCATCGGGGCGCTCTCAGCCCTGGACCAGCGAGCACAAATAGTGGGGCGCGACGGGAGCAATCCCGTCGCGCCTTTTATTTTGGTATTGTCATTTTCCCAGTCGCAGACATTCCGGGGCGATGCGAAGCATCGATGACGATGAACAGGTTATTGCGCCGTCCGCCGCTGCCGGATTCGTTCCCACACCGATACCCCGGCGATCAGTGCGCCGAGGAACCAGGGCAGCACGGCCCCACCGGGTTCGACGCTCAGCAGCGTGGCCAGGATGCTCGTCACCAGACAGAGCATCTTCGCCATCGAGCTTTGTCCGAACAGCGACAGCAGAAACGGCAGGAACAGGACGAACAGCGCGACGGCGGTCATGGATGGAAATTTCGGTGTTAGCAACCTTGGGATCGGAGCGGCGCTTGCGATCAGAAGCCGCAGAGATTGACGGAGCGCGGGCGCGGGCCGCGGCGATTCTCGACGATTCGCTCGCCGCCATTGGTGGCCGAGCTGCCGTAGTAGCGGTGATGGCCGCTGACGTCGTGCCAGTCACCGGCCTGCGACGATGCCGGCAGCGACGCGCGGGATCTGGCGGAATCGCTGATGATGGTAGGCTCGCGTGACATGACCGTCTCCATGATGGCCGCGCAGTTCCTGCGTTCTGCCCATCAGTCGTGGCCTTCTGGCGGTCCGTTCAAGGATCGGCGGATATATCGTGTTTCCGGAATGTTTCATCGCCGGCCGGCAACATGGCGGCATGGTGCCACGTTTCAAAAGCCGGATTGTCGGGATAGGCCGTGTCCAGACGTCCTTGAGCGGCAGCCGATCCCGCAAGCAAACGAGGAGAACCCATGCTTTACGCCATTCTGGCCTATCACGTCGAAGCCGAGGTCATGTCCTGGACGCCGGAGGAGGATGCGGCCCTGATGGTCAACCTGCTCGCCGTCCATGACCGGCTCAACGCGCACAAACTGCTCGGCCCGACGGCGCGGCTGGGCGGTACCGCCAAGGCCCGCACCCTGCGCGGCCCGGGCGCCGGCATGGTGCTGGACGGGCCGTTTGCCGAGACCAAGGAGCAGTTGCTGGGGCTATACGTGGTCGACTGCGCCAGTGAGGACGCAGCCCTCGACGTCGCCCGACAGCTCCGCCAGGTCAATCCGACCGCGGTCTACGAGATCCGCGAGATCCGCAAATACCTTCCGGGCGCGCCGGTTGCGGCGACCGAGGCGGCGGAGGAATAGGCTTGCGGGGGCCGTCCTCAGCCCGGCCTACTGTCGCAAGCCGGCCTGCCGCAGCAGCGGCAGCACGCGGTCGATGAAGAACGGCAGTTCGTCCTTGAAATTGACAAAGGACAGCGTGACGCCGTCGATCCCGGCGGCGTTGAGCCACAGCAATTCGTCGACGATCTTTTCCGGCCGGCCGATCAAGGGATGCGAACTCAAGCCTCCGGCATAACGCTTGCGCTCGTTGAAGATCTCGTTGGTATCGAGCTGGCGATTCCGGCGCGACATGTTCATGTGATAGTCGACCGCTTCGGTGTCGGCATTCGCAACCGCATAATGCTGATAATAGTCTTCCGCCTCGCGATCGGTCTCGCGGCAAACCACATGCGTCGTGGTGATGATCTGCAGCGGACGGCCTTCGGCGTTGCGCTGCGCCGCGAGTGCCCGCACCGGCGCCAGGCCCTCGCCGGCGACGCCGAGCACGGTGACCAGAAGGTCGCTGGTTTTCATCGCGAACGCCCGCCCCGCCGGCGAGGACGCCGCCGACATCGTCAGCGGACGCGGGCGCTGCACCGGCTGCGGCTTTCCGATCACGCCAGTCAATTGGTAGAACTCGCCGGCGTGGTCGAACCGCTCTTTTGAAGTGAAGATCCGGTTCATCACCTCGAACCATTCGAGCCCCTGCTCGTAGCGGCGATCGTGCTCGGCGAGCGCATGTCCGAACATGTCGAACTCGCCCTGATTCCATCCGGCCACGATGTTGAGCCCGGCGCGGCCGCCGCTGACATGGTCCACCGTCACCAGCGCCTTCGCCGCGAACACCGGATGCACGACCGGCACATGCACGGTGGAAAAGATCGTGATCTGTTCGGTCATCGCGCTGAGTGCTGCGGCAAACGTAAACGTCTCGAAGCACAGCGTGCGGACATCGAGCTCGCCGCCAAATCCCTTCCAGCGCGCGATCGGCAGGATGAATTCGAAGCCGGCACGGTCGACCAGTTGGGCGACCTCGGCGATGTCAGCCCAGTCCGCCCGCCAGCGCTCCGGCACTTTTGTGATGGCGATGCCGCCATCGGCGTTGAGGGAAAACAGCCCAAGCTTGAGCTTGTTGGCATTGTGAAGCGCGTTGGCGGTTAAGGGCACGCGGGGGGCCTGTGATGGCAGCGAACGGGAACCTGGAATAAGGACGCAGGTATCCTGCTACGGGATGTCGGGGGATGCAAATGGGGGGCGCTGGCTTACAGAGCCCACTGGGGCGCGGTGCCGTAGTTGGGCAGTCGGGCCCGCCTGTGCCGCGCCAGTCCGTCTACGCTTCGCTGCGCTCAGCTACGCCGGACACGCTTCGCCCTGCCGGCCTCAGCGTGGCTGCGCCACGCGTAGCCCGTCAGGGCGAAGCGTGGTGGGGGAAGAAGGACTCGAACCTTCGAAGTCATAAGACGGCTGATTTACAGTCAGCTCCCTTTGCCACTCGGGACACTCCCCCGTCCAACAGCATCGCAAACCCAACCGCCAAGAGGCGGCGATCAGGCCATGGATGACGTTAAATCCGGGAGCCGATGGCGAGCTCCCGGTCGGGCGCGTTTATGGGCGAAGGGGGGTGGCAAAGTCAACCAAGGCGAGCCATCAAATCCGCCCCGGAAGGGCCCAAATTGCCATAATCCGGAACCCGTGACAGAAGCTTCCCATGAGTGATCGCGATCGAAAACCGCCGTTCCGCCGTGGCGGCGGCAAACCCTTCGAAAAAGGCCGAAAACCGGGCGGCCGGCCGGTCTGGCGGGACCGTGACAGCAGTCCGGACGGCCCGGTGATTCTCTATGGCTGGCACACGGTTTCGGCCGCCTTGGCCAACCCGGCGCGCGGGATCCGCAAGCTGTTGCTGACCGAGAATGCTGCTCGCCGGCTCAGTGACGAGAATATCGACACCAGGGTTGCCCCGGAAATCGTCCGGCCGAGCGAGATCGACGCCCGGCTCGGGCCCGACGCCGTCCATCAGGGCCTGCTGGCGGAGGCCGATCCCCTGCCCTCGCCCGACCTCGAGACGCTGCCCCAGGAGGGCATCGTGCTGGTGCTCGACCAGATCACCGATCCGCACAATGTTGGCGCCATTATGCGCTCGGCTGCGGCGTTCGCGGTCAAGGCGATCGTCACCACCAGCCGACACAGTCCGGAGGCGACCGGCGTGCTGGCGAAATCGGCCTCCGGCGCGCTGGAAATGGTGCCGCTGGTGACCGTGCAGAACCTCGCCCGCGCGCTGAACGAGCTCAACGACCTGGGCTACCTGACGGTCGGTCTCGACAGCGAGGGCAGCACCGACCTCGCCGCGGTCGAACTGCGGCAGCCGCTGGCGCTGGTGCTGGGCGCCGAGGGCAAGGGCCTGCGGCAATTGACGCGCGAGACCTGCAGCGTGGTGGCGCGCCTCGACATGCCCGGCGAGATCAAGAGCCTCAACGTGTCGAACGCCGCGGTGCTGGCGCTCTATATCGGCGCGAGCCGGCTCGGCCTGATGGGCCGGTAAAAGACAACGCCCGCTCGCTTGATGCGAACGGGCGCTAAAGCTTTCAGATCGTTTTCAGATCAATAGTAGCGGCGCAGAACGCGGTGGCCGTAGTACGGCGCGTGGCCGCGATAGTAGCTGACGCGCGGAGCCCACTGGCGATAGTGGCGGTAGCCGTAATGCTGGCGATAGCCATAGTGCGGGCGGTAGCCATAGTGATACGGACGGGCATAGCCGTAACCGGAGACCGAACCTTCTTCATAGACCCGAGCCGGCGCGAAGTCGCCCGGACCGGTATAGGTCGGGCCCTGGTTGACGTAATAGTACTGCTGCTCCGGGGCGGCGAGCCGCTCGTGAGCCCAGCCGCCACCGCCGCAGGGGTTGCAGCCGTAATCGACGACCGGCGCGGGCGCGACGTAGACCGGTGCTGCGCAAGGGGTGTAGCCGCACGCAAAGGCGGGCGCCGCGGCCATGACAGCGACCGCCGCAACCAATCCCGTAAACAATTGACGCATTAGTCTCTCCTGTAAGGTGTTTTCGTTGGCTTCGTTTCTTGAAGTGCCTGTTTTCCTAGTGCGGAACGTTGTGCGGGCGCGGCCTGAAATCGTGACGACCCTGCTCCTGCGGCGCGTAAATGATGGCCGGCGGTTCGACCGGCACGTTGGACTGCGCCGGCAGCGGCGCCGACTGCGCCGACCATGATTGATGATAGCTCTCGGCCGGCTGCGGCAAACGGCGGTTGGCCGGCGGTTCGACTTCCAGGCGCCCGTAGCCGGGCAGATGGCCTGCGCTCGGATAGTAATGGCCGACGTTCGGAACCGGATCGATATAGCGGCCGCCGTAAACCGTCGGCTGCACCTGCCAGTTCTTGCCGAGCCCCCATTCGCCCTCGACCGCCGCATAGGACGCATCGACGCCGTTAATGATGACGGGCACGCCGGCGCGACCGGGAATCACAATGTCAAAACCGCCGCCGGCAAACGCCGTCGACGTCATCGCCATCAAGATTGCCAGTGTTACGCGAACGCGCATTGCTTGGGATCCCTGCCTTCCTCGGCGGGCAATCTAATCCAACGCACAACCTGAGGGGTTAAAGCGGCGGGCCAAACTGACGGTAAGCCTAACGCGCCGGCCTCGATGCCAGTTCAATTGCGAGAAATCGCGATAGCCAAACGTTAACGTCCCGGCCCCGGCCGCTGCGGCGGCCCGCTTTATTGTCATTTGACCGGCAATATCGCACCATCGCGGCTCCCGAACTGCTGGAAATGCCCGGATATGCCGCCCTCCCAAAAGCCTGCGAAAAACGTGCTCTGGATCATGTGCGACCAGCTTCGCTACGACTATCTCGGCTGTACCGGCCATCCAGTGCTGAAGACGCCCAACATCGATGCGATGGCCAAACGCGGCGTGCTGTTCTCCAACGCCTATGTGCAGTCGCCGATCTGCGGCCCGTCGCGGATGTCGTTTTACACCGGCCGCTACATGCGCTCGCACGGCTCGCACTGGAACGGCTGGCCGCTGCGTGTCGGCGAGCCGACGCTCGGCGATCACTTAAAGAAGATCGGCGTCCGCAACGTGCTGGTCGGCAAGACCCACATGGCACCCGACCTCGAAGGCTTGAAGAACCTCGGCATCGCGCCCAGTTCGATCATCGGCGTGCATGTGTCGGAATGCGGCTTCGAGCCCTATGAGCGCGACGACGGCCTGCATCCGACCGGACGCCCTCGCCCGGCCTATGACGACTATCTGCGCCGGCAGGGCTACAACGCCGACAACCCGTGGGAGCACTGGGCCAATTCCGGCGCCGACGCCGAGGGGGCCTTGCAAAACGGCTGGCTATTGGTTCACGCCGACAAGGCCGCGCGCGTGCCCGAGGAGCATTCCGAGACGCCCTACATGACGCGGCGCGCGATGGGGTTCATCGCGGAGGCCGAGGACGACGGCCGCCCGTGGTGCCTGCATCTGTCCTACATCAAGCCGCACTGGCCCTATATCGCGCCGGAGCCCTACGCCAGCATGTACGCGGCCTCCGACGTGCAGCCTGCGATCCGGTCGGAGATCGAACGCGACAACGCCCATCCGGTGTTCGCCGCCTACATGAACATGCGCTATTCGAAGAACATGTCGCGCGACGAGGCCCGCGAAAAGGTCATTCCGACCTATATGGGCCTGATCAAGCAGATCGACGACCAGATGGGCGTGCTGATGCAGTTCCTCGCGGCGCGCGGCCTGCTCGACACCACCATGATCGTGTTCACGTCGGATCATGGCGACTATCTCGGCGATCACTGGATGGGCGAGAAGGATCTGTTCCACGAACAGTCCGCCAAAATCCCGCTGATTGTGATCGATCCGTCGGCTCAAGCCGACAGCACGCGCGGCACGGTGTGCGACGCGCTGGTCGAGGGCATCGACCTGGCGCCGACCTTCATTGATTATTTTGGCAGCAAGCCGCCGGACCATATTCTGGAGGGACGCTCGTTGCTGCCGCTGCTGCAAGGCAAGCAGCCTGCCGACTGGCGCAAGGTAGTCTTCTCCGAATACGACTACGCCATGCAGGACGTCCGCGTGATGCTGGGACAGCCGATCGAACGCTGCCGGCTGTTCATGGTGTTCGACGGCCGCTGGAAATTCATCCACGCGTCGGGGTTTCGGCCGATGCTCTACGACCTCGAAAGCGATCCGGAGGAATTTCGCGATCGCGGCGCCGACCCGTCCTGCGCCGATGTCGTCGCCCGGCTGCAGGCGGAGTTGTTCGACTGGGCGCTGCATCCGAAGGGACACATCACCACGTCGAACGAGAAGATCGCCAATTATGCAAACCAGCAGCTGCAGGTGAAGAACGGCGTCCTGATCGGTATCTGGGACGAGACCGAGCTCGGCGCGATCCGGGAGAAGATCGGGGTCAAGCCGTGAGCGAGACGCACGCGTCAACGTAACTGACTGGAAGCCCCGTTCGACCAGCGTTCGGACTGCGGCTCGGAAGCCTCATCCTCGGAAGCCTTGCCATCGAAAGCCTTGCCCTCGGAAGACTTGCCCTCCCGCGCCTGCACCAGCGTGAAACCCAGCAGCAGATACACCGCGCAGGTCCACAATGACTGCCAGTTGGCGGAACCTTCATTGAAGCCGATATAAAGCGCCGCCATCGCGAGCAGGCTCGCGAACACGACTTCGGCAATCGGGCGCGCGCCCGATCGCGGATGAGTGAGCAGCGCCAGCGTTGCAAACGGCACGACCGCCATGGTCAGGGCGGCGAACGGGAAATCGCGCCAGCGCCCGTCGAACACCAGACCCAGTGCGGTTTCCACCGAGATCAATGTGATCGCGATCAGCGTGACGCCGAGGAGCGTCGTGATGAAGATCTGGGTTCGGCGTTCGGACGGCCCCAAGATATCGAGAAACGCCGGAATCGGGCGTTCCGACATCAAGGCATGGGTGGACAACAGCGGTGCCGCGATCGCTGCTGCCAGCAGCGCGCACTGGCGCAGCCAGCCATCGAACCCGAAGCTTTCATAGAGCAGCTTGTCGAGGCTGACGCCGAGCAGAACCCCGCTCGTTGTCGCCGATAGCGCGACCGCCATCCACGATGCCAATCGCGGCGACGACGATCGGCGCCGCAGCGCCAACCCCGCCGTGGCGAAGACGAGGATGCACAGCGCAAGCCCGCCCGCCATCTGCCACTTCCAGAGCGGATAGTTGCCGATGGCAATACCGGCCGGATATTTCAGCCGGCGATCTGACGCATTGAACACGCCCCAATAGCCGCCCACGGTGCCTTCCCATCGGCGCTTCCACGGCTCGTCATAGGCCTCGAACAGATTGACGCGAAACTTCTCGGTTCTGGCGCGTTCGAGAATCTCGGCAATGAACCGCGCCTGATTGATGCGGGAGGCCACCGCGATCTCGCGCATCCGTCCCTGGCTCGGCCAGCCGGTCTCGCCGATCAGTATCTCCTTGCCGGGAAAGGCGACCGTCAACTGCTTGCGGACTTCATCGACATGCGCGGCGGCGTCTTCGGCGCGCGGCGGAACGTCTTCCCAATAGGGCAGAAAATGCACGGTGACGAAATCGACATCGGCGGCGACTTCCCGGTAGCGCAGCCAGAACTCCCAGACATCGGCGTAGGTCACGGGAACGTGGACGCGCGATCTGGCCGAGCGGATGAATTCGCGCAGATCGGACACCGTCATCTCGCCGCGCAACAGCACCTCGCTACCGACGATGACCGACGTGACCACGCCGGGATGATCGTTGGCCAGCGCGACCGCGTGATTGATCAGCAGCACATTCTTGGCGCGATCGCGCCCGATCCAGATCCCGAGCAGAACCTTCAATCCGGCTTTGGACGCCAGTTCGGGCACCTTGTCCAACCCGTTATCGATCGAATAGGTGCGGATGCATTTGGTGACCTTGGCTAGCTCGCCGAGATCCTCCGCGATCTGCTCCGGACTGACGATCAGTCGCGGATTGTGCGGCGTTTGCTCTCCGCGAAAAGGCGCGTAGGACACGCATTCGAGTTTGGCCTCAGGATCGATCGGCGCACGCACCAGGGTGACCGGCGCGGCCAGCCACCACCACGCCGCCGCGATCAATCCGATGGAAACGAAGAAGAGCGCCAGTGGCGTGCGCAAGGCTGTCGGTCCTGTCCTGAGGCGTGGTCGATGGGCGTTCACGCCGTTTGCGCGACTTCGTTTGACCTCGTAACATGTCAATTCGACCAGCATCAAGGTCGGCTGCGAAGGGTAAGCTCTGCTTTTGCCGCATATTTGCCTCGATCCCGAACACGTGAAGCGATGCCGTTGCTGAAATTTTCCCGGCGCCAGTTCGCCAAAATCCAATTCTCCAAAATCTTGGGCTGGTCAACGCTCGGAATGTCTGGCGCCACCGCGGCGCGGCGCGCTGACGCGCAGGCTGCTTTGCCCAGGGAAAGCCGAACGGCCCCACCCGGCTTTCCGAACGGCTTTCTGTGGGGCACGGCCACGTCCGCCTATCAAATCGAGGGCGCCGTCAACGAAGATGGCCGCGGCCCGTCGATCTGGGATCTGTTCACGCACCAGCCAGGCACGATCTCGGATCGGAGCACGGGAGACACCGCCGACGATCATTATCATCGGTACAAGGAAGACGTTCAGCTGATGAAGGCGCTGGGCGCAAAAGCCTATCGGTTTTCGATCGCATGGCCGCGCGTTTTCCCTGACGGCACCGGTACGCCGAACCCCAAAGGTCTCGACTTCTACAACCGCCTGCTCGACGAATTATCGGCCAACGGCATCGAACCGTTCGCGACCCTGTATCATTGGGACCTGCCGCAGGCGCTGCAGACCCGCTTCGGCGGCTGGACGTCCCGCGACACGTCAAAGGCGTTCGCGGATTATGCAGCCTATGTCGCAGGCCGCCTGAGCGACCGGGTCAAACATTTCTTCACCATCAATGAATGCTCCAGGACGGTGTCGCTCGGCCATGAATACGGCTCCGACGCACCCGGCCTCAAATTGCCGCGGGTGGAATTGAACCAGGTCCGTCACCACATCGCGCTCGGACACGGTCTGGCCGTACAGGCGATCCGCGCCCATGCGCATGCCGGCACCAAGGTCGGCCCGGCGGAAAATGCCGTGAGCTGCATCCCCGCGATCGACACGCCGGCGAACATCCGGGCGGCCGAGATCGCGATGCGCGAACTCAATGCCGGTTATCTGACCGTGATGTTGGAGGGGAAGTACACCGACGCTTATCTGGCGCAGGCCGGCGCCGACGCGCCGAAATTCACGCCTGAGGATCTGCGCATCATTTCGTCGCCGGTCGATTTCGTCGGCTTGAATGTCTACATGCCCGACCATTACGTCGTGGCCGCCGACAACATCAGCGGGTTTACGCTGGCGCCCTTCCCTGCCTCGTTTCCGCACATGGATGCGCCCTGGCTCAGATTCGGCCCCGAGACCATGTACTGGACGCCGCGCCATGTCGCGAAACTGTGGAACGTGAAATCGATCTACATCACCGAGAACGGCACGTCGGGGACCGACCAGCCTGCCGCCGATGGCAGCATCTCAGACCTCGATCGCGTCATGTATCTGCGCAACTACCTGGCGCAGTTGCAGCGCGCGACAGCCGAGGGCGTGCCGGTGCACGGTTATTTTCTGTGGAGCCTGCTGGACAATTTCGAATGGTCGGACGGACTTGAAAAGCGCTTCGGCCTCTACCGGGTCGATTTCGACACCCAGCGTCGCACGCCAAGACTCAGCGCATCGTTCTATCGCGAAACCATCGCACGCAACGCCATTGTTTGATTTTGCTTTTCTTTTTGACGCGTTTTCTACCGCAGATAAGTCTACGCAATCTGCGCAAGCTTGATTGCTACGCGAACCGGAATCCACTTCGCTTGAAAACGCTATGTATCAGTCCTTGCGCAGCCCCTTGCCCAACGCTTGATACATCAGCGTCTTCAGCGCCAACTGAATCCGGCCGCCTTGCGTCGGCGAATGCACCATGAAGATCGCGAACAGATCGTCGACCGGATCGACGAAATAGAATGCGCCGCCAGCCCCATCCCAGCGATATTCGCCGAGCGGCCACGTGGTACCCGCCGGCGGCGACGTGCGGACGGCGAAGCCGAGACCGAAACCGCTGTTCGGGCTCGGAAAATAGAAGGGATCGTGGATGATGCCGGTCTCCGGACCGATCTGGTCCGACGTCATCAGCGCCACCGTCTCGGGCTTCAGATAGCGTTTGCCGTTGAGCTCGCCCTTGTTGAGCAGCATCTGCAGGAAGTGCGAATAATCTCCGATGGTGGTGTTGAGCCCGGCGCCGCCGGACTCAAAGCGCCGCGGCAGTCTCGGATCGATAATGCCGGCCAGCGGGCGCTCGAAAATATCGGCCTTCAACGGTCGCGCAATGCGCGACCAGTCCTTCTTGTCCGCAACGAAGTAGTTGGTGTCGGGCATGTGAAGTGGATCGAACAGCCGCTGCTTCTCGAACTGAAACAGCGACTGTCCCGACACCACCTCGACGACGCGCCCAAGCACGTCGACTGAATGGCCGTAGTCCCAGCGCACACCCGGCTGGTCGGCCAGCGGCAGCACGGCGATACGGTCGGCGAAGTCGGCGTTGTCGGGATCGCCTGCAAACAATTTGGGATCGCCGTAGAGTTTGCGGATCACGCCTTCACCGTAGAAGCCGTAGGTGATGCCGGATGTATGCCGCAGCAGGTCCCTGATGGTGATCGGCCGCTTCAACGGCACCAGCCTGAGCGGCCGTTGCCCGGCCTCGTCGGAATCGTCGATGCCCACTTTGGCATAGGCAAATGACTCGATGTATTTCTGGACGGGATCGTCAATCGAAAGCTTGCCGTCCTCCACCAGCATCATCACAGCCACCGAAGTGACCGCCTTGCTCATCGAATAGACCTGAAAAATGGTATCTGCCGTCATCGGCGCCTGGGTGGCGGGATCCCGCACGCCGAAACTTTCGAGATAGACCGGCTTGCCGTGCTGCTGGATCAGCAGGACGCCGCCGGGAATCTTGTCGGCAGCGATCTCCCTGCGGATGAAGTCACCAAAGCTGTCGAGCGCAGCGTGCGAAAAGGTCGGCGCCTGGGGAGCAGCCGATTCCGCCATGGCGGTGCCCGCGCCCACGAACAGGGCGCCGACAAGCGCGAAGACGATCGCGAAACGGCTTTCTCGCGAAGTTCCGGCATCTGGCATCAGCGACTTCCCCGGGGTTTCGAGTTCGCCTAGTTGGTAATCTTGTATCCAGTCGCCTTCACGATGGGCTGCCAGAAAGCGGTGTTCGCGGCGAGTTCCCGCGTCAGACCTTCGGGCGTCGAGCCGACCGGGATCAAGCCGATCGCGAGCAGCTTTTCCCGGACCTCGGGCTTGGCGAGCGCCGTGGCCGCTGCCTCGCTCACCTGCTTGGCGAAGGCGGGCGACGCCCCCGCCGGCAGCCACATGCCGTACCAGGCGTCCGCCACCAGATCGATGCCGTACTCCTTCAGGGTCGGCACCTCCAGGAACGGCGAACGCTCGGCACTCGTCACCGCCAGAACCTTGACACCGCCGGCGCGATGTTGCGGGATCGCGTCGGTCAGTGTGACAATCGCAAACGGCAGGTGACCGCCGATGAGGTCGTTCATGATCGGCGCCCCGCCGCGATAGGCCACCCGTGTCATCTTGATGCCCAGCACCTCCTCGAGCCTCGAGCCGGTGAAATGCGGAATGGTGCCATTGCTCGGCACGCCAAACGTCGCCTTGTCGGGATTGGCCTTCAGCCAGGCGACGAATTGCGTGAAATCCTTCGCGTCCACGGCCGGACCAGCGACGACACAGAACTCGAAACGCACGAGCTGCGAAACCGGGACAAAGTCCTTGGCGGTATCGAATGTCGGCTGCGTCTCGACCATCGGCAGCAGGTACATCGTCGGACCCGTGGTCACGAGGATGGTGGTGCCGTCAGGATTGGCAGCCTTCGCCGCCTTGATTCCGATCAGCCCGTCACCGCCGGTACGGTTCTCGACGATGATGTTACGATCGAGCGGCTGGCTCATATACTGCGCCAGCACCCGGCACAGCGCGTCGCCGCCGCCGCCGGCCGCAAACGGAAAGATGATTTTCGTCAGCGGGCCCGATTGCGCAGACGCCTTGCCTGAAATCGCCGCCAGCGTGCACGCCGCGCCTCCTGCCAGAAAATCCCGGCGCTTCATCCCCGTCCTCCCGAACGATTTTTGCCCACTACATCAGCCCTCGGCAGGGTCGACAATCCGGCATTAGGCCAACGCCATCTCGACGATGGTCCTGATGCCGATGGCAATCGTGGCGGCTCCCACCACCGCCTGCAGGCCGTGATTGGCAAAGGTGAGCCAGCGCGCCGTGACCGCCAGCGGCACCGCAATCAACGTCGACAATGCGCCCATCCCGATCATCGAGCCGATTCCAAACAGCGCGACATAGCCAAGCCCGACCGCGGGACTGGAGGCCTGCGATACCGTCAGCACCAGAAGTGCTGCGGAGCCGGCCATCCCGTGCATCAGCCCGACCAGCAGCGTGCGCCAGCGGAAGCCGTGTTCATGGGCGTGGGCGGTGCGGGCATGCGGGGCGATTTCGCCGGCATGGCTGTGGGCATGGAAGTGCACCGTGCCGTCGCCATGGCCATGGCGGTGAAAATGCACCCGGTCGCGCCACAGCCGCCACAGCACATGCGAACCGAGACCGACCAGCATGACGCCGACGGCGGTCTCGATCGGCCGGGCCAGGCTCTCGGGGATGGCGTGGCCGAGCAGCAGGGCGGCGCCGGCAAAGATGAACAGGGTCAGGGTGTGCCCGAGCCCCCAGGTCAGGCCGTGCCTGACGATGTCCCCGACCTGGCTGCGGCGCGCGGCGATGCTGGATACGGCGGCGATATGGTCGGCCTCGAGCGCATGCTGCATGCCGAGCAAAAAGCCAAGCCCTAGAATTCCGAACATGCGCCCCCTGCTCTCTGCCGGTACATCAAATACCAAGTCGAAGCCTTTGTCAGGTCAAACACTTACTCTCGCCGCGCAACCCGCCAACCGGAGTCGCAATCCCCGTCAGAATGCCGAAGGAGGAACTTCACACCGGTTTGAAGATCGCACAACGCTTAAAACCGGAACATGCCTGCGCGCCCCCGGTTGCCCCGGCTCACACCTCTCTGGGAGAACCCACATGACAAGATTCGGAATTTTGGGTGCCGCCGCGCTGGTCGCATCCGCGCTCGCAACCCCCGCCATGGCGCAGGAAGTGATCTACAATCCCGGCTACTGCGCCCAGTTCTATCCAAATGCCAATTGCCAGAACAAGGGACCGGGCAACCCCTACACCGGCAGCTACCAGCGGCAGGTCACCCAGAACCAGGACTGGCAGGATCAGGGCTATCGGCACGACCGCCGCTGGCGCGGCAGCTACAACCGGTATGACAATGACGGCGGCTTCCGGCCGGGCAACGTCGCGGCCGGCGTGGTCGGCGGCGCCGTAGGCACCGCAGCCGCCATCGCCACAGCCCCGATCGGCGGCGCGGACTATGCCCGCCGCAACGGTTTTGTCTGCGTCCCCGGCACCTGGTTCCGCGGCGAGGACGGGCGGCAGCACATCTGCCAGTAAGGCAATTACCCATCGATGCGGAAAAGGCGGCCGAAAGGCCGCCTTTTTCATACGCAAGGAATGGTGCCGGTTGAGAGGATTGAACTCCCGACCTTCGGTTTACAAAACCGCTGCTCTACCGCTGAGCTAAACCGGCGGACTGAAGGGGATCGGCGGGCGGCAGAATACCGGACTGCAGCCAATCGATCTTCGGCGGGTCGAATACCAGACTTGCCCTCAAAGGGCCAGAACCCCGAAATCCACTTCCGCCGTACTTGCCACCAGTCCCGGGCACGGCGCTGGCTCCTTCCATCCGCTGCGGAACCAACCCCCACCTCCCACGTTTTCTCCGCATGAAAATTCGCGAAGAAAACTGCAACATGTTCCTGCTCGCCGTCGTCACGGTGTTCACCGTGATCGTTGCGGCCAGCGCCAGTCTGGTGGAGCCGGCCGACAAGGCCCCGGTCCGCTTCGCCGCCCGCGCCGAGCAGACCCCGGCAGCCGCCAGGCCGATCGTCCACGTCACCGACCAGCCGGCGGTTCGCGTGGTCGGCGCGCCGTTCGTGCCCAACACCAATCCGCGCGAACGATAGATTGCTTGCTCGCGCAACGGCGGTAGCGGGATCGCCCCGTGACGCCACCATGTGCACGCTGGCGTGCGCCAAGTGTCACAGTTTTGTCACCTCGCACGCAAAACCGACGCTGTCCCCTTCCAAATCACCAACCGCCCTTGCTTCCAGAAAAGCGATTTGATGGTGTTAGGTAGGCAGAGGTGTCTCATGAAATGGATGAGGGAACGCGACCTTCTGATCGCGCAGACCATGGCGTTTGTTCAATCGGTGACCGGCAAGATGCCGGAGGCCGGGAACACAGTTGCCACATCGGTCGCGTTGACCTCGGGAGCCGCCGACACGGCAGCGCCGATGCCTGACATTGAGGCCCTGCTGGCCGAGGCCCTCGTGGCCGATCTGCCGAAGGAGGCGCCGCGGGAAATTTCTAGGGAAGCGTTGCGGCCGGTGCAAACGATCGCTCGAGCCGACCTGCGCAATGGCTTCCAGTCGGAAATATCCGAGATCAAGGCGCGGGTCGCCAATTTCCGGGCCCACCAGGAGCGATTCAGCCAGGAGCGCGAGGCCTATTGCAGCGCCACCATGGCCAAGGTCCATGCCACGCTGCGGGAGATGCCGGCCTCGCCGCGGGTGGGCAAGTAGCTCTCCCATACTTCCCTTATGACGCGTTTGCGCAGACCGGTTCACCCCCGCACCTTGGTGCGGGGTGTGTGAGCCGCTTCGCGACCTTCAGCCCTTGCCGATCTTCTCCAGCACAGGGAGAAGATGCGTCAGAAACGCCTGCGGATCTTCGCTCATCGGAAAGTGGCCGAGGCCCTTCATGATGGCAACCTCGGAACCCGGGATGCTGTTCGCCACCGCCAGTGTTTCCTCCGGCGTGCAGGAATAGTCGTATTCGCCGGACAGCAGAAACAGCGGGCAGCGCCGGGTGTCGATCTGCGCCACCCGGCCGCGGATGTCGCCGTCGAGCTTGTAAAAATAGAGATCGCCCTTGAAGACGCCGGGGCCGCCCTGCATGTAGTGCCACAGCGTCTCCCAGCGCTCGCTGTCTGGCGCATCCGGGCCGACCAGCCCGGAGACGATGGCGCCGCAGACCTCGCCGCCATGCACGTCTGCCCGGTGCAGGAAGTTGAGATCGTAATAGGGATCGACATGCGTGCCGGCCTGCAGGCCGATGATGGCGCGAAAGCGTTCGGGATGTTCAAGCGCCAGATGCAGCGCGATGCGGCCGCCGATCGAACAGCCGATCAGGATCGGCCTGTCGAGTTCGAGCGCGGCCGAGATCTCCAGGATCATCGTGGTGTATTGCGCCGAGGTGAGCTGATACTCCTCCTCGTGCCAGCCCGACGGCGGCGACGATTTGCCGTGCCAGGGCATGTCGAAGGCGATCACGCGATGCGTTGCGGTCACGCGCGTGTCGTTCATCAGACCGCGATACTGCCGGCCGTCGCTTCCGGCCGTATGCAGGCACAACAGCGGCGTGCCCTCGCCCGCCTCCTCGACATAGACGCGGTGCGGCCGCCCGAACAGATCGAGATGCATGTAGCGGCCGGTAATCGGCTCGAACCGCGCCCTCATGCCGCCGCTCCCTGCGCGCGTAGCTTGGCGAGCGCCTCCTTGAAGTAGCGCAGATGGGACATGAAAATCTGCAGATTGCCTTCGGCCTTCAGCACCCGTCGCTTGATCAGCGCCAGCAGGTCGTTGGAGCCCGGCGGCGGCCGCTTGCTCCAGAATTTCTGCCATTCTTCCTCGGGCGCACGAAGCGCAAAGGACGAGGACGGCATCACGAACGGGCCCCGCGTCACCGACACGATGCGGCCCTCGTGGATCGCGACCAGCCAGCAGGTCTGGCCGACCTCCAGCAGAAACGTGGTCGTCAGGTAGCGTCCGCGCCGGACCAGCGCCGCATCGCCATTGACCCGCTCAGGCAGCGTCTCGATCATTTGGTCCCCCCTCGCATACGCCCGGCCGCTCAAGGCGGCCCGTTCTCTTGGTTGACCTGCATGATGGGTCGAACGGGCACGGCGTCAATCGCCCGAAGTCAGAGCCAGGCGCATACCAGCGCCACGTTGGTGGCGCAGGCGGCCAGCAGCGCGACAGTGAGCGTGAGGTGGACACGCTCGCAGGAGGTCGGGAGGATCGTTCTCATGGCCGGCAACATCCGGCGATTCTGGCCGGGGAGTCTCGGGGATTCTTTTTTGCCGGATTTACCCCTCGTTAAGGACTCAGGGACTCCTCAAAAACGGACCGAAATGGGCGAATTTAGTCCGTTTTAGGTCATTAGAACCCGCCGGCATACCAGCCAGCCTGCAACCCGGATGAGGCTTCCGCGTTGACGCTTTTTACCGGAGCCAACCATGCCCTTCGCCCTGTTCTGCAACGACGCTAAACTGAGCAAGGCTTACCCGACCGAGGCCGACGTCTGGAAGGTGGCCCAGAACAGCGGCCTCGTGGTCGACGTCGTCTCCGAGAAACAGAAGGCCGCGCCGCGTCCGGTGCTGGACAATGATTACGAGATCCGGCCGTGCCAGCCCGAACCGCATGAAGACCCAGCCAAAAACAAGGCAGATGCCGAGCGCGACGCCAGGCTGGAGCCGCCATTGGGTTCGTGAAGTCTGTTGTTCGGCGGCTCTTCGTCCGCGAAGCGGATGATCCGGTATTTCCCGGACGCTACTGTCCTACCGAAAGGCGCAACCCGCCGGACGCCCGCGCAGGCGGACACGCCGTGAAAGCTGGCGAGAAAGCTGGAATGCCGATCTAAGGCGTCGCCGTTGCCAGCGAGGCCTGCTCCGCAGCCAGCGAGACGCAGGCCTTGCGCCGGTGCAGTCCCCGGATCGCGCCGGTGACCTTCAGCACCTTGCCTGCCGGACACGAGATGTCCTGCACAAAGGCGATTTCATAGGGTGCCATGATCAACGGTTCGGATTTCAGGACGGTCTGGGCAAGGCAGGGAAACGCCATCGCGGAAAAAATCAGCCCTAACGCAAAAGCACGCATGTTCGTTGTCCAACCAGCCGGCTGAACCATAATAACTCAACATGACGGAAAAGTTTCGTGCGCTGCAAAAATTATTTTTCGACGTCCGAAAAATGCCGGGCGCGCGCCGCAGCACCCGACCGCCAACAAAAAGGCCGGCGTGAAGCCGGCCTTTGTCGCGTCTTATGTCAGGCGTCGATCAATATTTGGCGGCGACCGGACCACCCCAGCCAAACCGGTAGTTCACGCCGACCTTGACGGTGTGTTCGTCGTTCCGGAAGCTCCGGCCCGCAACATCCGCCGGGGCGGTGATGAAGTTGGTATTGCCGAAATTATAATACTGGTACTCGGCCTTGGCCGACCAGTTCGGGGCGAACATGTATTCGAGGCCGCCGCCGACGGTGTAGCCGTCCTTGTGGTTGCCATTGGTGGTGAAGGGCTGCGCCAGGCCGCCAGCCGTCACGCCGATGTTGTTGCCGTCACGCCAGGCGTAACCGCCCTTGGCGTAGAGCAGCGCCGGGCCCCAGGTGTAACCGACCCGGCCGGTCACCGAGCCGAGCTGGTTGGTATTGGAGGTCACCAGCGTCCCGCCCGGGAACAGCACCCCGTTATTGTTGCTGTTGGGCAGCCAGCTGTACTGGGCCTCGACACCCATCACCCAGTTGGGCGCGAACTGATAGTCGAAGCCGGCCTGCACGCCGCCAAGGAAGCGGGCGTCGCTGCCCTGCAGGCCGTTATTGCCTGCAAAGGCGCCGCCGAGATGGCCGCCGATATAGAACCCGGTCCAGTTATAGACCAGCGCCGGCGCGGTATAGACCGGCGCCTTGGAATAGGTGCGGGCCGGCATGTCAGCCGCAAAAGCAGGTGCCGCCAAAGGTACCGACAGGGCGGCCAGCGCGGCAGCGCCGAGCAAAATCTTCTTCATCTTCATTCCCCATGACTTACGTTGCGATATCAAACAAACAACGTGACCTCATTTAGGTTGCTTTGGGGCAATGCCGGCGCACCGATGGTGCGCAACTGTGACGGCATGGCAACAAAGCGCTTTAGTTCCCTCGCATGTAAGGTTTTTTCCTGCGTTAATCAGGTGATTTCCCGCTTTGTTGATGTCGAAGACAACTAAGGCGAGGTTCAAGCCTCGCCGAAAAGTGATCGGGTTTCGTTCACCTTTTCAGCCCGCTACAGAGGTCGCGACCACCGCCTGGCAACCCGTCTGGAACCGGCTGCCGTGGCGCAGCCGAGCGGCCCTACCGTGTCAGCTTTTCCATTTCCGGAAAGGGCGCATAGACCGCGCCGGCGCAAGGCTCGCTGGCGTTCTCGACGAGCCGGTCGAGCCGGCCATCGACAAAGAGAATGCCGCGCTCGCGGGGCTCGCGATAGCTGCCGTCCGATTCGCGCGGGCTGAAGCGCAGGCAGGTGACATAGCGGAGCCGGCCGCCGACGACGCGCTGGACCGGCTCAGCCATCGCGGCCTCATGCACGCCCGCCGGATTGTTGAGGTAGCTCTTCATGAACGCCAGCACTTCGGTGCGGTAATTGCCCGGAAACGGCTGGTTGGCGACGCCGCGATCGTCGCTATACGTGATCGGCCTGCCTTCGTCGCTGCCGGCGCAGGCCGAAAGCACGATCGGCAGCATCAGGATCGCCGCAAATTTTGCTGATGTCCCCAAGCGAAACTCTTCTATCCGGTCTTAATCCGGTCTTGGGGCACTCTTAGACCGCCCGGCGGTGAATTGGAATTCGCATCTCTGTCATCAAAAGCACCAGCCCACGGCCATGGGGCATGGCGCGTGGGCTGGGCCGGATATCCGCTGGCGCGGTGGGCAATGGGGGCGATCGAGACGCGCCCGCGGATCAGTTTCAGCCGCTAGTTTCAGCCGCGCTTGGGCGCCGGCGTCACATGCTTGACCGCGAGATTCGGCGCGGCGTGGGTCTTCAGCGCACCCATGTGCTGGTGGTGGCGATGATGACGAAAGTGCTCCTGGTGATGGCGGCCCATGCGGGCATTGGCGTTCAGAAACTTCGACTTCGCGGTATCGGCCTTGATCACCGGGGCCTGCACCGTCTTGGTCACCGGAGCTTTGATAGCGGTGTTCTGGGTCGTCTTGCCGGGAGCGGCGGCGAGCACGGGCGCGGCGAGAACGGAAACGGCAACGAGCGCTGCGGAAATGGTCTTGAACATGGATGTCTCCTCTTTCAGGGGATCGCTGGCATCTCCGGCCGGATGACCGGGGGCTCGCTGATCATGGAGATGACCTTAGCGAGCGCGCGCTGAACCCCTGCTGAAGCGCAATGACGGACTTCGTTCATCTGCATGACATGTTGGTCATGTTGCGGGTTTCGCGGACCGCCGTCCGCGCGCGCAAATTTTGCGCAAATCAGGGCAGACAAGCGGGAATGTTTGCAACCGCCGGGGGTTCAATTCACCAGGCATCCGTGTAGGATTACCGAACTGGCCATCAGGAGAGATGCATGAACAAACTTGCCATCAGGCTTTTGACGCTCGCCATGCTGTCGCTGACGCTCGCGGCAGCGCCCATCGTCACCGTGGTCTACGCTGCGCCGGACAACGATCCTCCGCCGCCGGACAAGGGCAAGAAGAAGAAATCCTCTGAAGCGCGCCCGGCCATCGAGCAGACCGCTTTCGCCGACGGCTATCGCGCCGCCTATGCCACCATCTACGACCGCCACGACTACGCCGCGGCGATCCCGCAGCTGAAAGCACTCGGGCGTGACGACAGCGCCGCCGTCGCCAACCTGATCGGCTACTCCTACCGCAAGCTGGGCGACTACAAGGTATCGCAGATCTGGTACGAGCGCGCGCTCAAGGCCGATCCGAACCACGTCAAGACCTGGCAGTATTACGGCCTGTGGCAGCTCGAACAGGGCAACCGCGACCAGGCGCAATATCACCTGAACCGGATCGCCCAGCTCACCGGCACGACCAGCGAAGAATATCGCTCGCTCGCCGAAGCGATGGAGAAACCGCCGGGCACCGGACTGGTTTACTGAGTTAGGCAACACGAATTTAGCCGGCGCAGTCATCAAGCTGCGCCGGCTTGTTGTTGTTCCTGTTTCACTTCATCAGCGCCTGAATTTCCGCACGGAACGCCTGACGCGCGCCGTCACGCGAATAGAACATGTGGCCGCCGGGATAGACGACGAGCTTCACCCGGTTCGGACCGGCATAGGCCGGCAACTGGTCGAGGATGATCTTCGAGGCGAAATAGGGCGTGGCGAGATCGAACAGCCCGTGACCGACCAGCAACTTCATGTTCGGATCGAGCGCGAGGATTTGCCGAAGCTGCGACACCGACTCGGCCGGATTTCGTCCGCGCCCGAAGTCCCAGGCCTGGTTCACGCTGTCACTCAGCAATTGGTACGAACCATCTGGCCGCCAATTGAGTTTTCGCGTGGTGAGGTCGACGGCCGCACTGGTCAGGGGCGCCATCAGCGGATCGCCGGAGGGATCGCCAAAGTGGAAGAAGCTCGAATCCGGATAGGGATCGAAGCCCGAGACCGAGGCGTCGTAACGTCCGGTGACCCGGCCGCTGCGGCGGTCGAATTCCCGGCGAAACTCTCCGATCTCGAAGCGCCCGGCGAGCCTGCGGCTCACCGCCTGATCGATACCGGTCAGCGCCGCTACCTTGTCGGCAAGCCGCGTCGTCGCCTCCTTGTCGACCTGCCCCTTGATCAGATCGAGCAGGAACTCGCCTTGCGCATATTTTTCGACGTCCGCGAGGCCGGCGCGGGTCACCGATCCGTTCCCCGCGTCTTTGGCTTCGCGTGCCACCGCTGCCATCGTCGGCAGGCTGGTGACGTATTGCAGCAGGCTCGAGCCCGAATAGTCGCGGAAGTCGAGCACCGGCGAGATCAGGACCAATCCCCGCACGCCGACACCCTGCTGGGTCTGCAGGTTGCGCACGATTTTCGGTCCGCGTATGCCGCCATAGCTTTCGCCCGCCACGAATTTCGGGGACAGCAGGCGGTCGTATTTTTCCAGCCATCGCCGGATGACCAGCGCAATCGAACTGACGTCGCCGTCGACGGAAAACAATCGCTTGCGCACCTCATCGCCCGACGCGACGAAGCGGCTATAGCCGGTGCCAACGGGATCGATGAATACGAGATCGGTGAAGTCGAGCCAGGTCTCGGCGTTGGGCAGCAGATCGGGGGAAGCGGAAGACACCGCGCCGTCACCGCTGATCGACAACCGCCATGGTCCGGCGTCGCCGAATTGCAGCCAGGCCGAGGATGCACCCGGCCCGCCGTTGAACAGGAACGTCACCGGCCGGTCGGTCCGGTCGGCGCCGTCGAGCTGGTAGGACGTGTAGGCGATATCGGCCTGCGGCTCGCCCTTGTCGTCGAACAGGCGGATCGAGCCCGCGGTCGCGGTGAAATTGAGCGTCCGTCCGGGCAACGCCAGCGTCTGCTTGGTGGTCGAATCCGGCGGCAGGCGGTGTTGCTCGGCGGAGGGCGCATTGGAGGGCGGCGCGGTGTCGCCACTGCGGCGGCCCCCACCCTTCTGGCCTGCGGACGGCGCTGGCGTCGTTGCGGCAGGTTGCTGCTGTGATGGCGGCGGTGTTTCGTCATCCGCCCAGGCACCGGTCGCGATTGAAACGACAAGAAGCGCAATCACCACGCGCGCGTAGTGCTGCAAGGCCGGTCCGATACCCATGTGTGCTACCTCCCTGTTGGCCGCAGTGTAACCGACACAGGTGCGGGTCGGCAGGGCCCACAAGAGGTTGAGAAATTAAGGATTGTTCATGTCGGCATCCGCCGCCGGCAATTGGAAGCCCGAGAAACGTCTCAGGCCAACAGGCAAGAGCCTGTCTCGGTTAACTAGACCTCCGTTTAGGGCAATCGGACAGATCGCCACAGCGATCGCCCGGTTTCGTTTCACCTTCGAATGCTATATCGAGGCTGCACCGAAGCTTAAGAGTACGCGTCTCATGGCCAGCCCCAAGCGATATGACCGGATTGCGTTCGTTGCGAGCGCCAGCACGGAAGCGCAGGCGGCGCTGGAGCAACTGACCGATATCTACGGCAATCACAATGCCGACGATGCCGACGTCGTGGTCGCGCTCGGCGGCGACGGCTTGATGCTGCAGACGCTGCACGCCCACATGCGCTCCAACAAGCCGATCTACGGCATGCATCGCGGCACCGTCGGCTTCCTGATGAACGAATTCACGACGCACGACCTGCATACGCGCCTCGCGGCGGCGCGGGAATCGCTGATCAACCCGCTGTTGATGCGGGCCACCGACGTCCACGGCACGGTGCATCTGCATCATGCCATCAACGAAGTCGCGATGTTTCGCCAGACCTATCAGGCAGCGCGCCTGCGCATCCTGATCGACGAGCACGAACGCATGGCGGAGTTGATCGCCGACGGCATCCTGGTGGCGACGCCGGCGGGCTCCACCGCCTACAATCTGTCCGCCCAGGGACCGATCCTGCCGATCAACGCGGCGCTGCTGGCGCTGACCCCGATCAGCGCGTTCCGGCCGCGGCGCTGGCGCGGCGCCCTGCTCCCCAACACCGCCTTCGTGGTGATCGAGGTGCTCGAGGGCGATAAGCGCCCGGTGGCGGCGGTGGCCGACCATGACGAGGTGCGCGACGTCCGCCGCGTCGAGGTGCTGTCCGACAAGACAATTTCGATGCGGATGCTGTTCGACCCCGGCCACAGCCTCGAGGAACGCATCCTGCGCGAGCAGTTCGGGCATTAGCTACTCGTCATCCCGGCCTTGAGCCGGGACCCATAACCACCGGCCGTTGTTTTCGCGCGTTGCTCTTAGCCATTCCGCTTCACAACGGGCTGCACGGAGTATGGGTCCCTGCTTCCGCAGGGACGACGGCGGGAAAGCAGCAACATTCCCGTCGACCCACCCCTCCCAAGACTCCGGTTTCGCAACCATTCGTTAACCGGCGGCGCGATATGGTTAACGTCAGGTATACCGTTTTGGCCGCGGTATGCGCTTAGGGCCGAACCATGTATCGCATCGACTTCAACAAGCTGCGATTTCTGATCTGCGACGACAACCCGCACATGCGCCGCATCCTGCGCACGCTGCTGCATTCGTTCGGCGCGCGCGAGGCCTATGAGGCCGAGGACGGCGCCACCGCACTCGAAATGTACAGCCACTACGTTCCCGACATCGTCATCACCGACTGGTCGATGCCGATCTTCGACGGCCTCGAACTGGCGCAGATGATCCGGCAGCCGGAATCCAAGGGTAATCCCTACGCGCCGATCATCATGCTGACCGGCCATTCGGAAAAGCGCCGTGTCACGGTGGCGCGCGACGCCGGCGTCACCGAGTTTCTGGCCAAGCCAATCTCGGCCAAGGGATTGTACCAGCGCATCCTCAACGTCGTCGCCAATCCGCGCCCGTTCATCAAGACCAAAACCTATTTCGGTCCGGATCGCCGGCGCAACACCAACAACGCCTATATCGGCCCCGAGCGACGCATCGGCGGCGAGGTCGAAGTCATGCAGCAGCCGTCGTTGCTCGACAAAGCGCGATCCAGCGTCTAGCGCAGGTCTGAGGGAAAGCATCATGGCGAAGGAAAAGCCGGGCAGACTGGAAGTCCAGTCCTTCGCCGATCATCACGTCATCACGCAGCCCAATCCGCTGCGCAAGGTTTTGCTGCGCGTTCCGGAATCCGATCTCGACGATCCCGTCGGCCGCGCCGAAAAGGCGCTCGCCGGGCTGTCCAGCGAATTCAAGAACTGGATGACCATCGAAGCCGACCGCCTTTCCGCCGCTCACGCCGCGATCCTGCGCGAAGGCCTAACCGACGACAACCGCGAAGAGCTGTTTCGTGCCGCACATGACATCAAGGGCGATGCCGCGACCTTCGGCTTCGCTTCCGCGGGCGTTGCCGCCGAGAGCCTGTGCCGCATTATCGAACACGCACCCGACCTCGAAAAGGTGCCCGCGAATCTGATCGCCCACCACATCAACGCCATTCAGGCGATTGTGCGCGAGCGTACCAAGCTCGACACGGCGGTCATGGCTCCCGCGTTGAGCCGGCAGTTGCGCGGCATCGCCGACGAATTCCTCGCTTACGCCAACCGAGACCGCCCCGAACATCTCGAAGCGATCCTGGCGCCGAGCATCATTCCGGCGGAGTGAGATAGACTCCGAATCCGTAGGGTGGGCAAAGGCGCTCTTGCGCCGTGCCCACCGACAACAACTACAACTTTTTGCTGAAGATGGTGGGCACGCTTCGCTTTGCCCACCCTACGAATTTGCGATAGCGACCTACGCCGCGATCAGGTCATGCCCGTTGGCATCTTCGGCGACCAGTTCGTCGCAGAACATGCGGGCTTCCTCGCGCGCCGACTCGGTGGCGAAGCGCCGCAGCAGGATCAACAAAGGTTCGGCGGCCTGGCGATCGGTTTCGCAATGGGTCAGCACACGCTCGACCATGCTCCGGCGCAATCTTGCCGCGCCGCCAAGGGTGTCGACATATCCGGTTTCGTGACTGACCTCGAGCGCGACGCGGAACGCAGCGAAAGTGGATTCGGGAAAACCGGCGCGGATCAGCAGTGCCTGCAGGCTGGCGCTGCCGCGGTCATGCAGCAACGCCGAGACGCGGGCCAGCGGCAGATCGGACAATTCGGCGAGCGCTGAATCGAACAGTTCGAGATTACCCGACAGCAGCGCCCGCAGGATCAGGCCGGCGGTCAGTTGCCCGGTGGCGCGCAGGTGCCGCACCAGCCCCTGCATGTCCTCGCCGCCCGAACGCGCCGCGATGTTGACGGTCGAACGTTCGCGGGCTTCGCTCGCCACCCGCCCTGCCCGGTCCGGACTGAGCCAGTTACGCGCCACGACGAATTGCGCCAGCGTGTCCGAGAGTTTTGCGACCAGTGCCAGCCGCGTGGCGGCGGGCAGGCCTTCCAGCACCAGCATCGATTCCCGGATCGCGGCGAGATGGCCGTGACGCTCGACGATGCGGTCCCAGGAAAACGGCGCCAGTTCCGCATAGGCGTTTTCGATCAATTCGAGCGCTGCAGCCGCGGAACCTACTTCGGCAATCGCAGCCGACACAGACGGCGGCAGATTGATGCGGCGGGCGATGGCGCATTGCATCTCGCCATTGCCGGTCGCGACGATGTCGACGAGGTCGGCGTCGATCAGAAGCGGAGAGTGTTCGAGAATAGGCAGCGCGATCGACGTCTGGTCGAGCGACAGTGCCTGCACGATGGCGGCCGGAGCTTCCGAGCTGCGCGCGAACACTTCCGCCATCGACTGGCGAACCAGCGGCGACGGATCGTCGAGCAGCATCAGCAGCGCGCCTTCGGCTGCGGTGCGATCGTCCTCGGAAAGATCTGAAATCAACCAGGCCCGCGCCAAAGACCGCGTCGCCTCTGCCCGCTCGCCTGCCGGAGCGGTACGTATCCAACTGATGAACTGCCGAACGATCATGGTCCTGCCGGCTTACGCAACCCGTGACGGCACCATGACGCGGTGCCACTGTCATAGAAAATAAACCATGACGCTTAACAAAGGGTTCACCATAAACGGCTGGTTTTATTGACGTTTTGTTAAGGGTGCGGGACCGGCTCTCCACTGCCCTCATCCTGAGGAGCGCGAAGCACGTCTCGAAGGATGGGCCACGGGCCACATGGTTCGAGACGGCGCAAGTGCGCCTCCTCACCATGAGGGTCAGCTAAACGTGCCGTTGCGGTCGCTGAAGAGATCGAGCCGGCCCGGCGCACGGACCTCGGGGGTCTGCCCCGACAGCGAGGTCGTCGCCGCGCTTGACGCAACCGACACGGAAGTCAGCGAAGAACCGCTACCCCACAATTCCTGAACCGCCGGTGAAATCGGCTCCGCGCGGTCGCCCGCCTGGAACAACGAGCGGAAAATCGGCTGCGGCTGCGCCGAGGCGGTCTTGAGATCGGTCGACGATGTCGCGGCCACCGGCGTCACGGTGCGCGAATCCGGAAAACTCGAGAGGTAAGCGGCCGTGTCCATCGACACGGACGGTGCGGCGCTCGCAACCGCCACGCCGCGCTTGATGTCGCCGCCGACCGCCGCCATCGCGGTCTGCGTCGCCGGCGAACTCGCGGCGCTGGCGTAGCGCGAAGTCAGCACCGAATAGACCTGGGAAACGCTGCGGGCGGAGCCCGAGCGATCGTAGAAGATCGAACGGTTGGCCGCCGCCGCGTTCGGAAACATCTGCGCGGCGTTGGCGTTCGGATTGTCCTCGGCGCTCGATATCAGTTTGCCGGCGCCGCCGACGCCCATGAAATGCGCCATATAGAGTTCGGCGTCGGTCGGGCGGCGCCCGATCTTGCCGGTCAGCTTGAAGCTGTTGGACTGGGTCAGTACCCCCGCCATCGACGAGGCCGCATCGGGGTCGTCGCGCAACTTCATTACCGCGGCCCGATCCGAGGGATCGCTGACCGAATAACTGCCGGAAGGGTTCTTGGTGATGGCGTCGGCGAATTTGCCGTAGCCGAGCTGGCTGCCCGCTTCCTTCACCGTCCCGAGCCAGGTCTGGTCGATGAATTGAAACAGCCCCCGCGCCGACGAGGTCGAGGCGGATGCCTTCGGATTGAAGTTGGATTCCATCTTCGCGGTGGTGAGCAGGTATTCGAAGCTGGCGCCGGTGGTCGAGGCGGCCTGCTTGATCGAGCCCGCGATCTTCACGCGCGTGGGATCAACACCTGCCGCAGCCGTGGCGTTTATTGTGTCGACCGACATATGCCTGGTGCCCCGCTCCCCGCGAAACGACCCCTCTCGGCCTGCACGAGCTCCCGATCGCCAAGGCCACCGTCACCCTGCGGCAATTATGGTTAATGACGGGTTAACCCTTCAGGGCTGGGCCTCGTAATAGCGGGCGACCTGGTCGATCTCTTCCGCCGTCATCTGGCGGGCGATATTGCGCATCTGCTGGCTGATGTCGTTGCGCCGGATCCCCGACGCGAACGCCTGCAGTTGCGCCTTGATATAGACCGCCGACTGGCCGCCGAGCCATGGACTGCCGGCCTTGTTGTCGACGTCGCCATGGCAGGAGCCGCAGGGGGCGATGTTGCGCATCGGCGCGCCGGTCGTGACGATCTGGGGAGCCGCAAGCTTCAGGTCCAGATTGCTCGACGGCACCCGCGGCAGATAAGCGTAGTAGGCCGCGACGTCGAGCATGTCCTGGTTGCTCATGGTGGCCGCGAACGGACTCATGACCACGTTGACCCGCGCACCGGCCTTGAAGTCGTTCAGTTCCTTGTAGGTCACCGCAGCGAACTGGCCCGCGAGGTTGGGCGAATTGGCGTCGCTGACGCCCTGTGGTCCGTGGCAGATCGCACAGCGCTGCGCCAGCGTCGCCCCGCGGCCGATCGAGACCTGGCTCGGCTTCGTCAGCATCTCCGAAGTCATCACGACATCAGACGTCTTGAAATCCGGCTGGATGGAATTTGGCTGTGAGGTGACGCGCGGCACGCCGGCGGCGCTGCAGATCGCGTCCCAGATGCCGCTCAGTTTCAAATCCGGTTGCGCCAGGGGCAGCCAGATCAGGCCGATGATCGCCGCCAGTACCGCAATGCCGGCGGTAACGCCGACGCTGATGCTGAACCAGGGATTGCGGGACGAGAATAGCGGCTGGTCGCTCATCGGCTGGCTCCGACATAGACCGCGGGCACGTTGGTTTCCTTCAACGCCATCAATTGCGCGATCGGATAGCCGTAATTGACGACGGTGAGCCCGACCATTAGCGCCAGCCAGAGCCCAAAACTGTTCAGCGCGGCCGGGATCCGCACCGGCATGTGCAGGGGCACGGCGAAGCGGTAGGCGCCCGCCTCGCTGCTCGCGGCCCACTGGCCACGGACCAGCACGGCAAGGAACAACACGCCGGAAATCAGCAGGATGAATCCGCCGACCGCCGACATCGCCACCGAAAACGCCTGCGGCGAGATCGCCGGATTGGCGTAGTCGTAAAACGCCATGCGGCGCGGCATGCCGAGAATGCCGACATAGTGCCACGGAAACGTGGTGACGATCATGCCGACGAACCACAGCCAGAGCTGCGCGCGCATCAGGCCAAAACTTTCCAGCGCGCGGCCGGTGAGATGCGGCCACAGGTCATAGGCGATCGCGAAATACATGATGACGATGGCGCCGCCGAAGATCAGGTGGAAATGCCCGGTGATCCACTGCGTGTTGTGGATGCTGGCATCGAGTTGATAGCTCATGTTGATCAGCCCGCCGGCGCCGCCGAAGCCGAGCATCACCAGCGACAGCGCGGTCGCCAGCATGATCGGATTTTGCCATGGCAGTGCCGTCACCCAACCGAACGCGCCGCGCCCGCCGCGCAGGCGGCTCGCGATCTCGGCCGAAGCGCAGATCGTGAACACCGTCAGCAGCGTCGGCAGCGCGACGAGGCCGGTGAACACCGAATGCATGAACTTGAATCCGGCGCCGACCTGCGGATCGGCAAACAGATGATGCACGCCGATCGGCATCGCAACGACGACGAACAGGATGAAGGAAATCCGCGCCATGGCGTCGCTGTAGAGCCGGCCGCCGATCGCGCGCGGAAAGATCGTGTAATAGGCAATGTAGGTCGGGATCAGCCAGAAATAGACGATCGCGTGCAGCGTCCACGAAAAGAACACCCGCGCCAACCCGGCGTCGATGGTGGCGCTCAGGCCGAGCGCGACCGGCAAGATCTGGAAGATGATTTCGAGCGCCGCGCCAACTGCGGTCCAGCCCCAGAGATAGGAGCCCGCGACATTGGCGAACATCGCCAGCGGCACCGGCTTGTCCGGATTCTCGCGCTTCCAGATCGCCATGTTGATCGACATCAGCGCGACCCATATCCATGAGCCGACCACGACCATCACGACGCCGATGTAGTAGAAGGGATTGCCGATCATCGGCGGGTAGAACGTGTACAGCACCGAAGCGAGCCCGAGCGACACCGGGATCATCGCCACCACAGCGCCGACGGCGACGAGGAAGAAACCCGCCCACGCCCAGCGGCGGCCGACCAACGGCTTTTCCAGTGCTGATTCCGTGATCGCATAGCCAAAGCCCATCGCGACCAGGGTCGGGAACACATAACCCATCGCCGAGCCGTGCGCGGTGACCGAGCGATAATAGAATTCCGGATTGAAGTTCCAGGCATTCAGCGGGCTGCGCACGAACATCTGCCAGGCGCCGAGCACCAGCGCCGCGCCGAATACGATGAAGGCGAGCCAGAAGTGCGAGAGGATGAGCCGCTTGTTAGTCAACACAGGTCAGCCTCCGCTTCGACGCCATCAGGTTGAGGAATGCGGTCTTGTCGACCACCTTGACCTTGCCCCACATGCCCTGATGCCCGATGCCGCAGAATTCCTGGCACGGCATCACGTGATCCCCCGGCGCCTTGAAGCGCACCGGCAGGTCGGAGACATAGCCCGGGACCAGCATGATGTTGATGTTGGTGCCCTCGATCAAAAGGCCATGCACCACATCTGCGCTGGTGGCGCGGAACTTGATCGGGGTCTCCGAAGGCACCACGACGCATTGCGGCGTAAAGGAATATTGCTGCCCGATCGCGCGCACCGTGACGGAGCCGTCGGCCTCGACTGCACTGCCGAGATTGCTTTCGACGAACTCGCCGGAAAGATGCAGCGTTTTGGGATCGGCGGTTTCGACGTGGCCTTGCGGCATCGTCGCCTGATGGATGCCGATGTACGTCGCCGTGCCGACCAGCACACCGACGATCACGATCGACAGCGTCGCCCATCGCCGCTCGATGCGGGCGGCGACCGCTTCACCGATGCCATGGTCCACCTCTGACGTCATGCTCACACGCTCCTGGGCAGGAAGACCAGGAGATAGAACGCAAACCACAGCGCGATCACGATCGCGGTCGCGATGCCGGCGACCGCCACGGCGCCGCCCGGACCGGAGCGGACGATGGCGTCGACGCGCTCTTCCTCGGAGCCCAGTGTGGTCGCCTGCGGCGGAGTTGAATTGATCATGACGCGCCTCAGTTCAGCGTTGCCGCGCGAAGTTCATTGGCCTGCCGCGCCGAGACCGGCTCGCCGCGATTACCCCAGGAGGTGCGGATATAGGTCACGACAGCCGCGACCTCGTCGTCGGACAGCCGGTGCGCGAACGGCGGCATGCCGTAGGGCATCGGATTGCCCGACGTGCCGGGCGGATAGCCGCCATTGAGCACCATCCGGATCGCGTTGACGGCGGAAACCATCTGGATCGACTGGTTGCCGGCCAGCGGCGGATAATGCGGCGGCATGCCGAGCCCCACCGTGCCGTGGCAACTGGCGCACTCGCGGTCGTAGATCTGCTTGCCCAGGCTGAGCAGCAGGCTGCTCTCCGCCGATGGCAGCGGCTGCGACGGCTTCTCCGGCGATGTCCCCTGCGTGAGGCTCTTCAGATAGACCGCCATCGCGCGGGTATCGTCGTCGTTGAGATATTGCAGGCTGTTGTAGACGACTTCCGCCATCGGCCCGTAGACCGCGCCGCGGCTCGAGACACCCTTGCGCAGATAGTCGGAGATCTCCTCAAGGCTCCAGTCGCCGAGGCCGGCTTCCTTGTTCGACGTCAGCGAGGGCGCGTACCAGTTCTGCATCGGAATCAATCCGCCCTCGAAGGCCTGCGAGTCCGAACTGCCGCCGAGCGCATTGATCGCGGTGTGGCACATGCCGCAATGGCCGAGCCCTTCGACCAGATAGGCGCCCCGGTTCCAGTCCGCCGACTTGGTCGGATCGGGTTTGAACTCGCCCTCCGTGAAGAACAGCGTGCGCCATCCGAGGATCAGCGAGCGGTTGTTGAAGGGGAATTTCAGGTCGTGTTCGCGGTTGCGCTGCTTCACCGGCGGAATCGAGCGCAGATAAGCGTAGATCGCGTCGCTGTCTTCGCGCGTCACCTTGGTGTAGGACGCAAACGGCATCGCCGGATAGACCAGCCCGCCGTCGGGGAAGCGTCCGTTGTGCATCATCTGGAAGAACTGGTCGGACGTCCACATGCCGATCCCGGTTTGCGGATCGGGCGTGATGTTCGAGGTGTAGAGCGTGCCGAACGGCGTCTTCATCGGCAGACCGCCGGCAAAAGTCTTGCCTTCGCGGGCGGTGTGGCAGGCAATGCAGTCGCCGGCGCGCGCGAGGTATTCGCCCTTTTGCAACAGCGCCGCATCCTGTGCGCTTGCCTGCATAGAGCCGATCAGCAGCAACATGGCGGCGAAGGCCGGGAGCAGCGCTTTCAACGTTTTCGGCACGTGTGCGATCTCCCTTAGTTCGGCTCGCTGCCGCAGGACAGCGGCATCGGCAGGCTGCCTTGCTTGGCGAACGATGGGTCCGTCGGCGCCGGGCGCGACGACAGATAGGCTGCCACCGCCTTGACGTCGTCTTCGGTCAGCAGGCCGGCGACGATCTGCATGCAGTCGGGTGCCGCCGCGGTCCGCGTGCCGTAACGCCAGCCGCCGAGCTGTGCGCTGATGTAACCGGCGCGCAGGCCGAGCAGACCCGGTATCGCCGGCTCCATGCCGCCGAAGCTCGCGCCGTGGCAGCCCGCGCAGGCCGGCACGCCGTGCTGCGGATCGCCGCCTGTCGCGATCGATTCCCCGCGCGCGAGGATTTCCTTGCTGACGGTGGGAACGGCGGGCGGCGGAAACGGCGGCCGCAACGAGGCAAAATGTTCGGCGATCTTCTTCAGGTATTCGTCGGGCAGAAATTCCAGCAGATAGTTCATCGGCGGGTATTTGCGCCGCCCGTCGCGGAACGCCACCAGCTGGTTGTAGAGATAGCCCGCGGGCTTGCCCGCCAATCGCGGGAAATACACGTCGCTGGTGCCTTCGCCCTCGGCGCCGTGACACGACGCACAGGCGAGCACGCGCGCGGCCATGGTGTCGGGCGCACGCTCCTGCGCGCGTGCGGCGCCAAACGGAAGCGCGATCGACACCAGGAGAGAAGCTATTTGCAGGAATCGAAGCGTCACCGTTGTTGCCCCATCTCGACGACGAGATGGAACTCTTGCATATCGCATCCACGGTAGCAACGAAGCTCAATGGCTTCGCACCTCCGTTTTGACATAGATCAATTGAGTCTATTTGCGATAGACCTTCGTCGGATCGAACTGACGATCTGCATCGACAAATGACAACCGCGTGTCGCCATCGGCAGCATCGATCTTGCGATAGAAGCAGGAATGCCGCCCGGTGTGGCACGCCGCACCATGCTGCTCGACGCGAATCCAGATCGCGTCCTGATCGCAATCCATTCGCATCTCGACCACGCGCTGGGTGTGTCCGGAGCTTTCGCCCTTGCGCCACAGCGCCTGGCGCGAACGGCTGTAGTACCAGGCCTCGCCGCTCGCGACCGTCTTGCGCAGCGCCTCGTCGTTCATGTGCGCGACCATCAGCACATCGCCGGTCACGGCATCGGTCGCCACGCAGGTCAGAAGACCGGACGCGTCGAATTTGGGCTGGAACGCCAGCCCTTCCTCGCGGTCTCGGGTATCAGTATCTCGGGTATCGGCAGAAGTGGACACGGGCAGCCCTCGCGGAAATCGAAGCGAGGGTCAGCGCAGCCCTCGCACCATGGACAGGAAACGGGCCTGCTCCGCCGGATTGTCGCGGAACATGCCGGTATAGCGGCTGGTGAACGTCGTCGCACCGTGCTTGGCGACGCCGCGCACCGACATGCAGGTATGCTCCGCCTCGATCACGACCGCAACGCCGCGCGGTTTGAGAATTTCATCGACGGCGGCCGCAATCTGCGCGGTGAGATGTTCCTGGGTCTGCAGGCGGCGCGCAAAGATATCGGTCAGCCGCGCCAGCTTCGACAAGCCCACCACGCGTTCGACCGGCGTATAGGCGATATGCGCCTTGCCGTAGAACGGCATCATGTGATGCTCGCATTGCGAGGTGAATTCGATATCGCGGATCAGGACGAAATCGTCATAGCCCGCGGTCTCGCCAAAGGTGCGGTCGAGCACTTCGGCCGGGCACTGGTGGTAGCCCTGATAGAGTTCGTCGAAGGCCTCGACCACCCGGCGCGGGGTATCCAGCAACCCCTCACGGGCGGGATTCTCGCCGATATAGTTCAGCAGCGTATGCACCGCCTGCTCGGCCTCGGCACGCGACGGGCGCGGCTGGTCGGCACGGACGGCGGCGGCCAGGAATTCGGAGGGGTCGAGCTCCGCGGGGCGGGTGTCCGGCGCCACATCGGGCGCCTTGATGTCGGAGCCCTTGCCGGGGCGGAGGGATTTGATCAGCGCGTCCATGTCTTCTCCGTTCGACCGGTCCTTGGGACCGGAGTGTCACCGGGCAGACGGGGCGGGTTTGGCCGCCGGGCGCCTGAGTCCCATCATATTACACGATGGCAGCCGAATTTGTTTCCGTTTCGGGCGCCTTCAGCGAAACGGCCGGGCTGTTTTTCCGTCGTTCATGTCCATATATAGGACGATGAAACCTTGCCGCCAAGGGCAGTTACAGGGGCGCTTGCGCAGGGCTGCCCGGAACCTCGATCCATGCTGAACGACATTTACAACAAGCGGATCATCGAACTGGCGGGCAATATCCCCCGTCTCGGCCGCCTCCCCGACCCCGATGCCAGCGCTACCGCCCATTCCAAGCTGTGCGGCTCGACCGTCAAGATCGACCTCAAGATGGATGGGGACGTCGTCACCGATTTCGCCCACGATGTGAAGGCCTGCGCGCTCGGCCAGGCCTCCTCCTCGATCATGGCCAGCCACGTCATCGGATCGAACGCCAATGAATTGCGCGAGTTGCGCGAGACCGTTCGCAAGATGCTGAAGGAGAACGGCAGCCCCCCACAGGGCAAATGGGCGGATATCGGCCTGCTCGAACCGGTGCGCGACTACAAGGCGCGCCACGCCTCGACCATGCTGACCTTCGACGCCGTGGTCGACGCCATCGGCCAGATCGAAGCCAGGGCCAGCCAGCCGGCCTCGGCGTAAGGGTCCCGACAATATTACCGCCGTCATACCCCGCGAAGGCGGGGTATCCAGTACGCCGGGAATTCTCGATTACCCACGAACGCCACGGCGTACTGGATCATCCGCCTTCGCGGATGATCCAGTGCTTAGTGAGATGCAGCTTACTTCCCCGTCTGACCGGGCGCGTTTGCCGCACCGCCGGTCGGAACCATCGCCTCGGCGGTCTTGGTCGACTTCACGGCTTGCGCCGGCGCGTCGCCTTTGACCGCGGAACTGACGAAGCGGTCCTGGGTCGGCTTGGGTTTCGCCTCGCTGGGCTTCAGTTCGGCCACCGGGATCGACGGGCTGTCATGCGGCAGCACGTCGGCAACCGCGTCGGTGGTAACGAGATTGGTCAGCCGCAACTCCGCCGCCGACAGTTCGTGCAGATCTTCCCATGGCGGCACGCTCAGCGCGAGCGACAACAGATCGCCGGCGCCGCCCATATCAAAAGTGTATTTGGCGAGCCGGCCGATATCCCGCTCCACGATCATCAGATCCTGCGCGGTATAGCTCGCCGCCTTGGCATCGTCGGCGCGATCGCCCATCCAGATCTGGTGGACGCGGACGTGGGCCGCTTCAGGCACGTAACGGGTCTTACCCGACAACAGCAGGAACACGCACATCGACTCGCACCAAGCCTGCGGCACGATGCTGGCACGTTCGCCCTGCGCGGTCTGGGTCCGCACCGTGACGCCGACCGTCGTCATCGCGCCGAGGCCGCGGAAACGCCGTCCGAGCGCGATGGAATCGTTGACGGAACCGCCGCTGGAATCCAGCACGATGGTGGCGCCGTCGAGCTGACGGTGGCGTGCAAATTCGTCGAATTCCTTGGGACTGTCAGATGTGACGATGCCGACGGCGGAGACCCAGCCCTTGCAGTCGGGCTGGCACGCGACCCAGTTGAAGTGCATCGGCAATTTGCGTTCTTCGAGGGTGGTGCCGGCCAGCGCCGAATTGCCCAGCGTCGTGACCGCGCCCGGCAATCCGAGACAGATGGCGACGGCACCGAGAAGGGCCCAGCCGCCAATTCGTTGCGACCTCACAAACCTCAATTTGGTTCCTTCCCCCAAGCCCCGTAAACGAGCAGCGGCAACGACCCCGGTTCAACGCTTCTTGATTCTGTCATCGAAGCGTTATCGAAACGGTAACCGTGCTGACCTGCATCGTCCATACGACCTTTGCTGCAGCGCCGCTCGCGCGGTGCGATAATTGCAAACTGTGGCGCAAATATCTGCGCGGATTGGGTTCCCTGCTTGGGAACCACCGGAAAACTACGTACATAGTCCAACATGTCGCCCGCAGATCACCCTTCGTCACCTCACAAACGATGCACGGAATGTGCCAGCCCGGTGCGGCGCCTGCCGCGCAACGGCGGCCGCGCGCTGATCTGGGTTTACAGGCATACGCTGTCGCCGCTGGTCGGCTACAACTGCCGGCACCTGCCGACATGTTCGGTCTACGGCGACGAGGCGATCGAACGTTTCGGACTATGGGGCGGCGGCTGGATGACGCTGGCGCGGATATCACGCTGCCAGCCTTGGGGAACCTCCGGCATCGATAACGTGCCGCAGACGAGACCGCCGAACGCACGGTGGTATCTGCCATGGCGCTACGGACGCTGGCGCGGCGTCAACGCCTGATCAATTCGCATTGCTGCCACGCGTGGAACTTTAGGTTTGCGTCGCGAATTGGTTTGTTGCTCCGACCGGAGGAAACAAATAATGCGCTGGAAAATCAGCCATCACGGTCACGACCCCAGGCAGATCGACCTGCTGGCGGTACTCGCGCTGCTCATCGTGATCGTCACCGCCTGGCGTTACTTCGACAGCGGTCCGAAACCGCAGAATACAACGGCCTTCATCGAACCCAGCCAAAGCGTGCGATGGTGATCGCGGTGTGCGATCGGGATCGCCGTCAGCGGCCGAAAAAGAAGAAGCCGCTCCGGGGCGGCGGCGGAACCGGCGCCGGCGGCCGCGGTTTCCGCGGGCGCGGCGGAAGCGGCGGTTCGGTTGACGAGGTCGCCTCGGAGTTCGCGGTGCCGTCGTCCGGCAGCCTGACCGACAGCAGCAAATTCGATTCATGCGTTCGCCAGCGATAGCCGATGCCGAAATCAATCGGCTGCGCCTGCCGGAACAGTTCGGCGTAGGACTCCTGATAACGCCCCGGGAATTCGCTGATCGGTCCGGCGTAACGTCCGAACGGGAAGAAGCGCCATTTCTTTGCGCTGTAGTAGGTGAGCGGGATTCCGGAATCGTCCTGGATGATGGTTGAGCTGTTGGCGAGGATGAAGTCGCGCGTCGCTGTGAAATTGCCGGAGTGAAGCAGATAGGACGCGCTCTTGATCAGGCTGTTGCCGGGCGCCAGCGTCGCGCAGAATTTCAGGAAGCCGCTCGCCCTCACGCCGGGATTGGAAAGATCGGTCGAGAAATAATACAACGTCTTGTCGACGCCATCCTCCCCCTTGAAAGTGATCCGCGCGCCGCGAACCGCACTGGCTGCCGCACTTTCGCTGGCCGGATGCACGGCCCCCTGATTGTCGACCGTGATCGACTCGACGGACTTGAGTGTCTTGCCCGAGCGCGCCAGGAACACATAGAGCACCGGCAGCGTGCCGCTGATCTGGTCGGCACGCAGGTCGACCTTCATCTGTTTGGTGATGAAGAAGCTGAAGTTCAGGATCGAACCCATCGAGCGTTCGACGTTGTAGAGCGCGGCGCCGATGCTGCCGCGCGGCAATTTTGCGAGATCGGGGACCGAGCCCGGAGGTTCGAGCGCGCTCAGCACGTAGGTCGTCGCCTTCGGGTAGAACGCATTGGCGTAGAGAAAATCCGGGCCCGAGAACATGTAGAACATGGTCGGCCGCGGTGCCGCCAGATTGGTGTCCGACCAGCCGCGAATTTTCGATATCTGGCGTTGCTCGAGCTGGGCAAAGGCGGAATCGAAGAACTTGGCGTGCCGCTGCCAGCCCGGATCCCTGGTCAGTGGCACAAGCGGTGAGTCAGCCGACGGCATCATTCCGGCGAGAAATTTTGCGGTGTCGTCCACCGTCGCGGTCTCGGCGGCGCGAACGGGAGCTACGGCCGCGAACAACACGGCGGCCACGAGCGTCGCAACCCTTACAGACGGCATCATGTTCATTCGCGACCCGGCACTGACGTCACGGGATCACCTGCCCGCTGACGGAAAACGGCATAAATCAAAAGTCCTGAAAGCATGATCAAAATACCGAGGGCCGACTGCAGCGGGCGCTCCGTCAACAAATAATACATCATGAAGCCGGTCACGAGCAGGAAAACCACCGGCGTAGCCGGGTATCCCCAGGCGCGATAGGGCCGCGGCAGATCCGGCCGCGTAATCCGCAACTTGATGACGCCGAGCACGGTGAAGAACGAACAGAACAGCAGCGCGAACTGGATGAAGTCGAGCACCGCCTCGAAGCTGCGCGTCAACAGCATCAGGCTCGCCACCACCAGTTGAAACAAAATGGCGAAGGCCGGCGCGCCGCCGGTCGACCTGCCGGCGAACAGCCGCAAAACCGGAATGTCCTCGCCCATTGTCATCATCACGCGCGGCCCGATCCACATCATCGCGCTGATCGAGGAGATCAGCCCGAAGCAGATCATCGCGCCGACGATGCGGCCACCGATCTCGCCGAAGATATAGCTGCCGGAGATCCGGGCGACGTCGAGCTGTCCCGCCAGTCTGTCCATCGGCGCGGTGTGCAGGAACACGGCGTTGAGTGTGACGTATAGCGCCAGCACGATCAGCGTCCCCGTCAGCATCGCGCGCGGCACATTGCGCTCCGGCTCGTGCACCTCGCCGATGATGTAGGTCGCGGCGTTCCAGCCGGAGAACGAATACATCACGAACACCAGGCTGATCGCAAACGGCGCGCTGGCGATATAGCTGAAGTCGGAAGCCGATGGCGCGAAGGTGACCGGCTGCGGCGTGCCGATCACAAATCCGCTCACCAGGAAGGCTACGATCAGCAACACCTTCAGAATGGTCGCCACCAACTGAAAGGTCGAGGAATGCCGGACGCCGGTGAGCTGCACCAGCGACACCAGCCAGACCACGCCGATGGCAAGCGCCAGCGGCGGCGCGTTCGGAAATACCGATTTGCCGTACTCGCCGAACGCCATCGCGGCCAGCGCCACCGGCGCCGCGAAGCCGACGGTGGCCGACACCCAGCCGGCCAGAAAACCGAAGGCCGGGTGATAGGCCCGGCCGAGAAAGTTGTATTCGCCGCTCGAGCGCGGAAACATCGCACCGAGCTCGCTGTAGGAAAACACCCCGCACAGGGCGACCACGCCGCCGACGGTCCACAGCAACAGGATCGAAAAGCCGGAGGGGATGTCCTTGACCTGGAAGCCGAGGCTGGTGAAGACGCCGACGCCGATCATGTCCGCGACGACGATCGCGGTCGCTACCAGGACCGAAACGGTCGAGCCGCGACCGGGGAGCGGTCCGGTCAAAGCCGCGCTTCCCGTCTCTGATGCCGCCATAACGGACCGTACCTTCAGTGCCGCACGCCTGAATCCATTCATGGTGCAGGCTGCAGCCTCCCAATTCAAGCAGCGTTAACAATGATTTAAATCGAAGTCAGATTTCGGTGCCTAATTACCTTTTACCACATTGCCGCCTTGTCCGGCATGGCGCGACATTACGCAAAGCGCTTGGCAGGCCCACAATCGCGACACGATTTGATGGTCTCCTTATGGCTTCCGGATGTGGGGAGTTTTTCCGGAAGCGTAACGTCGCCTAAACACGTGCGAGCATACGCCGGTCAACGGTGGATCTCTTGGGTGGTCCTTGGGGCAAGGGGTGGATGGTCGGAGCTAATCCGAAGTTCCAGAAAGTTGATCATGCCGATCCGGTGACTTTCCCGGGCAAGCATCGTCATGCCCTGCCGGTGCGATGGCGTTGGGTTGCGATGACTGCGTTGTTTGTGCCGCTGTCGTTCGTTCTGGTTCAATGCGGCAAGGCGCCGAGCGCCGGCATGCTGGCGGCGAACACGCAAGGCACCGGCGATAGCTTCGAAGAACGTTTCCCCAAGCCGCAATTCAACGACCGTTTCCCGACCGCGAACGAAAGCCTCCCCCAGATCCAGAAGCAGGTCGCCCTTGCACCGTCCCAGCGGACGGTTCGCACCGAGCCGGTCCGGGTGGCATCGCTGAACCCGACCCTGACCCTTCCCAAGCCGACCGAGCGCGAAGAGCTGACCACGCTGGTCAGCATGAAGTCCTCCGCCTTCCCCTATTTCGGCAACAACCCGCGCTCCGACGCACCGTTCCTCAATATCTCGAACGGCGAGCGCAAGGGCCATCGCAGCTATGGCGGCCGGGTCTACTGGCAAAATGAAACCTACAACGACAGCCGCGTGCTGGTGCACGTCCCCGAGACGTTCGATGCCCGCAAGCCCGGCGTGATCGTGGTGTTCTTCCACGGCAACGGCGCGACGCTGGAACGCGACGTCCGCGACCGCCAACTGGTTCCGCAGCAGATCTCGGATTCCGGCGTCAACGCCGTGTTGCTGGCGCCGCAGCTGGCGGTGAACGCTGCGGATTCCAGCGCCGGCAAATTCTGGGAGCCCGGCGGCTTCAAGCGCTTCATCGATGAATCGGCCAGCCACCTCGCCCGTCTCTACGGCGATCCGAAGTCGGCGCAGACGTTCGCCAACATGCCGATCGTGATCGTCGGCTACAGCGGCGGTTTCCTGCCGACCGCCTGGAGCCTCGAGGTCGGCGGCATTCCCAACCGCGTCCGCGGCGTGTTCCTGCTCGATGCCGTCTATGGCGAACTGGACAAGTTCGCGTCGTGGATCGAGAAAAACCGCTCCGGCTTCTTCGTCAGTTCCTACACCCGCTACACCAAACCGCGTGACCGGGAACTGATGGAGACGCTGCGCAGCAAGGGCATCACCGTCACCGAGAACATGAATGGACCGCTGCGGCCCGGCAGCGTCGTGTTCGTGCAGACGCCCGCCGGCGTCACCCATCGCGATTACGTGACGCAAGCCTGGACGGAAAATCCCGTTAGAGAAATTCTGGTGAAGATGGCCGAGTCGCCGGCATTCACCAGGATGGCCAGCGCGCCGTCGCCTGCAAACCGGTAATCAGCGCCGTCAGCGCTGTCACAATCGCCCTCACCTTCTCATCATACCGCTGACGTCGCGCACGAACGCGCGCGAAAAAGTTCCGTATGAAATGTGATGTTGATGGTCGCGTGATTTGTGTCACACCGCATTGTTCGGTGAACGCACGCGCCATAGGGGTGCGGCTATTGGGGACGCAATTTCCGGGAATAGGTTTTGCAGGAAGGCTTATACAAAGTTGAATTTCATACGGTTCATGGAACTGGTTCCGGCATGATTTACGCCATCAACGGCAAGCTCCGCGGCGGCAATTCAGCTTTCGCCTTCATCGGCAGCTACGCCGACAAACCCGACGGCATTCAGGCCAGGGTGACGACGCAACGCCACAACGACGATCCGGCGTTCAAGCCGCTGTTCGGAACCGACATGATTACGCTGACGCTGAAGGGGGCGACGATGGCAGCATGGTGGACTTCGAAGGCACCGCGTTGCAATTGCCCGGCGTCCACTTCAGGGCAATCCTGACGCGGATTTCGGACTAGATGCTCCGCTAGCGATTTTCGGAAAAGGTCACGCTCGACCAATAGTCGTCTTCGGTTTCGTCACGATCACCATCGCCAGCGCCAGCGCGACAGACGCGGTTGCGACGTAACCGGTCGCGTGGAGAAGATCCCGCGCATACAGAAAGCCGCCGATCGCGGAGCCTGTGGCCTGGCCGACATAGAGCATCGACGTATTGAGCGACACCGAGGCGGAGGCAAGCGAGGGAACGGCGCCGACCAGCCGCACCTGTTGCATCGAATTGGCGGAAGCAAATCCCAGTCCCCAGATTGCCACGGCAACCGCCATCAGCGGATAGATGCCGGCGCTGAGCGCCCACCCGGTCACACCGGTCAGCACGAGTGTCGTGAACAGCACCGACGTCTTCCATGCGCCCCAGGAATCGACGAAGCGGGTTGCAATCACAATCCCGAGGAAGCCGCACACGCCGTAGCAGGCAAATACCAGCCCGATCGCGTCCGCACCCGCGCCGGTCAGCTTCGCCAGCAGCGGCCCCATGAAGGTGAACACCACGAACTGGCCGGACGTCTGCAGCGTCGTGATCAAAAGCAACATGATGATCGTCCGGTTGCGGCCGACGTCGGTCCATGTCTTCAGATCGACCGGCACGCCAATCAATCCGCCCGGCAGGCGCCACATCAGCAACGCGGCGCTCACGCAGCCGATCGCGCCGATGCCGCCATAGGCCGCCCGCCAGCCATAGCGGCTCGCCGCAAACGTAATCAACGGCAGCCCGATCGCGGCCGCCAGCGACCAGCCGAGAAAGACATAAGCGATGGTGCTGCCGCGCTTTTGTTCCGGCACGATCAGGGCCGCGGTTCCCACCGCCTGCGGCGTATAGAGCGCGCCGACCGCCAGCATGATCAGGCGAAGGACCAGCAGGCTCGTATAATCGGGTGCCAAAGCGGAGGCGGCATTGGTGAGTGCGAGCACCAGCAGCGTCGCGGTAAGCAAGGTGCGGCGCTCGATCCTCGAGGTCAGCCACGCGGTGACCGGGGAACCGACGCAGAGCACGATCGCGCCGAAGGTGATCAGCAATCCGGCGGTCGTGACGCTGACGCCGAGACCGTCGGACAGTTCCCTGAGCATGCCGGCCGGCGCCAGTACCGAGCAGCCGGTGGCGATGTTGCCGAGCATCAATGCAGTGGGGGCGAAGCGTTTCACGAGGCGTCGCGTATATCAGCTAGCAACTTTAATGCAACTGCATCCAATTGCATGGCCGACGATCAATCGCGGACCTTGTCGATCCCGATCTCAATTCGCGGGAGCCGCGTTGGTGGACGCCGCCGGTCGGGGACCGGTTGCCGGGCACGACGCCAGAAGCTGCGGCCATGACGCGCCCAGGCCCAGCGTGTCGATGTCGAACGTCGCAAGGCTGGTCTTGCCTTCCGTGGTCTGTGTACTCTCGCCCATCTGCAGGCGGGACGATTCGAGTATTGCCTGCATGGCCTCCGGCGCAACCACGTCGCTCCAGACCTCGTATTTGCCGACGCGCGCCGGGAATTTTCCGAAGGCCACGGACTTTTCCGTACCCGCCATCATCATCACCGTGCTGGTGCCGGCGGCGCCCTGTTCCAGTTCCCGGACAAACATCAGCCGCGCGCGCCTTCCGTTCTCGCAGAACAGACGCCACTCCATCGCCCGAAACGATGCGCCATTCCCCTGCTTCGCCGCGGCGAACTTGCGCACGTATGGGCGAGCCGCGGCTTCCAGCGTCCATGCGGTTTCCGGCAACGGACGCGTGTCGATGCCGAAGCGATAGAGCTCGGTCCGCGTCAGGACGTGAATGCTTTCGAATTTCACGGTCTTGATGAGATCGTCGAGTTCGCGGCTGATGCCCATCGAGACGACAAAGGCCGCACGCTCACGATCGGCTCGCGCCATGCCGCGCTCCCTGAATTCCGCGACCAGCCGCGGCGGGGGCTGTCCGTGAACCACCAGCGTCAGCTTGGAATTATGGACAGCGACCGCCGCATCGGGCGCAACCTCGCGGGTCGTGGCGCCGAGAAACAGATAGGTGCAAGCCGAATTGCACATCGCATTACGGGTCGTGAGTTCGGCCTCGACCTCGCCGCCGGCGGTCTTGATCTTGAGGCAGGCCGCGTCGACCTGGGTTCCTCCGATGCATGCCTTTGCAAGGGTCCGTCCAACCCGGGCCACCGCCTTTCGGCCGCGCAGCAGGCGGCCGATGATGTAGGATTGCTCGACCGCTCCACCCGGTGAATGGAAATAGAACGGACGTTTGGTGTCTTTGGCATCGGCAAGGAAGCGGCGAATGCGCGAGGCCGCGTCGGCATCGACTTGGCCTTCGACGGCAATCCAGCGATCGCAACCCGGGCCGCATGAATCCGCCGACCCCCTGGCATTATAAATGATCAGCCTCGGTGCAAATCCGTTCTTTTCGGCGGGGGATGGTTCAGCGCGCAGCTCGCCGTGGGCCAGCAGCAGGACGGCGACGAGGAGAAGGCGGAACATCATCAAACCGGCACGATCAAGCTGTGGCGCTGAAAAACACAGGTAGTGAGGCTAGACAATGCACGCCAGCCTCACAACCCCTTGACGCGGACAGGTTGCGCGCAACATCCGGCGCGATCAATCGCTTCCATTCTGACCGATCAGGCGCGATTTTCTCGATTTTGCCCGATTGCAGGAGCCGAATCCCCTGCTATACCGCTGCCTACGCTTACCTGCGCTCGTTCGCAGGAGTGAGCTTTAGGAGACTGATATGCCTGACCAGAATACGCCTGCCCCGGGATTCCAGTATGGCCTTGCGAACTTGAAGCCGGCCGAACCCCAAATGAAAATCGCCGTCACCTTCCCCGATGGCGCGACCCGCGAATATCCCAAGGACATTACCGGACTGGAGATTGCCAAGGGCATCTCGCCGTCGCTCGCCAAGCGTACCGTGGCGATGGCGCTGGACGGCGTCGTCACCGACCTCAACGATCCGGTTTCGCACGATGCCAAGATCGAGCTGATCAACCGCGACGACCCCCGCGCGCTGGAACTGATCCGGCATGACGCCGCGCATGTGCTGGCCGAAGCCGTGCAGGCGCTGTGGCCGGGCACCCAGGTCACGATCGGCCCGGTGATCGAGAACGGCTTCTACTACGACTTCTTCCGCAACGAACCGTTCACGCCGGAAGATTTCGCTGCGATCGAAAAGAAGATGCGCGAGATCATCGCGCGCGATAAGCCGTTCACGAAAGAGGTCTGGTCGCGCGAGAAAACAAAACAGGTGTTCCGCGACAAGGGCGAGGCCTTCAAGGTCGAACTGGTCGACACCATCCCCGGCGACGAGCCGATTAAGATCTACTACCAGGGCGACTGGTTCGACCTCTGCCGCGGCCCGCATATGTCGTCGACCGGCAAGGTCGGCAGCGCCTTCAAGCTGATGAAGGTCGCAGGCGCCTATTGGCGCGGCGACAGCAACAACCCGATGCTGACGCGCATCTACGGCACCGCGTTCGCCAAGCAGGAAGAACTCGACGCCTATCTGAAGCAGATCGAGGAAGCCGAGAAGCGCGACCACCGCCGGCTCGGCCGCGAGCTCGATCTGTTTCACTTCCAGGAAGAAGGCCCCGGCGTCGTGTTCTGGCACGCCAAGGGCTGGACCATCTTCCAGGCGCTGATTGCCTACATGCGCCGCCGCCTGACCGGTGATTACAGCGAGGTCAACGCGCCGCAGATTCTCGACAAGGCGCTGTGGGAGACCTCGGGCCATTGGGACTGGTACCGCGAGAACATGTTCGCGGCGCAATCGGCCGGCGACGAGGCCGAGGACAAGCGCTGGTTCGCGCTGAAGCCGATGAACTGCCCCGGCCACGTGCAGATCTTCAAGCACGGCCTGAAGAGCTATCGCGACCTGCCGTTGCGCCTCGCCGAATTCGGCGTAGTGCACCGCTATGAGCCGTCGGGCGCCATGCACGGCCTGATGCGCGTGCGCGGCTTCACGCAGGACGACGCGCATGTGTTCTGCACCGAAGCCCAGCTCGCCGAGGAATGCCTCAAGATCAACGACCTGATCATGTCGACCTATGCCGATTTCGGCTTCGAGGGCGAACTCACGGTCAAGCTGTCGACCCGGCCCGAGAAGCGCGTCGGCACCGACGAGATGTGGGACCATGCCGAGCGCGTGATGGCGACGGTGCTGCAGGAGATCAAGACGCAGGGCCACAACCGCATCAAGACCGAGATCAATCCCGGCGAAGGCGCGTTCTACGGCCCGAAATTCGAATATGTGCTGCGCGACGCCATTGGTCGCGACTGGCAATGCGGCACCACGCAGGTCGACTTCAACCTGCCGGAGCGTTTCGGCGCGTTCTATATCGACGCCGACGGCTCCAAGAAGGCGCCGGTCATGGTGCATCGCGCGATCTGCGGCTCGATGGAGCGCTTCATCGGCATCCTGATCGAACACTTCGCCGGCAACTTTCCGCTCTGGCTGGCGCCGGTGCAGGCCGTCGTCACCACCATCACTTCCGAAGGCGACGAATACGCCAAGGTGGTCGCCGCCGCCGCGCGCCGCGCCGGCTTGCGGGTCGAGCTCGACCTGCGCAACGAGAAGATCAACTACAAGGTCCGCGAGCATTCGCTGGCAAAGATCCCCGCATTGCTCGTCGTCGGCAAGAAGGAAGCCGAGGCCCATTCGGTATCGATCCGTCGTCTCGGCAGCGAAGGCCAAACGGTCTTGCCGACCGCCGATGCGATTGCCGCGCTGGTCGAGGAAGCAACTCCGCCGGACGTGAAGCGGGCAAGGCTGGAAGCCTGATGGCCGAAAGCACGGAAGAACAGGAACTGCCGGCCTATCCGATCCGGGCTTACCAGCTCATCCCGGATCCAAACCAGCCTGATGTCGTGGCACTGGCGATCGAAACCGATCAAGGCCACAGCCTGTTCCTGGCGACCAGGGCCATCCTGGAAGACCTGGGCAAGGATCTGCTGGAGCGCGCGGCGAAGATGCCGCTAAAACCAGGCAAGACCTGACCCCCGACATGAATCTTGCAAGGCAGGTCTAAGCAGCCTTGGTCTGTCCGATTTTGATCAGGGACTCAGCAGGAATACCTAATCCCTGATGAAGTCGTCTGATCATATTGAGCGTTAGCTCGCGCCGACGATTGAGCACTTCATGTACACGATTTCGACTGCCGATAAACGGGATGAGATCTTTCGGCTGTAGCCCGCTCTGTTCCATGTGATAGCGGATCGCCTCGACCGGGTCCGGCAGATCAAGCGGGTAATGTTTTCGCTCCCACGCTTCCACCAGTGTTACCAAGACGTCGAGCCGGTCCCCTTCGGGTGAATTGCGCCGGGCACTCATCAACCCCTCGATCTCCTTGAGAACGCGGCGATAGTCGCGGTGGGACTTGATCGGTGCGATATCCATGACTGAACCTCAAATAGTCTGCGCGTCGATGACGTCATACTGCCGATGGGTGCCGATAAACCTGATGTAGACCACGCGATAGGGATAATTGATCCACACCACAATGCGATATTTGTTGCCAGCGATATTGAAGACCACGCGACCGTCTTTGAGAATACTGGCGCTGCGAATATCTCGCTTTACGTCTGCAGGTTTTGTCCAATCCGCCTGCCTTACCTGCCGAAACCAGGCCATAACGGGTTCGTTGGCGTCGGCCACGCCTTCGCCACGCTTGAGAAAGGCCTTGATCGTGCTAAGCGCTATCACCCTCACGACACCAGTCCTTATCATAGTCCCACACTGGGACCAAGCCCCTTGTGCCCTACTTGTCGCCCGAACTCACGGACCCAATCTGTTCATAATCGATCTAAATTCGCTTTGATCCGGCGCATTGTGTACCTATCTGCGTGATAGGAAGTCCTCCTTTGTCCGACGAAAGAGACCCTCGTGCCTGACGCTCTTGAACTTCTGAAAATCCGCCGTTCGGTAAAGCCCCGCGAAATGAGCGGCCCAGGCCCCTCGCCTGAAGAACTCGACACCATCCTGACCATCGGCGCGCGGGTACCGGATCACGGCAAGATGACGCCCTGGCGCTTTATCGTGTTCGAGGGCGACGCCCGCGTCCGCGCCGGTGAGATTATTGCGCAGGTCTTCGCCCAGAAGAACCCGGGTGCGCCGCCCGCCGACATCGAGATGGAAAAGCGCCGGTTGATGGATGCGCCGCTGGTGATCGCGGTGGTGAGCTTTACCCGACCGCACCCGAAGGTACCGGCGTGGGAACAGGAACTATCCGCCGGCGCCAGTGCGATGAACATCGTCACCGCGGCGACCGCACTCGGCTACGGTGCCAACTGGCTCACCGGCTGGTTCGCCTTCGATCGCGACGTGCTCGACGGCTTTGGGCTGAAGCCGGACGAAAAGCTCGCCGGCTTCATCCATATCGGCACGCCGTCGAAGGCCGCCGAGGATCGCCCTCGCCCGGCGCTGTCGGACATCGTGACGCGGTTCTGATCCTCACGCCGCCTTCGTGGCGCGCGAGCCGAAGCCTGCCAACAGCGCCGCGATTTCGGCGGCCGGCCTTGCCGCGCTGAACAGAAAGCCCTGCACCTCATTGCAGCCTTCGGCACGTAGCCAGTCGAGCTGGTCGGTGGTCTCGACGCCTTCGGCGGTCGTGGTGATGTTGAGGCTGCGGCCGAGGCCGGAGATCGCGCGCACGATCGCGACGCAATCGTCGCGCTCGGCCAGGTCCTTCACGAACGAGCGGTCGATCTTGATCTTGTCGAACGGAAAACTTCTGAGATAGCTCAGGCTGGAATAGCCGGTGCCGAAATCGTCCATCGATATGCTGACGCCGAGTTCGCGAAGCTGATGCAGGATCGCCAGATTGGCTTCGGTCTCGGCAAGAAAAACCGACTCGGTGATTTCAAGCTCGAGCCGCCGCGGCGACAATCCGGAATGCGCCAGCGCCGAGATCACCACCTGAACCAGATTGCGGCTGCGGAACTGGACCGGCGACAGATTGACCGCGACCTTGACGTCCTTGGGCCAGTTCATCGCCTCCGTACAGGCTTCCCGCAGCACCCATTCGCCGAGTTGAACGATCAATCCGATATCTTCGGCAACCGGAATGAACTCGGCCGGCGAGATCATGCCCTTGTCGGGATTGCGCCAGCGCAACAGCGATTCAAACCCGCTGATCCGGTTGGCGGCGATATCCACCAGCGGCTGATAATGCAGTTCGAACTCGCCGTTGGCGAAGGCCCGGCGCAGGTCGCGTTCCATGTCGCGGCGCTTCTGCGCCTGCCGATCCATCTCGCGCTCGAAGAAACGGTGAACGCCGCCGCCGTCCGACTTTGCGCGATAGAGCGCCATGTCGGCGTTGCGCATCAGTTCTTCGCTCGTGGCGCCGTCGCCAGGCGAAAGCGCAATGCCGATGCTGGCACCGACGACGACCTCGAGGCCGTCGATGTCATAGCGTTCGCTCAGCACCGCGATCAGCCGGTCGGCAAAATCACTGACTTCGTTCGGCGAGACTTCAGAGGCCAAGACGATGGCGAATTCGTCGCCACCCAGCCGGGCGACGAGATTGTCACCGCGCACCTCGGATCTCAGCCGCTCGGCCACCGCCTTCAGCAGGCGGTCGCCGATGGGATGACCGAAGCAATCGTTGACGTTCTTGAACAGGTCGAGATCGACGCACATCACCGCGACGCGCCGGCTGCCCGGCTTGCCGCGGTCCAGCGCCTCGCGAAGCCGGTCCTGATAATAGTCCCGGTTCGGCAGATTGGTCAGGCCGTCATGGTGGGCCATATGGGCGATGCGGGCCTCTGCCTTGCGGCGCTCGGTGATATCGACCACGGCCACCAGATAACCGTCGCGGCCGTCGAAGGCGACCCGCCGCCCGAATGTCAGCACATGGATCTCGCTGCCATCGGCCTTGAGATGGCGCCAGTCGCGGCTCGAATTGTAGACTTCGCCGACCTGCTGCAACGCCTGGCTATGGGGCGCCCATTCGTCCTCCGGCCAGATCTGGCGAAGTTGCATGCCGAGAAAGGTTTCCCGGCTGTAGCCGTAATGCTGCACGGCGGCGTCGTTGACACCCACGAACTGCGTGGTCTCGGCATCGAATACCCACATTGGCATCGGATTGTTGTCGAACAGGAGGCGGAACGAGACTTCGCTTCGTTTCAGCGCCGTGACATCCGATAACGTCAGCGACAGCATGTCCCCGAATGCCGTCACGCCCAACCGCAGACAACGATCCGCACGGTCGATTTCGATCTGGCCGCCATTGCCGTCGCGGATGATGTCGCGCAAGCGCTGGATCACCTCCGGCGCGCACAACAGGTTTCCACCCGCGCTTAGCCGGTGCCAGAGCAGCGCGGTCGATGGCTGCTGCAGCAGCCGGGCTGCGCCCTGGTTGAGATGGACGATCTGGAAATCGGACGGCTGCCCGCCGGCATCTCGGATCGCCGCCAGCGACAGCACGCCGTCGTCGGTGGCGGAGAAGATCGTATCGAGCAGATTGTACTGGCTATCGCGCTCGTTCACATAGGTGCCGATCAGCGTGCCGCCCCAGCGCGACGACGTCGGCAGCGCCAGCACGTCGTAGGTCCGCACCAGCCCGTCGCGCACGCAATGCGCCGACGCCAGATAGGGACGGCTGTTGGCAAGCGCGTTCGATGCCGCTTCGCCGAGTGCGGTCGCACAATCCGGCGGCAGCGCCGTCAGCGGAATATCCCAGCGCTCGTCGTTGAGCCATTGCTGGATATAGCGGCCGGTGTGCGAGACGGCGAGCGCGCCATGGCTGTCCCTGAGCAGAGCGATGTGATCCGCGAGCCGGCCCAGACTGCCGAGCATGACGTCTTCATAGCGGGGCAATGCTTCGCCCGGACGCAACGCCGCCTTCCATTTGCGTTGCAGGACCGGAACATCGCCAAACACATCGTTGTTGAATTTCTCAGTCCCTGACGACTTCTCCGCCACCACCATGACATGCCCCGCTACGCCAATGCCCAACGGTGGCATCCAATGCAGCCGGGTTTAAAGCCGTGTAAAAATTGCGGAGGCGGTACGCCGATGCAGCGATTATGACAGTTTTAAGTCGCGCGATGGTTAGTGCGAATTAGAGACTATGACAGCGGCGAAATGATTTTTCGGCACCAGCCGACGCAAGGAATCAGCGCGCGACGACTTCGACCTCGCCATCGACGCCATTGACGACGTTGAAGGGCCGCTCGAACACCTTGCCTTCGTTCTTGGCGATGGCGCGGTATTCGCCTTCGGACAATACCACGCGCGGAAACGCGCCGATCGATTCCTTGATCACGTCGCCGCCCGGCGTAATCACCGACCATGCGGTGTTGGCGAGCGCCTCGCCGCCCTTGTCGCTGACAAGCTTGAGCGTGATGACGGCAGCGCGGTGGGTCACGATCACGTCGGTCAGCTTGCCGGCCTGGACCCGGATATCGGAGCGCACCACGGAATTGGCGTCGCCGTAGTTGGAGATGATGTAATAGGTTCCCTCCGGCAGCAGCGCGACGTCGCCGGCGGAGACGTTGGGCACCAGCGCGCCGCGCTCGGACGTCTCGAACTGGCTGCCCTTGTAGATCGCGAACGAAATCTGGTTCTGCGGAATCTTTGAGGTGCCGACGCGGCCTTCGATACGCAGGCCGCCGGCCGGAAGCACGAAGGCCTCACGGTCGGTCTCGGATTTCAAACTCACCGCGCGCACCGCACTGACGAGGCCGAGCGCGACGTGGACGACATAGTTGCCCGGCGGCAGCACGATGTTCGGGGTCGCGCCGCGATCCTCGCGGATCAGCTTGAAGGTGCCGGTCTCGTCGGGCTTGTCCGAGAACACCCGCCACACCAGCCCATTATTGATGACCGGCAGATCCTTGCCGTAGCGCGCCGTCAGCGACAGTACCGCCTGGCCTGCGGTCGAGGCGCCCGGCGGTGCCGTGGACGGCGGCACCGTGGCGATCGACGGCGGCACGATGGTGGGCTGGGTCAGTGGCGCGGGAATGCTCGGCGGAATCGACGCCGGGCCCGATGGCGGCGCCAGATTCAAGGCCGGGCCGCCAAGCGCGTCCGGAACCGCGGCCGGCGGTACCGGCGGCGGCCGATCCGAGAACATCTGGGCGGAGCTTGAGGCCGGCAGCAGCCAAACCAGCGCCAAAGCAAGCGCCAGCGCCGGGAAAGGCCAGCCGGCCCGCCCGTATCCACTGATCCCGTTACCGCTCGAAGTCATGGGCATGCTTTTCACTGAAAACGCGGCAAATTCAAGCCTCCAGCGGCGGCCGTGAGCCCGTCGCCGGAACCCGCGGGAACTCCCGATGTTAACCCAGCGGTCGTGGTCCAGTCACATTCGCTGTCTAGGCCGCTTTCGCCGGGCATAAACCATGCATAGCAAATGCTGCAGGCGATTCTGGCAAGACGGCGCGGCGGCGAATATCTTGAGGCCGCAGGAGAGTTTTCGTGTTGGATAATTGGATGGGGCGCGGCCAAAAAGGCTCCGACAGCCGCGACAAGGTGGGGCTTGGCACGGTCCGGCGGCCGGTGATTGGGCTGGCGCTGGGCGGCGGCGCCGCCCGCGGCTTCGCCCATATCGGCATCATCAAGACGCTGGCCGCGCATGGCATCGTTCCCAATGTCGTGGTGGGGACCTCGATGGGCGGGGTGGTCGGCGGGGCCTACGCGGCGGGACATCTCGACAAACTGGAGGAATGGGCCCGCAGCCTGCAGCCGCGAAATATCCTCTCCTACCTCGACATCCGCCTCAACGGCTCCGGCCTGCTCAGCGGCGCCAAACTCGCCGCCGAGATCGAAAGCACGCTGGGCCGCAGCCTGATCGAGGATCTGCCGGTGAAGTTCGCGACCGTCGCCACCGAGGTTCGCACCGGCCACGAGATCTGGCTGACTCACGGCCGCATGGTCGACGCCATGCGCGCCTCCTACGCCATGCCTGGATTATTTTCGCCGGTCCTGATCGGCGATCGCTGGCTGGTCGACGGCGCGCTGGTCAATCCGGTGCCGGTATCGGCGGCGCGCGCGCTCGGCGCGGAGATCGTGATCGCCGCCAATCTCTCCAGCGACGTCTTTACCCATTCCACGACGATCTATTCGCATGGATCCTCGGCCGACCCCTCGGTATCGGTCGCAGCAGAGACTGCGCCGGAGCCGCCGAAACGGGGACTCGGCAAATTCTTCTCCGCCGAGCGCACCATGAAACGCGAATTCTTCGGCGGCGACGGACGGCCCGGCATCTCCACCGTCATGGTCGACGCCTTCAACATCATGCAGGACCGCATCACCCGTGCGCGACTGGCCGGCGATCCGCCGGATCTGTTGATCTCGCCCCGCGTCGGACAGATCGGTTTTTTCGATTTTCACCGCGCCGGCGACCTGATCGCCCATGGCGCGCGCGCGGCCGAACGCGCGATCGACTCGATCCAGGAGGCCATCCACATTCTGGCACCCGCGGCGGAGACGGGCCCTTCCGCCGACAAGGCAACGGGCCAGGAATAGCGCTAGGCCGTCTTGATGTAGTCGCGCAGCGCTTCCTGCTCGGTCTCGTATTCCTTGACACGCCATTTGACGATGTCGCCGATCGAGATCAGGCCGACCACCTTGCCGTCTTCGACCACGGGCAGATGCCTGAACTTGCCGAGCGTCATCATTTCCATGATGCCGCTCACGGTGTCGGACTGTCTGCAACTGACGACCTTGCGCGTCATGCTGCTGGTGACGGGCTCATCGAGCACCCTGGCGCCGCGCTCACCGAGCACGCGCACGATGTCGCGCTCCGACAGGATACCCTCCAGGCGCCCTTCGCTCATCACCAGCACGGCGCCGATCTTGCGTTCGCCCAGCAGCTTGACCGCCGCCGACAGCTTGGCGTCCGGCTCCACGGTCAGGATCTGATGGCCCTTGGTGTCGAGAATTGCTCGTACCGTCATTGTCGCCTCCCTGAATCCGCTCGCGCCCCGCAAGGGGCCCGACATGTTCGTTGAGTCTTCAATCAACAGTTTCGCGCCGGATAGGTTGCGGGCGCGGTCAATAAGCAGGGCTGTCTTGCTCAGCGGCAGCCTTTGGCTTGGGTTACGACCTGTGAAGATGATGGATGAAATCGCCGTGCGCTGCAAGCGCCGATCAGATGCGGCCTGATCCATCCGGCGAGGACGCATCCGCAGCATGCGGCGCCGCCCGCGGCACGGGGTCGAACAGCGAGAACAGCATCAGGCCGGCAAGAAATCCGCCGATATGTGCCTGCCAAGCGACGCTGGCGCCGTCGGCGCCGATCGCAATCGAGCCGACCCCAAAGATGATGTTGACGCCGAACCAGACGCCGAGAAATCCGAGCACGCGCTTGTTGCGCAGCGCATCGGCCAGCGACAACGCCGGAACCCTGGCGGCGGCTTCCGCATCGCCCCGGCTGAACGACAGGAAGCTGCCCTGCACGAAGGCAAACCGGATCGCCGCCGCCATGGTGCCGGAAACCGATGCCGAGGCGCCGATCATCGGCGCGATCGCGTGCTCATGGGTGAGCAGATGCGCCACCGCGCCGGCCGCCGCCGTCACCGTCATGAACACGAAGAACCTGACGGCGCCGAACCGGCGCGCCAGCGCGCTGCCGAACGGCAGCAGCCACAGCACGTTGAAGCCGATATGGCTGAGATTGGCGTGCAGCAGCGAATAGGTGACGAAGGTCCAGACCTTGGCGCCGGCGCCGCCCGGAAAGGTGATGTCGAGCAGCGTGGAATCGTAGCGCTTCGGGATGAAGCCGAAGACGTCGATGGTCCAGTTTTCTGCCTCCGGCGGCAGCAGCACCCGCAAATGAATGAGCGCGATCAGCGCAACATAGGCCGTCAGCGCACCCGGCAGCGTCAGGATCGGCTCGCGCGGGGGTTCCGGCGGCAGTTCCAGGTGGGATTCGGGCGGGGAGTCCAAGGGTCCGGAACCTTACGAGGCGGTTTTGGGCGTTATCAGCCCAGATAGGCGGCTTTGCCCGCCCTGTGCAAGTGCACAAAATCAGGGCCGTGGTGAAGTTCGCAATCAAGTTCATGGGTCCCGGCTCTGCGGCGCACCCCAGGAGGCGCTGCACCGCGTCTTGGACAGGCGACAGCACGCAAGACCTCGTGTCCCGGACGCGGCACGGCACGCAGTGACGCGACGCAGAGCCGGGACCCACACGTTGGCAACGTAAGACAGTTTTGCAAGACTGAACCCTGCCCAACGACGCCGATCCGGGTTTGATCGACATGAACGGACCGTTCTTCGTCTATATCCTTGCGAGCCAAAGAAACGGAACGCTCTACGTCGGCGTCACCAACAATCTGGCGCGCCGGATGTCAGAACATAAAGCGAAGCTCGTTCGCGGCTTCACCAAAAAATATGGGGTCGACCTGCTGGTCCATTTTGAGGCGTTCGATTCCATTCTTGAGGCCCGCGCGCGAGAACATTCTCTCAAGCGGTGGCGGCGGGCCTGGAAGATCAAATTGATTGAAGAATCCAATCCCGGTTGGAGCGACCTGACGAGCCAACTCAATTCTTGAGGATCCCAGTGTAGGTCCCGGCTCTGCGGAGCACCGCCAAGAGGCGCTGCACCGCGTCCGGGACACCGAAAACCGCGTTTTGGCAGAAGAAAAGAAAAAGGGAGAGCGCTGAGAGCACCTCTGGCGCGAAGGACGGAGAGTAGCGCGTTAAAGAAACCCCGTCAGCCGGTGCGTGGATGGTCCCTCGGCGACCGGCACCAGTTTTCGGAGGTCCGCGACGACCGATCCATGATCGGTTTCCATGTCCGCTCTATATGCGCATAACGGACCTAGGTCAGACATCGCGCCATGTCCGAAAAGTGCCAATATCCGACATCGGCTCGCGCCTTCATCAACCGATGAAGGCGGAGAGCTTAGCTCACGCGGCTGACCGAAAAATGTGACCCATGAGTGTCTTAAAAGGCGAAGTCCACGATATCGGTCAGGTAGTGCGCAAGAACCGCCGGCCAAAGCGCCCCGGATCGGCGGTACAACAGCATCAACAACCACCCTATCAACACGACCTCGCCGATATTCCCGACACCTGTCCACCAGTGATAGGCCCCAAACAGCAGAGATGTGACGCAAACCAACGCATAGCCGTCCTCCAAATAATTTTGGAACAGATGACGCGCACAGCGACGGAATATGATCTCCTCACTTAAGGCAACTAGCGCAAGACCAAAAACAATATCGAAGAAGTGTAGCCAACCATGCGTTTCAGGATATGTCCCGAGCACTGTTGAGGGCAGCGCTGCATTCATGGTGCGTCGGATCCAACCACCCACATAGTGGTCGGCGAGGACGATGCCGACGATCCAGATGGATGCTTCCCACTGCGGCATTCTGAATGGTTCAATTCGGAAGGCTATTGCTCGCGCAGCAGGAATGACGCCCAGAATTGCCAAAGTTCCGAGGCGGCCAGCGTAATCCCAAAAAATCCATGCTGCTGGATCGGATTGTTGCAGTCGCACAATTTGCGACACCACCATCGGGAAAAGGGCAGCGGCCATCCAGAGAGGCGCAGGAATAGAGCGAAGCGTCATCATCTTTCTTAGCGCGGCCGATACAGTTACTGCAACGTGGCCGGTTAATTGAATGCGGGGCAATGTCCGAGTCGGGTCAAAACCGGAAAAGCTCAATACGAGCACATGTTTTCCGCTGTTCATCGGTGGTCTCAACCGGTCGACGCAACTCACATATTTCATAGAGGGTTTACTGCGGCAGAGAAAACGGAGTTATGGGATCGCTGGAAGCGCGGAGAGTCGCTAAAGGCAATCGGACGAGCTTTTGGCAAGCAGTCATCGTCGATCTATTTTTTGGTGGCGCCGCATGGTGGGATTCGTCCTGCCGAGCGGTGTCGCTCCAGGCTGGCATTGACGCTCGCAGAACGCGAGGTGATTTCCAGAGGCGTTACGGCACGTCGATCGGCCCGATCGATCGCCAGGTTGCTTGGCCGCTCACCCTCGACGGTGAGCCGGGAAATGAGCCGCAATGGCGGCTGTGATCGCTACCGTGCGGCGCTTGCGGACGAGAATGCCTGGGCGCGGGCTCGTCGTCCAAAATGTTGTAAATTGGCGAACAGTCCGCGGCTACGGCGAGCTGTGGCGGGGAAGCTCAGATTGGATTGGTCGCCCGAGCAGATAGCCGGTTGGCTGAAGAGAACCCATCCTGAAGACGAGTGTAATCAGGTGTCACACGAGACGATCTACCGCAGCTTATTTGTACAAACACGTGGCGTGCTCAAGAAAGAGCTGCTTAGTCATCTTCGATCGAAGCGCTCAATGCGTCGCTCCCAGCCGGTTGATCCGAACGGCGACAGACGGGGGCATATCAAGGATATCGTCTCAATCCGTCAGCGACCGGCGGCGGTTGAAGATCGAGCGGTGCCTGGCCATTGGGAAGGCGATCTCCTGTCCGGGCCGAACAACAGCTACATCGCGACCTTGGTCGAGCGTCATACGCGTTACGTGATGTTGGCCAAGGTGGCCGGTAAGGACACCCGAACGGTCGTCACCGCACTCATCAAGCAGGCGAAGAAGCTACCAAAGGAGCTGTATAAGTCCCTGACCTGGGACCGGGGAAAGGAACTGACGGATCATCGCCGCTTTACGTTGGCGACCAAAATCGACGTCTATTTTTGCGACCCGCAAAGCCCGTGGCAGCGCAGGTCGAACGAGAACACCAATGGCCTGCTGAGACAGTATTTTCCGAAGAGCACCGACTTGTCGGTACATTCGCAAGCCCATCTGAACAAAGTGGCTCGTCAGCTCAACGAACGACCACGTGAGACCTTGCAATTTGAAACCCCAGCAGAGAGATTTAACGCCTGTGTTGCGTCGACCGGTTGAGCCGGCAATCCAAGAACGGACATTGACGGGTTCTCACGCGCTTGCGATGGACAGCAAAATGTCCGTGCGTATTACGCGACCTTGCCGCGTCCCACCGTCTGGCGAACCTCAAAGCCCTCGAACTGGGGGTGATCCAGATACAGCGGCTTGTTATCCCCTGCCCGACTATGCGCAGCACGGAACGCCTCTGATTTGGTCCACGCTTCAAACACGGCACGGTTTTCCCAGACGGTATGAGAAGCATAAAGCGTGTGATCCTCGGCCTCGGGACCTTTGAGAAGGTGAAACTCTACGAAGCCCGGGACTTTTTCGAGATGACTGTCGCGCGACATCCAGACCTGCTCGAAGGCTGCTTCAGACCCTTTGGTAACCCGGAAACGGTTCATTGCGATAAACATCATGATCTCCTACTCTCGATGGCTGCTATGCCGAACGTCTTCGTCACGATCCTGCAATGCGCTGGATCGTCGGCGGCAAGGCCCCCCAGGGCCGCGCGGCTTCGCCAAGCCAGATGGGCCGCTAGTCTTCATAAAATGAGGCGTTGCGGATCAGGTGCCTTTGATGTCCGATATACGCTCAACAGCGGCGCGAAGTCGAACGTCGCCGGATGTCCGAGTTGGGTCTAGGCTGTGTGTGGCAAGGAGGCCAAGGCATGAGGATAATGACCGTAGCGTTCGCTCTCGGAACCGCCCTGGTGTTGTGTAACCTGGGGACGTTTAGTGTCGCAGCGCATGCGCAGAAGGCCAAAGTCGTTCGTGAACCACGGGAAAGGCCTCTCATCAGGGTGCCCGTGGTAAGGACAACTCCTTACTGGGATTACTATATTGTTCCACGATATCGTTATCGCCCTGAGGACGACCGGGTCGATCCATGCGGCGGGCCCGTAGTGCCCGTAATACGCTATGGGCCTCAAGAGGAAACGGTTCCGTTGTGGCTAGCGAACACTTTGGGTCTTGGCCGTGTGCATGGTCGAGATTGGCCGTGTAAGGGTCAAAGCCGGTAATGCACCGATTGAGCAGAAGCCTGGCGGCCCTCCCCGGGCTCCGGACGGCCAAAATGCAAACGGGAGTGGGTGGCTGCCAAGGAAAGGCGAAGCTCGTAAAGCCGCTGACTTCCGCTTGGGTCAAAAACGGTCCTGACACCCTTGAAATGGAATTTCTGCTTTACCCCTGAAAGCAGACATCGGTCAGCTACGCTGCCGATTGCGATGTCATCGTCTGCTACGGTGGAGCGAAGCTCGCCGACGAGCACCTCGCCTCCAAGATCCACTGCGTTGACGACGAGATTATCGGATGGCTGAAGCGCCGTGAGCAGGCGTCAATTAGTTGTTTGGGGGAGCGCGCAAAAATAACGGCAGTTCTTCGTCGTAGTCCAGCCCGCCAAGTGGTTCAAGATCAGCCTCTGGAATTTTGTAGGACTTGCATTCCAAACGTGCCCATTTCAGTGCCTGAGAATAACTCGGACAGCAGAGAACCATTTCCTGGCCCCGAACTGAAACCACGACGTCGCAAATCGGGGACGCTGTATGGTGTCGGATGAAAACCTGCGGGGAAGCGAACCTCTCAACCATTTGTCTCGACGCCAAACGCTGACCCTGCCGGGGCACGGATCAGCACGGAATGTGACCCTGGGTTAGATTAAGCGCGAGCCGAGTGGATGGTTCCATTCGACCAGAAGGCGGCACAGCGCGGTGCCCGCAATTGGGTAGTGGGTCAGTTTGATTGTGGCGAGGTTCCGGGTTGGAAAAGGCCCGACTCCGGGCGCATATTCAGGGTGTGTGCTGAAGCCTAGGAGGGGACCATGTCCAAGGCTGACGATTTGCGAAAGGAAGCTGAGGAAGCCGGCAAACGCGGTGATAAATCCAAGTCACTGCGGAAGGGCGCTCTGGAACATAGGCGCGAGAAGGCCCTAAGGCCCTAAACGACATGGCGGACAACGAGGATTGGCTGGACGGGAAACCGATGCCAAAAGCTTCCAAATGACCCACACGCAAAAGCCGCCAAGGTCTCCCTCGACGGCTCGTGCCGTTGCGTTTGCGTAGAGGTACTGTGTCGAGCGGTACTCGAACGCAGCCCGTGCTCGCTCCTATTTGGACGCACGCGACCTTCAATGAGGCGGTGGGTGCGTTGCCAGTGTGTCGGGCCAACGATCCCCGATCCTTATGACATGTGACTGGCGGCGATGCTCTTCAAGCGAGCAATGCTGTCCCATTCGATGAAATGGCAAAGCGGACTAGCTCCCTGACAAGCACCTCGCCTCCAAGGTGCATGCGTTGACGACGGGATTATCGGATGGCTGGAGCGGCGTGAGCGGCGCACACCTCAATCAGCGAGGTCGAAATCCATTGCCAGCGCATCGTAGGTATTGCGCGTGCTTTTTTCGTAGCGATCCTGCACCGCTGGGCCTCCCGGCGGAAAGGCCCGCGGGGAAAACGTCAATAGAATCAACAAGGGAGAGCGCTGAGAACGCTCTCCCTTGTCTCGCCGATCTTTTCGCGCCCCGGAGCCGGGATCACATCCCCACCCCTCCCCGCGCGACGACCAAACTGTTTGACGCCACCTGTGTACCAACCGCGCCGGAGAAACGCCGGCGCCATCTGATGCGTTCCACTCTACGCAGGTCAGATCGCGATCGCCAACCTCGTAGTTAATTTAACGTTAACATCGCAAAGCCGTGCCCAAGCCGGCCAAAATGCGTCGGCGGCATGGACGCTGCAAAGCCCCTCCTGCACAACAACCAAGGGAAGGCGCGTGCACGAAAGCGGGACAGATCTGTCCCGCCAAAGGCAGGCGCAGGGCAAGGCCTTACAATGAAACATCCATCGAGCCGCGGTTTCTTCGCCTATTGGGACGCACAACGCGGCGACGCGCGCGCGCCGGACCGCAGCGAGATCGAACCGGGCGCGGTCCGCGAACTGCTCGGCGACATCTTCGTGCTGTCCTACGACAACGACGCCGGCTATCCGTTCCGCGTCGCCGGAACGCGGGTCTCCGCCCTGCTCGGCCGTGACCTGAAAGACGTCGGCTTCTCGACGCTGTTTGCACCTGGCGCCCGCCGCGAGATCGAGGACGTCATCAGCTACGTCGCCGAGGAAATGCTGGCCGCGATCGCCGGCATCACCGCGACTTCGGAAGACGGCCGCACCGCGCATCTGGAATTGCTGTTGCTGCCGTTCAACCATCGGGCGCATGAGCCGGTCAGCCTGACCGGCTCGCTGGCGCCGTTCGAAAGCGATCTCGGCACGCTCCGCGATTTCAGGCTGACGTCATGGCGCTATCTGCACCGGCCGGAAAGGCTGGTGCCCCGCGCGCTGCGCAAGCTCGCGATCGCGCGTGGCTTCATGGTGTATGAGGGCCTGCGCTAAGCGGCGGCCAGGACGCTGGCGCGGGTTATCCCGCGATTCACATTTCAAACAATGAAGCACCACATGGCTCCGCGTCCTCGCGGCGCGATGCGCCCGAGCTGGATTGGGATCGTTTCGCCCCCAAAGAGTAGAGGGCGCAGGGAAGACCGGGTGCGCGCCGCACCCGCGGTCTCGTGTGCGATAGTTGCAACAAGATGGTGCACACGAGCATACAGGTTTGGCGGAGGCATCCGGCCTTCCCTGCGCAATGGCTTTACGGCTTATACGAGATCGTCCTGGTGACCGGCTTCCTTGCCACCATCGTCAGCTTCGGCTTTCGCTTCCGCCAACTTGACGCCAGCACCGGGGCGTCGGACCCAAACGATTTCACCGTACGCAAGGACCACGCTCGTCAGTCGCAGCCTTACGTCCACCGCATCTCTCCGCACGTCGTGACGATCGCGAGCGCCCCTTGTGTCGGCAAAAACTGGCAGAATGTGCGAACGGGCGGTTGAAGCAGAACCGCCCGTTGCTGGAACTGAGCCCGTAACGCCCCAAAGCGGCAGAGCCTGTATGAGAGCGAGGGACAGCTCCGGTGTCTTCCTCAACCCGAACAGTTGCAAGGGCCGTTGAGCCCGTACCGAGCAAGGAAGGGAGTGGATGATGGCACAAAATGGTCTCGTTGTCGTCGGCATCGATGTAGCAAAGGACAAGGTCGATGCGTGCATTCGCGAGTTGGCGCTGCGGCAGACGTATCCGAGCACTGCCCAGGGTCATCGCAAGCTGGTTGCCTGGCTTCGCAAGCACAAGGTGAACAGGGCGGTGATGGAGGCCAGCGGCGGCTATGAGCGCGATTGGGGGAAGGTGCTCCGTCTGGCCGGCATCGCCGTACGGATCGTCGACCCCAAGCGAGTCCGCAGCTTTGCGCAGTCGGCCGGACGCCTGGCCAAGAACGATACGATTGATGCAGAGATGATCGCTTGGTTCGCAGAGACGTTCAGCGAGGCGCCGGGCCAAGTGCACGATGCCGCGCGCGAAGAGCTGCAGGCGCTGGTGAAAGCTCGTCTCAATCTGGTCGATCTCAAGATACGACTGGAAGCTCAAAACGAGCATGCTGCACCAGGACAGGCTCGGAAAGCGCGGACCCGTATCTTGAAGAGCTTGCTCGAGGAAATTGCCAAGCTCGAAGTCGCGATCTCGGCCCAGGTCAGGGCCACACCTCATCTTGCCGAACGCGCCGAGATCGTCGAGAGCGTGCCGGGCTTTGCCGAAACGAGCTCAGCGAACCTCATTGCTGGAATGCCGGAGCTTGGCCAAGTGAGCGACGAGATCGCCGCGGCGTTGTTAGGCGTTGCCCCTTATGACGATGATAGCGGAAAGCGCCGCGGCGAACGCCACATCAAGGGCGGCCGCCGTTGGGTCCGAAACGCCCTCTACATGCCGTGCCTCGGCGCGGCCACACAGAACAATCCTGTCTTCAAGGCCTACTATCAACGGCTACTTGCCAAGGGGAAGGAGCCGAAGGTTGCGCTCGTCGCCTGCATGCGAAAGCTGATCATCATCCTCAACACAATGATCGCACGCCGGCAGAAATGGGATCCCAGCCGTTACGCACTGAATTGAGCGAGCGCACTTCACCGCGCTCGGTCCTCGACCGAGCGCATGCCTAGCCAACAGACCGCGGAGCGGACGGCGTCAAGGCCGTAAGCCGCCGAAGGCGGGGGCGCGCCTCGCGCCAGCCTTGAGGCCAGCCGATCACCGGTCTACTTCAGCACAGTTGCTCTCATCGCGGGAGACGGGCGAAGTTAAACGTCTGATTTGCCCGACGGGGCAACGGAAATATTTAGCGGAAGGGCTGGACAGACTTTTGGTGATTTGCCCGTCGGGTTGTTTTGTCGCAGCGCCTGCCGCAAGATTTCGCTTGCACGGGAGTGCGAAGCAGGTCGCGTTGCAAGGCAGATTTGAGGCCGTAGCCCGCATGAGCGGAGCGATATGCGGTATGGCAGAGAAATTTAGTGCACTGTCACCGTAATTCGTAATTCACGGAGATGGCGCGGCGTGCGCTGACCTACAATCTGACGCGCGTGCTCAACATCGTCGGCGTCGAGCCTCCCGTTATTTGCGCAATGATCTGAAGGCTGCGCGTACCTCATCTGAAAACAGCTTCGGCTCCTCCCAGGCGGCGAAATGTCCGCCACGTTCGACCTCGCTGAAGTAGGCGAGGCCGGGGTACATAATCTCGACCCAACTTCGGGGCGCAGCAAAGATTTCGCCGGGGAACGTCGTAAATCCCACGGGAACCGCGACCGCAGGAGGAGACTTGCCGGCCGCACGGGCTGCGGCCTGTCCGGCCTCCCAGTACCACCGTGCGGCCGAGGCCCCAGTGCCCGTCAGCCAGTACAGCGTGATGTTGTCGAGGATGCTGTCCCGGGTGAGATTGCCCGCGGGCTTACCCTCCACGAACGCTCGGGAAATCTTGTAGTAGCTGTCCGTGTCATGGTCGAGCATCCAGCTCGCGAGCCCGAGGGGTGAATTCAGCAGGGAGTAGCCGATCGTTTGTGGCCGCGTCGACTGCTCCAGGAAGTAGCCAAAGCCACTCGCCCTAAACGTCGCGGCCGCCTTCTGCGCCGCGCGTTCCTTCTCGGATTCTGCGGGCAGCTTGTCGGACATTGCCGCCACACCCGCGAGCAAGTTGACGTGGATGCCGAGAAGTCCCTTGGGTGCCTGGCGCCCCATCGCATCCGTTACTGCCGCTCCTACGTCGCCACCCTGGGCGACGTAGCGCGTGTAGCCGAGGCGATCCATCAGCACCGCCCACGCACGCGCGATGCGCGCGGTGTCCCAGCCGAGTTCGGTCGGCTCACCCGAGAAGCCGTAGCCAGGCAAGGACGGCAGCACCAGGTGGAATGCATCGTCGGGAGTGCCACCATACTTGGTCGGGTCCGTCAGGGGACCGACGGTATCGAGGAGCTCGATGACCGAGCCAGGCCAGCCGTGCGTCATGATCAGCGGCAGCGCATTCTCATGCCGGGACTTGACGTGGATGAAATGGATCTTCACCCCGTCGATCACGGTCGTGAACTGTGGCAGCGCGTTCAGCCGTGCCTCGCACTTGCGCCAGTCGTACTCAGTCGACCAGTAGCGGGCGAGCGCCCGCAGCGTCGCCAGCTGCACACCCTGCGACCGATCCTCAACGAGCTCTTTGGTGGGCCAGCGCGTGGCCGCGAGGCGCCGGCGGAGATTAGCGAGGTCTTCACCCCGGACATTGACGCGGAAGGGAAGAATTGCGTCGGCTTTGGTCGTACCAAGCGGGGACCCTCCTTGCTTCGATTGCGCGCGTGCGGCGACGAAATGTATTGGAAGCAAGCTAACGGCACCAGTTGCGGCTGACCCTGCGAGAAGGCTGCGCCGGGTGGGTGAAGAGGAGATTGCGGTCATGGTCGGCCTCCTTGTTTACAAGCCCGCTCCAAGACTAGTGAACTGCGATGCGTCGGCCAGCTTCGAACTGTAAAAATGATTGCAGCTGTGCCTGGGCCAAGCGTATGAGCAATTATTCGGATGATACCTTTGGTATGAACTGCCCAGGGACCGTGCTACAAACAGTATATAACAGAATCCACCTACCGTCTGATGACAAGATGTTGGGGGCAATATCTTTCGAAGAGATTGCCGCCTTGGGCTGCGCTGGGCCATCGAAGTTATCCACGAATAGGGCGCGACCTCCCTGTGATGCCCCAGGTTCGTCGGGATGGTAGTCGGCATCGGGATGGTAGTCGGCAAAAGTGAACTCACGGTCGGTATTGGCCCATCTGCGACTCCGGAGAATGTCCGCAATTGGGCCGCTGTTGGGGGTTGACCGGACATCAGGCGGACGGTCGCTTAATGAGTACATGCCCTGGTTCCTCGATGTACGGCGGAGGTCGCTCTACTCTTCCTTGCGTGCTACTTACGCCGGCGCGCGAAAACTCATCAGCTCACCGTGGCAACAGGTTGGTCTTTGCCAGATCGAGAACCTCGTCGCCGCGACCGCTCATCACGGCGCGGAGCACCCATAGACTGAAGCCCTTGATCTGCTCCACCGTGATGGTCGGCGGCATCGACAATTCCTGGGTCGCCGTCACGACGTCGAGTACGGCGGGACCGTCATGGGCCAGCACGTCGCGGATCGCGTTCGGCAGATCGCCGGGATCCTCGACCCGCACCGCATGAATGCCCATGGCGCGGGCCATCGCCGCGAAATCGGGATTTTGCAGATCGACGCCGGTTTCGATGAAACCGGCGGCCTTCATCTCCAGCGCCACGAACCCAAGCACGCCGTTGTTGAAGATCACCACCTTCACCGGCAGCTTCATCTGCGTCAGCGTGATCAGGTCTCCCATCAGCATGGCAAACCCGCCATCGCCCGACATCGAGACGACCTGCCGCCCCTTCTGCGAGGCCTGAACGCCGATTGCATGCGCCATCGCATTGGCCATCGAGCCGTGGACCCAGGAGCCGACGAGGCGCCGGCGCCCGTTCATTTTCAGATAGCGCGCGGCCCAGATCGTCGGCGTGCCGACATCGGCGGTGAAGACAGCGTCTTCCGACGCCTGCTCGCTCAACAGACACGCCAGATATTGCGGGTGGATCGGCTTCTGGCCGGGCGTGCCGCGGGCGAGTTCGTCCAGCCCGGCGCGCGCTTTCTTGTAATGGATCAGGCTGTCGTCGAGATGCTTGCGGCCGCCCTTCGCCGTCAGCTTAGGCAGCAGCGCGCCGATCGTGGCAGCGACATCGCCGACGATGCCGAGGTCGAGTTTGCAGCGGCGGCCGAGATTTTCGGGGCGGATGTCGACCTGGGCGATCTTCGCATCCGTCGGGAAAAACTGCTTGTAGGGAAAATCCGTCCCCAGCATCAGCAATACGTCGCAGGCATGCATCGCGGCATAGCCGGACGAGAAGCCGATGAACCCGGTCATGCCGACATCGTAGGGATTGTCGAACTCGACATATTCCTTGCCGCCGAGCGCATGCACCATTGGGCTCAGAAGCGTCTCGGCAAGCTTTATCAGGCCATCATGTGCGCCGGCACAGCCGCGACCGCAGAACAGCGTGACCCGTTTGGCGCCATTCAGAAGTTCGGCCAGGGCGGTCAATTCCGGTTCGGCCGGCCGAACGACGGGCGCTGCCGGCAACAGACCTGCGTTCGGCGAGATGCCGCGCTTCGGCGCGCCCCGCAATGCGACGTCGCCGGGGATGACAATAACCGCGACACCGCGCCGCCCGACCGCGGCGCGAATGGCATTTTCCAGAACGTAAGGCAGCTGTGCGGGGTCGGAAATCAGTTCGCAGTAGTGGCTGCACTCCCGAAACAGATCCTGTGGATGCGTCTCCTGAAAATAGCCGCCGCCGATTTCGCCGGACGGAATCTGCGCTGCGATCGCCAGTACCGGCGTGCGGCTGCGATGGGCGTCGAACAGGCCGTTGATGAGATGGAGATTGCCGGGACCGCACGACCCCGCACATACCGCAAGCTCGCCAGTGATCTGCGCTTCACCCGCCGCCGCGAAGGCCGCAACCTCCTCATGCCGGACGTGAATCCAGTCGATGGTTTCGCGTTTGCGCAACGCGTCGGTCAGGCCATTCAGGCTGTCGCCGACCACACCGAAGATGCGCTTGACGCCGGCCTGGGCGAGAGTCTCCGCGATGAGGTCGGCGACATTGTCGATCCGCATGACGGCCTGTCCTTTCAATAACGCTCTCACAGGCTCATGATGTTCGCTGCACCGCCATCGTGCAAGTAACGAGCGCGTTCAGCGTCCGCTGAACCGCGCCGCGCGCTTCTCGAGAAAGGCGTTACGCCCCTCCACGGCGTCGGCGCTGGTGCGGATTTCCGCCTGGACCTCGATTTCGCGCCGGAACTGATCGGCATAGCTGGAATGCTCGCTATGTTCGATCAGCCCGCGGGTCGCGACCAGCGCGCGCGTCGGACCGGCCGCAAGCTTGCGCGCCAGCGCCAGCGCGCCGTCCAGAAGTGCGGCCTCGTCGAAGACCTCGCGGACCAGTCCCCATTCTTTTGCCTGCTCTGCCGAGAGCGGCTCGTTGCTCAGCATCAGTTCGAGCGCGCGCTGCCGGCCGACGAGGCGCGGCAACAGCCAGGTCGAACCGAGATCGGGGACCAGTGCGATCCGGCTGAACACCTGAATGAAGCTCGCCGAACGCGCTGCGACGATCATGTCGCCTGCCATCGCAAGGCTGAATCCGCCGCCTGCCGCCACGCCGTTGACGGCGACCACGATCGGCACACGGCATTCACGCAGGGCTTTGAATGTCGGCCAGTAATAACGCATCACGCCGGCGACGATGTCGTCGCCGAGGATTTGCGCGGCCTTGAGATTTTGGCCCGAACAAAAGCCGCGGCCGGCGCCGGTCAGCACCAGCGCCCGCACCTGCGGATCGTCGGTCATCTCGCCGATCGCGATGGCGAGATCGCCGAGCAGATCCGGCGTCATCGCATTCAGCGTCGCCGGCTCATCCAGTGTCAGCACGCCAACGGCATCGGCGCGTTCCCGCTTCACTCCCGGCATCTCATTCCTCCGCCCTCTGGCATTTTTCTGGGCCGGCCCGGCCGGGCACAGCAGTAACCCTAATGGTACCCAAACAACGCACCGATGAACAATCGCCTTGCGCGGACTTGACCAAAATCGCCGTTCCCACAGATACTTGGCCTATTGGAAGTGAGCCATGTTTGAGATCGGTATTTTCAGCCTTATTGTTTTGGCGGTATCCTATTGGGCGATCCTGTGGGTGATGGGCCGCCGCGAGGACGTTTTGCACGGTGAATTCGTCAAGGCTGACGCTCAGCCCGGCGAGCCCGTCCGCGTGACCTTTCCCGAGCAGCGGGTTCGACCGGTGTTCCCGGATCGGCCAGCGATCCCGGATCGACCTACGATCCCGGAACGACAATCGTTCCCGGATCGACCTGCTTTCCCGCAACGCCCCTCGCTTCCCGAGCGATCCGCCCTCACCGAGCGTCCGGTTCTGACCGAGCGCACCGCGCTGCCCGAGCGGCCGGTTCAAGCCACTGTTCCGGAGCAAGCGGCGTTTCGACCGGAACGGCTGGAACAGCTCCTCGCCTCGATCAAGCAGGATCTGAACCAGCTCGTACAGAAGTAGCTTTGCTGCAGGGAACCCGTCTCCACAACGCGCGACGACGTATTAGTCCGCGCCAATCACATCGCCGAACAGCTCCCAGGCCTCGCCGTTGAAGCGTTCCAGTCGCATCGCCTCAACCGGAAAATAATCGGTCGGCGACGTCTTCAACTTGATGCCCGGCAACATCATCGGCAACGCGATGTCGAGATTGGCCGCCTGCTTCATGATGTTCTCGCCGGTCAGGGTGTCGCCGCACTGCTTGAGCACCTGCACGGTGGCTTCCGCCACGACATAGCCATAGACGATGAGCTGGTCCTGGATATTGCCGTCGGGAAAATACTTCTTCATGAACTCGGCCCAGTCCTGCACGTCCTTGTCCTTCTGCCACTGCGGATCGTTCGGGTCCTTGAACGAATAGGACGAGATGATCCCCTTGGAGTGGTCGAAGCCGGCCGGCTTCAGCACCGACGTGATCGATGTCGAGGTCGCCGCGAGGAAGAACATGTCCGGCTTCCATCCGATCTCGCCGATCTTGCGGATCGCCTGCGCCGCCTGCTTCGGAATCGCATGCATGAACAGCACGTCGGCGCCGGACGCTTTCAGTTTGACGATCTGGCTGTCGATGGTCGGATCGGTCGATTCATAGGTCGCTTCGGCCACCACCATCTTCTTGACGTTGTCCGGTCCCAATCCCTTCTTGAAGCCGTTGCCGTAGTCCTTGCCGGCGTCGTCGTTCTGGTAGAACAGCGCGATCTTGGCGTCGGGCTTCTTGGTCAGAACATATTTCGCGTAGACCGCGGTCTCGGCCTGATACGAGGCCTGGAAGCCGATCGAGTAAGGAAAATGCTCGTGGTCGCCCCACAGCGTGGCGCCGGCGCCGACGAACAGTTGCGGCACCTTCTTGTCGTTGAGATATTTCCGCACCGCGAGCCCGGTCGGCGTGCCCAGCGGATTGAGGATCGCCGCTACCTCTTCCTGCTCGACCAGCTTGCGCGTCTGCTCGACCGTCTTGGCCGGGCTGTAGGCATCGTCGATGCTGATCAGGTTGATCTTGCGCCCGTTGATGCCGCCCTGGTCGTTGATCATCTTGAAATAGGCGAGCTGGGCCTTGGCGATGACGCTGTAGGCCGAGGCCGGTCCGCTATAGGGAGACGTCTGCCCAAGCTTGATTTCGGTGTCGGTCACGCCCGGACCATATTTCTTGTCCGCAGCACCTGCCGCCGATGTTACCGAGATGGATGTTACCGAGATGAGTGTCGCAGCGATGACCGCTTGCCACTTCATGAGTTCGTCTCCCTGTTCTTATTGTTGGGCGGCTTGTTGTTATGCCGCTTGTCGACGCCTCCTCATCTTCTCATCAGTTTCGGCCGCGGCACAATGGCGGATTTCAATTTCAGCGCCTCAACGCAAGTTGCGCGACACGCTAGGCTGCATGTGGCCCGATCAGCGCCAATACGCCGCACAGGACCGCAGCACGCAGCACGCGGCGCAACCGTATCATTCCACCAGTTCCGGCCACGGCACGATGGTCGACTTCACCGTCTTCATCGCCATCGCGTCCGCAACCGCCTGCCCGATGCCCTCTTCCGTAAACGGATAGATCGTCTGCATGTCGAGCCACGGATACTTGTTGCGGGTGCGATAGAGCATGTCGACGCCGAGCGGCAAATCGTTACCGGTAAATCCCCACGAGCCCAGCACGTTGAGATCCTTGGTGCAGATGCGGTGCCATGACGTGTTGATCGAACCGGCATCGGTGAACTGGCCCATCTCGACATAGGTGCCGCCATCACGCAGCATCTCGATACCCTCGGGGCCGGCACTCGGATGACCCGAGCAATCCATCACCAGATCGGCGCCAAAACCGCCGACGATGTCGCGCACCGCCTTGATGCGCTCTTCCGGCGACTTGAGCTGATCGATATCAACAGTCGCCTCCGCGCCGAACTTGCGCGCCAGCGCCAGCCGCGGCGTCTCCGGCGCGCCGACGCAGATCACCCTGCCCGCGCCCATTTCCTGCGCGGCAGCGACTGCGAGAATTCCGATCGGGCCGGAACCCTGGATCACCACCGTGTCGCCCCAGCTAAAGCCGCCGGCGCGGGTGGCGCGGTTGAAGGCGCGGATGCAGGAGGTCAAGGGCTCCGACAGCGCACCCAGCCGCAGTGACATGTCGTCGGGCAATTTGTAGATCTTGGTGCCCGGCAATTCGCCGAGATCGACATAGACATATTCGGCCCAGCCGCCCCACAGATGCGGCGCCTTGTCGAAGCCGAGATAGCGGCCGTAATAGACCGGCGTCAGGCACTTGTTGGCGCTCTGCGGATAATGGATGCAGTAATAGCACTGGCCGCATGGCATCAGCGGCGGGATCATGACCTTCGATCCCACCTTGAGCGGCTTGCTCATGAAGTCTTCCCTGAACTCGGAACCGACTTCGACCAGCACGCCGCCGATCTCATGGCCGAGCGTGAATGGCCATGGCAACGGTTTTGGCCAATGACCTTTCAGGATATGCAGGTCGGTGCCGCAGACCCCGCAGGCGCCGACCTTGATCAGCGCGCCCTTCTTCGGAATTTTCGGCCACGGCACGTTGCGAATGACCGGCTGCGCGCCGGGACCGTCATAGGTGCATACGCGAATGGGCCCCATGGAATTTCCTCCGGCCCGTCCGTGATTTCTTGCGGCGATTGTTGATTGTCCTTGCGCGGGCAAACGCGAGCCTATGTGAAGCGGGCTGAGATGCCAATCGCGCCGATGCCCGGTACGAAGCCGGCGACAAAGCCACCGCGACGGTCGCGCTGTTGCAGATGCTCGATCTTGCGATCGGTTCCGATTCATGGAGCCGGCAAATTGCAGGACGGCTGCTCCGGTAGCACCGTCATGTTGCAGTCTGGTCCGCGGCTGCTGCCGGGTTTCAACCGGATTGTGGCGCCGCGACCGCACGCCGCGCGATGCCCACCCTTGATGCAACCGCTGCTAACCGCTCGTTAACCCTGTCGGCCTTAGGGTCATTTGACGCCGAAGGACCGGCTGTCGGGTGGCCAGATGTCGTTTGCGCAAAAGAAATCACCTACGGTACCGTCCGCCCAGGAGCGACGGCGCTTTCAGCGCGTCAAGGTCCACCTGCTCGGCCGCTACATGCTGCCCGACCGCCGCGAATTTCCCTGCCAGATCATCAATATGTCGCCGGGCGGGCTCGCCTTGCTGGCGCCCGGCATCGGCAATGTCGGCGATCGCGTGATCGCCTATCTCGACCATATCGGCCGGGTCGAGGGCCGCATCACCCGTATCATCGATAACGGCTTTGCCATGACGGTCGGCGCCACCGCCCGCAAGCGCGACAAGCTCGCCGCCCAGCTCACCTGGCTCGCCAACCGCGATATCCTCAATCTGCCGGAAGACCGCCGCCACGACCGTATCGTGCCGCGCAACCCGATCGCGCTGATGACGCTCGAGGACGGCAGCAAGATGACCTGCCGGATCATCGACCTGTCGCTGTCGGGGGCGGCGATCGCCGCCGAAAACCGCCCGCCGCTGAAATCGCTGGTCATGCTCGGCAAGGTCCAGTCGCGGGTGGTGCGCAACCTCGAAGAAGGCTTTGCGCTCGAGTTCGTCCACGAGCAGAACAGCGACACGCTCGAAGACGCGGTCACCGCCCGGTAGAGCTTCTTTTTTGATGCGTTTTCTTCACGCGAACCGGTTCCCACTTCGCTTGAAAACGCTTTAGTCCCCCTTCTTCGCCGGCTTCGACAGATAATCCTTGGACTGCGCCTCGCTCTTCAGCGGCGTGACCTTGTCCGGATCGATCCGCACCATCAGATAGTCGATGTGGTCCTCGATCTTCGTGAACCAGTGTCCGGTGCCGGCCGGAATGACGACGACGTCGCCGGCCTTGATCTCGTAGGCGATGCCGTCACGAACCTCGGAGCCGTTGTTGCCGGGTCCGTTGAACTCGACAACGGTACGCATCGTCGCCGGCCGTCGCTGCCGGTTGACGATATCGGGACCCAGCACCAGCGTCGCAGCCCCCGACAGCACATGATAGACCTCGCTGATCTGGTCATGTTCGGCGACGGAATCCGGATTCGGCTTGTCGAGCTTGCCGCGATGGACCATCCCGATGCCGATATTGGCTTTGCCGATATCGATGTCCCGCACCTGCTGGTCGAGCAGCTTTTCGTCGAGCGCCTTTTTCGTATAGGCATCGAGCTCGCTGACGGGGATGTAGGTGCCGGGACACATCTGGCAGGTCGGTTGCGGATCGGTGGGATTGATCTTCCCTTGCGCCTGCACAGCTACGGTCAGACACAGCCATGCCGGCAAAATCCAGACGGACCGTTTCATATGAGCCTCCCTGTTTTTTGCCCATGGATGCATGGGTGCTGCGCTTTGCCAAGCACTGATTGGGCCGCCGGCCGGATGTGGCCCCCGCCGCGATATCCGCGATATATCCGGTCGGATACCGCGACCGATTGATTCTGGCGTCGGAAACGACCGGAAAACGCGCTATCGTCGCAGCGCCCCGGAACTGGTCAGGACCGGGGCCGAAAAACAAACCCTTGGGAGGATTGAATGCGTCGTCTGATTGCGCTGGCAAGCGTCGTATGCGTTGCGCTCTTGATTGGCACGGGAGCCTTTGCCCAGGTGCCGCCCAACCCCGACAATCCCAACGATGCGGTCCCGGACGCGTTGACGCCGCCGCCCTATGGCGAGCCGATCAACCTCGAGACCGCCAAGATGGTGGCCGCCGCCGCCGTCGCGGAAGCCACCAAGCGAAACTGGAATGCGTTCTGCGTCGCGATCGTGAACCCGAGCGGCGATCTCGTTTACTTCGAGAAGCAGGACAACTGCCAATACGCCTCCATCGGCGTCTCGCAGCACAAGGCCCGCACGTCGACCCGCTACCGCCGTCCGACCCTGGTGTTCGAAACGCTGATCGGCAAGGGACCCTACTTTGCCTATCTGACAACCCTCGATGACGTCATCGCGTCACGCGGTGGAAATCCGCTGCTGGTCGGCGGCAAGGTGGTCGGCGCCATCGGCGTCAGCGGCGGCTCCGGTTCGCAGGACAATGTGGTGTCGCTGGCCGGTCAGGCCGCTCTCAAATAGCGACGATCGTTCGAACGACGCTCCGCCGGGGTTTCGACCCCGGCGGCCGTATCCGTCGCCTCGAAGTCCCGCGGAAGGCCTCGCCAAAGCGCATTCGTGAGCCATCCGGTGTGCTGCCCATCGACGCGGTTACCACGCGGTAAAGCGCCAGACGCCCCAAATCCCTGGTTTTGGACCTCGCGAAGGCATCCTCCGCACGGCCCGAGGCCGTTTTTGCGCGATCCGATGCCCGCAAGATGCGGTTAATGCCGGCGGCTTTTCCGCTGGAATCCGCCACTGCCGCAGCGCCTGGCGCGTTAATGCATAAAATTTGAATCAATTGCAGTTGTTTCAAATTTTAATCTAATTCGATTCAAGTATAGATCGAATTTTCTGCGGCTTTTACTTGTATTCGCGTCAAATGTACTTGCCTGACTTAGGCGCACCGCAAAACCTCTGTGCAAAACATGGTCCCAACAAGAAACGGGGGCCGCAATGTTGTTCAGGGGACAGGGGAAGGGACTGGCTGTAATCGCCATCCTTTTGGGAATGAGCGCTTCAATGAGCGTCCCGGCGAAAGCCGCCGACGCACTCTATGCCAGCCTCGGCGACACCACGCGTTCGCCGATCGGTTGGGTCGAATTCTGCGCCGAGAATCCCGGCGAGTGCCGCGGCGCTGCATCTCAGCCGCGCGACATCGTGATGTCGCAGACGGCTTGGCGGGATTTGCTGCGGGTCAACAAGTGGGTCAACGAAACCATCAAGCCGATCACCGACATGGATCATTGGGGTGTGATCGAGAAGTGGTCGTTGCCGACGGACGGTTACGGTGACTGCGAGGACTATGTGCTTCTGAAGCGCAAGATGCTGATCGATGCCGGATGGCCGCGCGAAGCGCTGCTGATCACGGTGGTGCGCGACAAGAAGGGCGAAGGCCATGCGGTGCTGACCGTGAAAACAGACAAGGGCGAGTTCGTTCTCGACAACCAGAACGAAAACGTCGTGGCGTGGACCGAGACCGGCTACCGCTTCGTCAAGCGTCAGTCGCAGAGCGATCCCAATGTGTGGGTCTCGCTCGGTGACAACCGCCCGGCGCTCGCAACCGCCTCGTCACGCGATCGCTAACGAACAAGGATCTACCAACCCGCGACCCGGTCACATTCCCACCCCTCCCCGTCCCAGACCGGTTCGCGCGCGGCCAGCCTTCCCCCAAAGGCTGGCCGCATCTTTTTGTGTCGCGCTCATCGCTGGTGTGGAACATCGGCAACGCGCGATGATTTTCTCAGCGCAATCCACAAGAGCGCGCGCCTGCGCTGAAGACATTCACGTCACTCCGCGCCTATGCTGACGACTCTCGCGAGAGCGAGCTCTGACGGACGGGGATCCGATGCGGCATGCCTTACTTGTCAATCCGTTCAACCCGAACTCGGGCCCAAGGCCCACTGCCAGCCCCAATACCAGTCAGCGTGACACGCGGTTCGCGCCGGTGTGCGCGCGCTGCCAGTCGGACGATCTGATCTGTCACGCCATCGCGCAGTGGAGCAACAGGTCGCAGCAATGGGAGCTGGCCAACACCTTCGACCAGCCGGTTCACTGCAACAGCTGTGACAGCCAATGCACCGTGGCATGGCAGCCGCTGAACTGGCGCTAGCGATCCATTCCCGCCGCCGGTTGGTTGCGAGCCGCAGCCGCCCCGGAAAAGGCTGATTCCACAAGGTTTTACCCGGAATCCCGCACAAGACGGGTAAATCCCGGGTTTTAGCGCCGCCGCGCCTGTGGTAATCGAGGGCATTGCAAATCACGTCCGGCTTTGGAGTCTCATGCCCGAACTCACCTCCCGGAGTACCAGTTCCTTCGCACGCTTCGGCGGACAGCCGATCGCGATCGGCGCGGTGGCCCTCGCCATCGTGCTGTTGGGAATAGGCTCCATGACGCTCTGGCGCGCCTATACCGGCACCACGCCCGAGACCGATCGCGTCGTCGCGACCCGGCAATTGCAGGCGCGTACCGCGCAGGCCTCCGAGCAACTGGTCGAAAAGACCAGGGGCCTGGAAGTGACCCAGCAGGAATCGATCGACCAGCTCCAGGTGGTCCAGGATCAGTTGCTGACCGTGCGCCGGCTGCTGGCCGCACAGCAGGCCGACACGCGCAAACTCTCCGAACAGGTCGGAACGCTGACCGAATCGATCGACGGGCTGCGGCAATCCTTTGCCAGCGTGCGGGCGTCCGAGCCGGCCAACCCGCCCGCGACCCGCAAACGGTCGGCCGGCGGATCGGCCAAGCCTCACGCGATCAGGAGCGTGAACCGCAAGCGCGGCAAGACGCAAGGCTGATTGAAAACGCCTGACGACCTAACGCCCCGGACGCGATCCGGGGCCGCCAGCGCGCTACCAGAAAAACCCCGCACGATCGGATGGCCGATACTCCCGCACGGTCTCCACACCCTCTGGGTTGGTGGCCTTGACCCGCCTGAGCCGGCCGTTCGGATAATAATCGTAGACGTGCTCGAAGAAGACCTCGCCCCGCAGCATCTTGACGTTGCGGACCAGCCTGTTGTCGCCGTCGAAATAACCAATCAGGTAGGCGTTTCCCCGCGCGGCGATGGCATCTGCCTCGTCTTTCGTAATCCGGCCGGTCAGGCGGATCGGGAGCCCGTATCCACCCCACCCGCTGAAGTATTCGACCGGATCGTGCTTTCGTGGTGTGCGCTGCCAGGCGATCCACCCGGCAAGCCCGGCAGCCAGCACGACGCACAGTAAGATCAGTGTCTTCATGGCGGCGGCAGCCACTCCGGGACGACGGTTCCCATCGGTCGCCGGCCCAAAGCCCCGCGTTCAATCCTGGCCGGCAACCTTCATGGCCATTTCAGGCCTCGGGATGGCAAAAATGGGCCCGCCGGAACTTTTTCGGGCCAAGTGTGAACTGGTTCACATACGCAAGTGAAAATCCGGGTCATCGTGCAGTTTACCGGATGGCGTGAGCCGATTTCAATGTCCGGGGCTGGCAAGGTCGTTGACGGTATACTGCGTCGACGGCCTTGTTTTTTGTGCCCTGCAATCGTCCCTTCCCGGCATGTCCTCATCGCCTCAAGCCTGCCAAATCCTCGCAAGCAGGTGATTTGCGTTCAGCATGGTTTATCCGCTGAATGCGCCTCCTGAAAAATGGAGGATTCCCAATGAGTACGGAACCGTTGCTAACCTCGGATGTCATCGGACTGACAAAGGTCGCGCCATTCTCGCGCCGCGGCTTCATGACCGCGTCCGCCGCCGTTGCCGCCGGCTACACGCTCGCCGCGGGTCCGGTGCGGGCCGACGTGATCAAGACCGACACCAGCGGTCTCACCACCGGTGACGCCAAAATCAAAGTCGCTGACGGCGAGATGCCCGGCTATTTCGCCAAGCCCGACGGCGTCAGGAACCCGCCGGTGGTGCTGGTGGCGATGGAGATCTTCGGCCTGCACGAATACATCAAGGATGTGACGCGGCGCCTCGCCAAGCTCGGCGCGTTCGCGGTGGCGCCGGATTATTACTTCCGCAAGGGCGGCGATCTCACCAAGATCACTGACATCCCGCAGTTGCTGCCGATCGTGAATTCGAAACCGGATGCCGAGCTGTTGTCCGATCTCGACAGTACCGTCGCCTGGGCCAAGTCGCAGGGCGGCGATACGTCCAGGCTCGGCATCATCGGCTTCTGCCGCGGCGGACGGACGGTCTGGGAATATGCCGCGCACAGCCCCACGCTGAAGGCAGGCGCGGCGTTCTATGGTCCGCCGGTCGATCCGCCGAACCCGCTGTGGCCGAAGAGCCCGACGCAGCTTGCGCCGGAGATGAAGGCGCCGGTGATCGGCTTCTACGGCGAGGCGGATACCGGCATCCCCGTCGCCACCGTCGAAGCCCTGAAGGCGGCGCTCGCGGAGAACAAGAAGACCGCCGAGTTCAAGCTTTACCCGGGCGCCCCACATGGCTTCCACGCCGACTATCGCGCCAGCTATCGCAAGGAAGCCGCCGACGATGCGTGGGCGAACATGCAGGCGTGGTTCAAGAAGTACGGCGTGTTAGGCTAAAGCGTTAGAGCGCACAGCATAACGGACGCGCAGCCAAGGCTGCGCGCCGGCTGTTTGATACGGCCTATCTCACGCGATCGCGGGGACGATGCGCTTTCGACAGAGCATGCTTCGACGTTTGTTCGAATTCCCAGAGCACCCACACCAACGCTGTGCCCAAACTGACAACGATGCCCAGGAAGACAAACGTCAAAGCCGGGGTTGTGAGCATGTTCAACATCCCTGCTGCGATGCAAACGGCGTACCACTACGCAACACAACGGCCTCGGTGATCAAAACACCGGGGCCGCGTGTTTCATTCCCAATCGCTCATCTCCGGGTTTTCCGCCGAGCGCTTGGTTCGGCGAAACCCGTTGGAAAGCAGAGACTTCAGTTACATACCTGCACGGGACGGATGCGCCAGCCATAGGGTGTCAGCACGCGCTGCCGAACGACATAGCAGCCGCCGTCGTCACCGTAATAATACGAGTCGTCATAGGCGGCCGGGTAGGCGCCGTAGTAGCCGTAATCATAGTCGTCGTAGCCGTAACCGTAGAGGCCGTAGCCGAGACCGGCACCGACCGCGGCGGCGACAAACGGGAATCCACGGTGCCGGAATCCGCCGTGCCAACCGCCACCGTGCCATCCGCCACCGCGCCATCCACCGCCGCCGATCGCGGCTGAACGGAAACCGCCGCCGCCGATGGCTGCGGCGCGGAAGCCGCCGCCACCAAAACCGCCACCGCGGAAGCCACCGCCTCCAAAGCCACCACCATGAAAACCACCGCCGCCGCCGTGAAATCCTCCGCCGCCAAACCCGCCGCGCGCTGACGCGCTGCCCGGTGCGAGCACGGCAACTGACGCCATCGCGAATAACGCGATCATCGCTTTACGTAACATCTCATCCTCCGTGATCATTCGCGTTGAACCAAATGACGCTTCCGGCGTCAGACCCATAAGGATCCCGCCACAAATCTATGGCGACTTGCCGCCTGTCGCCTGAACAATTTTCTCACTTCTGCGCGACCGACCGCTGGGCACCGCTAGCAGCCTCGGCAGATGCTGTTCAGCTTGCGGTCGATCGTCTTGTTCTCGGCGTTGATCGCAGTGTCACTGCCCGTGGCTGTCGTTGGCGCCGTGCCCGTTCCGAGCGATCCTGCCGAGCCGGTCGTCACTCCCGGCGCGGTGTTCGCGCCGGATGATTGCGCGGTGCCGGCGCTGTTGGTGCCGGGTGCGATCGCCGCGCCCGGCGAGCTTGCAGCGCCGCTGCTGCCAGCAGAGGCGCCGCCGGCGCTCTGGGCAAAGGCAAAGGATATCGCCGGTGAAAGCAGAATCGCGCCGACCGCGATCGCGACAATTGCGGATGCCCGGATCATCGAAAATCTCCCTTTACAGTTTAACGGGAGCGCGCCCGGCTTGTTCCAGGAACCATCGGCTTCACCAATCATTGAAGCCACCAGAGCCTCCGGCCAGGAGCCGACGACACGTGCGCAAATTGATCGCGTTTGACGAAGACACGTTCGCCAAGCTCACCCAGCTTGGACGCGACCGGATGGCGACGATTCAGGAACTGGCTGATGAAGCCTTTGCCGACGTCCTCAAGAAGCACGGCATCCCGATCGATCTCAGGGATGCGCTACGCAAGAGCGCGGCGCCTTCCCGGGCGGCGACGCCAGGGAAGACGAGATCGAGAACGCGAAAGGCCTCCTCATGACCACCGACCCCGACCCGTTCGAACAAGGCCAGCGCGCGGCGCGCGAGGGTATTCCTGCGCAAGCCAATCCCTATCAGGATGGCAGCGAACAGCATGCGCTCTGGGCTGCCGGCCATGAGCAGGTCGCCGGCACGATCGAGGCAAACGAGTAGGAAGGAAGCTGAGCGAGACGGCTACAGCCGGCATGTCTCACTCGGGATGCTTCAGCCGATCTTCTTCATGCCTTTTTTGAACCGCGGGCCATTAAGGGCATAGAACCGCGCCGCGCTTCCCATCGCGGTGACCTGTTCGGGCGACAGCGTGCGAATGACGCGCGCGGGCGAACCGATGATCAGCGAATGTTCGGGAAATTCCTTGCCCTCGGTGATGACGGATCCCGCGCCGACGATGCTGCCGCGGCCGATCCTGGCGCCGTTCATCACGATCGAGCCCATCCCGACCAGCGCGCCGTCTTCCAGTGTGCAGCCGTGCAGGATGACGTTGTGGCCGACAGTGCAGTTCTTGCCGATCGTGAGCGGAAAGCCGCGGTCGGTATGGCAGGTCGAATTGTCCTGCACGTTGGAGCCTTCGCCGATCTCGATCCACTCATTGTCGCCGCGCAACACCGCGCCGAACCAAACGCTGGCCTGCTCCAGCAGCCGCACCTTGCCGATGACGTCGGCGGTATCCGCGATGAAATAGTTGCCGCTTGCCGGGAGGTCAGGGCCCTGCCCGTCGAGTTCGTAGATCGCCATAACAAAAAGGTCTCCGTTCACGGAGACCTTGGCATAGCCGCTGGCGCGGGATCAAGCGAGGCAGATTGCCGGCCTCAGGCCAGCACGCCGGCGGCGCGCAGCGTCATCACCACGAACGTGCCGGACATCAGGCTCCAGAAGCCCGCGAGCACGGTGGCCATCATCACGAACTCGAAGCGCCGGCGCTCGATCTTGGCGCCGCGCAGCGTGTTCCGCATGATGATGAAGGGTGCGGCAAAGACCAGAAACGGAACCGCGGCGAAGGTCTTCGGCGCCACGCCCTCGCCGAGCAATGCAAAACCCGCCGGCCGCTCCGCCATCGCCTGATAGCCGCTGGCCAAGGCGCCTGCGAGCGCAAAGCCGATGCAGAGGGAGAACAGGGAATTCAACGCATCAGGCGACATGGATACTTCCGCTACTCGACTAAACCGCGCCTGCTTTCGCAAAATCGGCGGTCCGCCGCCACCTCATCCTTAAGGAAAGGTTAACAGCCGGCGGTTGCAACATCGATGGCGCATGGCTCGGGCCGCCACGAGTCCGGCGAAATCATGCGGAAATGTCCGGACACATGGCATATTCGCCAAGTGATTCGAACTTAACGATGCCTCCTTCATGACCTTCCTCTCGACGGCCCAGCACATCGCCCGCGACACGCGGAGGGATCCGCGCGGCCACATGGCCCTGATCCTGGTGGCGGCAACGCTGACCGCAGGCGCTGTCGCGCTGGTCGCCTATTTGCTGTGGCCGACCTGGGGCGCCGGCGCCGCAACCGGTCCGGAGCGATTGCCGGTCAGCGTTGGCACAACCCTGTTCAACGTGCCGACGTCGGCGATCCGCCGCAAAATCCAGCGCCATTCCGGGCCGCAGGAGCGCGTCGATCTCAGCTTCGTGTTCCCGTCGCTCGAGGCTCCCGAGGCGCCCAGGCACATCAGCGCCGACATGGTCGAGGACGGCACCCAGCAGCCGATCGACCGGATCTTCCTGTCGATATCAGCCCACCACGACACGCTGGCGCCCGACACCAGGGTCCGCACCATCTACCCGCGCTACCTCGACCAGGCCTCAACGCCGATCGACGACGGGTTGACGATGCGCGCGTTCCGCGACGGCTCGCCCTATGCCAATGAGGATCTGTTCTCGGCCGGCGCACCCGCCCTCAACGCCCGCTGCACGCGCGATGGCATGACGCCCGGCATGTGCCTGAGCGAGCGCCGCGTCGACGGCGCCGACCTGACGTTCCGCTTTCCGAGAAGCTGGCTTGCGAAATGGCGCGACGTGGCAAACGCGATGGAGCGTTTGACCGTGCAGATGCACGGCCAGAAGGGGTAGCAGAGCTACCCGCGGTAGCAGAGCTACCCCTCGTCTCAGCCGAGATCGGCGAGGTCTTCCTCGAGAATTGCCATCTGGAACTGGAACGAGCGATCGTCGTCCTCGTCATCGACGAACAGCACGCCGATGAACTCCTCGCCGATATAGACCTCCGCGGAGTCGTCCTTTTTCGGCCGCGGCACGACGCGGATCTTCGGATTGCCGAACACGCGCTTGAGATAGGCGTCGAGCTTTCTGACTTCCTGAACGTCCACGGGTCATCTCCAATCGGATTCTTGAACCAGATTCTTGATCAGATTCTTGGGATTTTCCGGGACGTTTTAGGACGAGACGACGCCGACCGCTAGCCGTATCTTCACAAAGATGGCGGCCAGAAAGCCTTATGAATCAAAGCCCGGTGGCGTTGATCATCTGATCCATGGTGCGCGACGGCTCGGCGCAGCCGGCCTCGCCCACGATCTTGGCGGGAACGCCGGCAACCGTGACGTTGTGCGGCACGGGCTTGACCACCACCGATCCGGCGGCGATGCGCGCGCAATGGCCGATCTCGATATTGCCGAGAATCTTCGCGCCCGCCCCGATCAGCACGCCATGGCGAATCTTGGGGTGACGGTCCTCGTTCTCCTTGCCGGTGCCGCCAAGCGTGACGCCGTGCAGGATCGAAACGTCATCTTCGATCACGGCGGTCTCGCCGCAGACGAAGCCGGTCGCGTGATCGAGGAAAATGCCGCGGCCGATTCTCGCGGCCGGATTGATGTCGGTCTGGAACACCGCCGACGAGCGGCTCTGCAGGTAATAGGCGAAATCCTTGCGACCCTTTTGATAGAGCCAGTGCGCCAGGCGATGGGTCTGCAGGGCGTGAAAACCCTTGAAGTAGAGCAAGGGATCGATGAAGCGCGAGGTCGCCGGATCGCGGTCGAACACCGCGACCAGATCGGCGCGGAAGGCGTTGCCGAGATCGGGTTCGTCGCGCAGCGCCTCGTCATAGGTCCCACGGATCAGGTCACCCGACAGCGACGGATGATCGAGCCGCTCGGAGAGGCGATGGATTACCGACGCTTCCAGGCGCTCGTGATGCAGCACCGTCGAATAGATAAAGGACGCCAGCTCCGGCTCGCGGCGGACGATGTCTTCCGCCTCGCCCCGCACCCGATCCCAGATCGGATCGAGCGCGGCCAGCTTCGAACCCTGCGGATTGACCTGATGCACTGCCATTTGATTTCTCTCGGCGTCTCTCGCGGGCTTATCGCGCAAATTCGCTGGTTGGTCGGGATATTATAGCACGGCTGGTGGACTTCTGTCCCGGGGCGGCTTCGACAGAGTACCCCCGCCGAATGCCCGGAATCGGTTCCGGGTTAGATCAAGGTGGTTGGCAATTTCCGAAAATCAAGCCGGGCGACGTCCGACTATTGGTGAATTTCGAGCTCCCCGGCATTCCCGGCAGGCTGGCCGAAACCGGGGGAAGTGACATCAATACGCAGATTTTACACGCGCGGATCGCCTATTCGCCGGCGGTCTGGATTACCGCTGCCGCCATTCCCCTGATGTTGCTCGCCCCTGCTCTTTGGAACGGCTATCCGCTGCTCCAGTGGGACACCGGCGGCTACCTGGCACGGTGGTACGAAGGCTACCTGGTGCCCAGCCGCTCGACGGCGTTCGGCCTCTATCTGCATTTCGGCGAGGATTCCGCCTTCTGGATCAACCTCGCGATCCAGGCGCTGGCCACGCTGTGGATCCTGCAACTGACGCTGCGCGTGCTCGGCATGGCCCAGCCGTTGCGGCTTCTGGCGATAAGCCTGGTGCTGATCCTGACCACCGCACTGCCATGGCTTGCCAGCATGCTCCTGACCGATATTTTCGCAGGCCTGTCGGTGCTGTCGCTCTTCATCCTGGCGGTGCATGGCGAGCGGACCTCGACGCCGGAGAAATGCCTGCTGTTCGGCCTGACGGCCTTTGCCGCCGCAACCCACAGCGCCACGCTCGGGGTGCTGCTTGGACTGTGCGCCGTGGGGTGGATCGCGCGGCCATTTTCGCGCGGGCGGATCTCCATTGCCGGACTGACCCAGGGCAGCTTCACCGTCGTCGCCGGTGCTGCATTGTTGCTGTCGACGAATTTCGCGCTGTCGGGACAGTTGGCCTGGACGCCCGGCGGCTATGGCGTGGCGTTCGGACGGATGATGCAGGACGGCATCGTCGCGCGTTACCTCGGCGACCACTGCCCGCAGCAGCAACTGAAGCTCTGCCCCTATCGCGACCGGTTGCCGGCCACCGCCGACCAGTTCCTGTGGGGCAACAGCATGTTCAACACGCTCGGCCGCTTTCAGGGACTGAACGACGAGATGGGCTTCATCGTGCTGCATTCGCTCGCCGAATATCCGGCCTGGCAGGCCAAGGCGGCGTTTGCCGGCACCGCGCAGCAACTGGTCCATGTCGCCACCGGCGAAGGCAGCAACGTCTGGCTCGGCCACACCTACGGTATTTTCGAGCACTTTCTTCCAGCCCAGTTGGAGGCGATGCGCGCGGCGCGCCAGCAGCGCGGGCATCTGGACTTCACCGCGATCAACACGATCCATGTTCCCACCGCACTGGCTTCGATGCTGCTGGCGGTGATCCTGTTCGGCCACGGGCTACGGCTGCGGCCGTTCGACGATCTCACGCTGCTCGCCGGCACGGTGTCGCTCGCTTTGCTCGGCAACGCCGTCATCTGCGCCGTGATCTCCGGCCCGCATGATCGCTATGGCGCGCGGATGGCGTGGCTTGCGACGCTGGTGGTGCTGATCGCCGCGTTCCGGCATTTTGCCGGCAGCGACGAACCGTCACGGCCGGCGTGACAGGAAATCGATGACTCCGGATTTGTAGACCTTGTCGCCGACGGCGCGCATGTGGTCGCGGTTCGGAATGTCGAGCACTTGCGCGCCCGGAATGATCTTACCGAGCGCCGTCGCCGAGCCGGCGATCTCGTCCGCGGTGCCGACCGCGATCAGCACCGGCACGCCGGTGATGGCAGCGGCTTCCTCACGCGTCATCAATCGCCGCGAGCCGCGCAGGCAGGCGGCGAGCGCACGGCGGTCGGAACGGGTCTGGTCGGCGAAGGCGCGAAAGGTACGCCCGACCGGATCGGTGACGTCCTCCAGCGACGGCGCTTCGAGGGCTGCCGCCACATTCTCGCCGGGGCCGCCGCCCTCGATCAGCCCGATGCCGATGCCGCCCAGAATCGCCGAGCGCAGCCGCTGCGGCGCCTTCAGCGCCAGCACAGCCGTCATCCGCGAGCCCAGCGAATAGCCCATGACGTCGGCGCGGGCGATCTTGAGATGATCCATCAGCGCGATGACGTCATCCGCCATGATTGATATCTCGTACTGCGCGGCGTCGTAGAGTTTTGCGGAATCGCCGTGGCCGCGATTGTCGAGCGCGATGACGCGGCGGCCGGCTTTCTTCAGGTCGGACACCCAGGTCGGATAGACCCAGTTCACGTTCTTGCTCGAGGCAAAGCCATGCACGAGAGTGATCGGATCGCCCTCGCCTTCGTCGAGATAGGCAATTTCAACAGCGCCGTTGTGGAAACTCGGCATCATTCAATCCGTTTCTGCCGTTTTTGGGGATCAGAATTGGCGATCTCTGGAGGACCGCAAGTCTAGCCGTGCGCGGGGGCACCCGCCAGAGCCGGACCTTGCGGCAGGCGCGCGGCCGCGAGTTGCTTCCTGAGGCGGCGCGCCTTCTTGCGGCGCAGCCATGACTCGGTCGCGCGCTCGGTGGTCGCCTTGATCGACGACAGGAAACCGAACAGCGCCAGCAGCGCGCCGAACACCCACATCGACAGATTGAACGCGCCGGCCGCCAGCAGCAGCGCGCCGCGGCCGAGAATCTTCAGGAGCGCGCGGGTTTGCCCGCCCTTGGCTTCCGCCAGCCGCGCGGCGCGGGCGACATCCTTCGGGCCTTCGGCGATCCGCAGCGTATCGAGCGCGCCGCGCATGCCGGCCTTTTCGCCGACGCGGCCGACGTCCTTGGCGAGCCGCACCAGCGCGCCGGCCTTCTCGGCGCGGAACGCCGCTCTTATCGCGCTAACGGTCTCGCTTGGCCGCAGCACGGAACCTGTCGCCACCGCCTGCTGCAGGACGGGCGCATCGACGACTTCGCGCGCCGAACGGCCGGCCCACTCCGTCAGCCCCTCGCCGAGCCGCCCGACCTTGCGGGCATCCTTGACCATGGTGAGACCGGCGCGCACCGGCGCGGCGCCGCCGATGGAGACATAGGTCGCGGCGGTCACCGCAAGGCCTGCGGCCGCAAGGCCCAGCACCAGCCGGTCGGTGTCCTCGCCCATCGCCAGATGCTTACCTTCGCGCACGACGTCCCTGATATCGCCGAACACGAAGAGATCGCCGGCCACCGTGCCTGACAGGCTGGCGACATCGTCGGCATTCCCGGTCACCAGACCGGTGGCAAAGCGCTTGGCGAAATGCGAGGTCGAATTGGTTTCCGTGACGGCATCCGTGACGCGCTTCGACAGGTCGTCGCTGACGGCGATGTTCCGATCGCGCGCCAGTTCGACGAAGCTGGCCGCCAGATCGGCGTCTTCAGCTGTCAGCGCCGCCTCGATGTTGCCGGCGACCAGCGCCGGGTTATTCCGCATAGCAGAATTGACCTGGAGATCGGCCAGCGCAGCCGGGTCGTCCTGCGCGGCGAGAATCGCAAAGGCGTCGCGGCCATGCGGCGCCACCTGCGCGAGTGCCGTCACGCACACCGCCATACCTGCCAGCGCCAGACCGATCCGTAACCGCCTCATTGCCGAAAAATCCCTGTGTTTTCGTCCTACCTGAGATGGGTCTGCCGCTTTTACGACACAACGGCCCCGACGAAAGAAGGGCTTCTCTGGGACGACAAGATTGTGTCGAATTTGCATGAGCAAATGAGCCCAAGAGACCGTCTGTGATCTTCAGGAATCGGGGCTCCAAGAAATCTGTCTCCGGGAACTCTGGCTCTAGGAATCATCCGCACCCGCCATTATGGTGCGCGGCGTTTCGTGCCGCGGCGTCGTGTCGATTGTGTCCGTCCGTCGTTGCTATTCAAGGTGAAGCTGATGTCCGATCATGTCGTCCCGCACTTCCATAACGATGCCGGCGTTCCGGTGATCGAGATCGGCTCGCAGGAGTTCATGTGTGTCGGCGCCAACCCGCCGTTCGACCATCCGCATGTGTTTCTCGATCTCGGCAACGACAACGAGATCATCTGCCCGTATTGCTCGACCCTGTACCGCTTTGCCACCGACCTCGGCGCGGGCGAAGCGCGTCCCCCCGAATGCGTCCTGAAGGACAAGGTCGCCTGATTTCCAAGGGGCTTTCCTAGTGGCAGCGACCCGCACCATCGTCGTCGCGGGTGCCGGGATCGGTGGGCTGACCGCAGCACTCGCGCTTGCCGCCAAGGGCTTTCGCGTCGTCGTGATGGAGAAGGCCGAACGGCTGGAGGAAGCCGGCGCCGGCCTGCAGCTTTCGCCCAACGCCAGCCGCATCCTGGTCGACCTCGGGCTTAAGCCGCGGCTCGCCGGCCGTGCCGTGACGCCCGAATCCATCAACATCATGAGCGCGCGGGCCGGCGGCGAGATCGCCCGCCTGCCGCTCGGCGAAGCCGCGTCGTTTCGCGCCGGCGCGCCCTATTGGGTGATCCACCGCGCCGATCTGCAGGCCGCCCTCCAGGCCGCGGTCAACGAGCACCCCGATATCGATTTGCGGCTCGGCTGCCAGTTCGAGGACGTGACCGCGCATGCCAAGGGGCTGACGGTGGTGCAGCGCCGCGGCAATGCACGGCAGCAGGAACTGGCAGTGGCGCTGATCGGGGCCGACGGCATCTGGTCTTCTGTGCGGCATCATCTGTTCCCGGAGGTGCAGCCGCAATTCTCCGGACTGATCGCCTGGCGCGGCACGCTCGATGCGACCGCGCTGCCGCGCGAATATACTTCGGCGCGGGTGCAGCTCTGGATGGGATCGAATGCGCATCTCGTCGCCTACCCGATCTCCGGCGGGCGTCAGATCAACGTCGTCGCTGTCGTGCCGGGCACCTGGAACAGGCCGGGCTGGAGTGCTCCCGGCGAAGCCAACGACATCAAGGGTGCGTTCGCGTCGCGCTGGCCCGCGACCGCGCGGATGCTGGTCAATGCGGTCGACGAATGGCGGCGATGGGCGCTGTTCACGGTGCCGGATTTCGGCGAATGGAGCGCGGGCTCGATCGCCCTGCTCGGCGACGCCGCGCACGCGATGCTGCCGTTTGCAGCCCAAGGCGCCGGCATGGCGATCGAGGATGCCGCGGTGCTCGCCAAGGCACTCGGCGACAGCGCCGGCGACAACACAGCGGGCATCCCGGCGGCCTTGAAGCGCTACGGCAAATCGCGGCGCGCCCGCGTGCTGCAGGTGCAGCGCGCCGCGCGACAGCAGGGCCGCATCTATCATCTCGCCGGACCGCTGGCGCTGGCCCGCGACCTCGCCATCAAGACCATGGGCCCGCAACGCATGCTGGCGCGCCAGGACTGGATCTACGACTGGCGGGTGTGAGGGATGGTGCCCGAAGCGAAGCAATCCGTCTTGTAGGATGGGTGGAGCGAAGCGATACCCATCGCCACACCGGCAGTATTGATGGGTATCGCTTCGCTCCACCCATCCTACGAATCTCGCATACGACATTTCGTTCTCGCGGCGCGATGCGCCCGGAGTTTTGCAAGAAAACCTTGCCCTCGAAATCAGAGGGCGCAGGGAAGACCGGGTGCGCGCTGCACCCGCGGTCTCGCGTGCGATGTGCATTAAAAATACTGCACACGAGCATACAGGTTCAGCGGAGAACACCCGGCCTTCCCTGCGCAATGGCTTTACGGCTTATACGATTTCGTCCTGGTGACCGGCTTTCTTGCCACCATCATCAGCTTCAGCTTTCGCTTCCGCCAACTTGACGCCAGCACCGGGGCGTCGGACCCAAACGATTTCACCGTACGCTGCAACCCGTTCGTCTCGCGTGCTGCTGCGTCCACCGCTCCCTGCCCCTCGTTCGCGACGATGGCCAACGCCCCTCTGGTGGGACAGGATGGCGGGAGTTGAACGACTGATTTGCCCGACGGCGCCAGCGAAATATTTTCGCGGCGGCGGATTGACCCACATCTGGGGTGATTTGCCCGTCGGGCAAGAGCGGAAGTTGTGTCTAAAAGTCTCTAATGAACCGCGCTGCCGGACTTCGACGAACGAGCACCGCGGATCACCGGCGCCGGCGCCACCACCGGCGGCTCAACCTTCACTTCCGGCTTCGCGTCCTGGCACCTGTTCTTGCGCCAGGCTTCCTCGGCCAGTTTCGACTGGCCGCGCACCGCGATGTATTCGTTGCGATAGGCGAGTTCGGCCACCACGGGCCCGGCGACGCCGGTTTGGGCCTTCGCCATCAGGCCCTGCAGCTCCGCCGAACGGTTCGCCAGGTTCTTGCGTTCCGGCTCGAGCTGCTTGCACTCGTAGAGATCGTATTTGGCGGGATCGGCGAACGCCGACGTCATGCTGTCGCTCATCTCGGCGCAGCCGGACAGCCCGGCCCCGAGCAAAAGCAGCGCCAGCGCCAAGGCTGTGCGCGAAATCGGCTGGCGATAGGACAAGTGTGCAGGCATCGGACCTTCGTTAAGTGGATAATGTTGAGATTGCCTAAAGCAGGCCCGGATGTCGGCATTGAGGCTTTGCTTTGGCGGCCGCCCTCGCCCAAAGCTTGATGGGGCGTTTGGGTGGAGAATATCCCGATTTTACTTCTCCGGTAAATGCGCTAAGTAGCTGGATCTCCTGAATAAAGCGGACGTGGCGAAACTGGTAGACGCAAGGGACTTAAAATCTCCTGCTACCATTGATCGCGTTACAAAATCCTGCAAAACGGCCAGTTGCGAACCCGTCGTTTTGGCTTCTCACCCGCGCATTTTGCAAAACAATTTCGTCGCTCTTTTCATCTCGTCTAAACCGGTGACGACGCGCAAGCGCGCGCGCCGGGTTGTCATTGCACGCAATCGATCCGCGTCAGTCCCCGACGAGCGCGTCGATCATCGGTCATGTGCGGCCCACCACAGCAGAAGGCATCACTCTATTTAACGGGGTGTTATCCCAAGATCGGGCTCGTCATCGGCACCGACTTCTTTGGAGCCGTCATGCAATTCATAGAACCGCGCGGGGTGTTCTGAACACCTTCCCCGGTCATCTGCCAAGCTGACGGAACCGGCTGCGATTCAGATACGGCGCAGTTGCGCTCCCAAATCCGTTGAGAATTTGCGCTAAGATACACATCGACTGAAAAGGTATTCCGACAAGGGAGAAAACACCGTGAGAGCAATGAGTCGCCGCAACTTCCTCGCAGATATCTTGCCTGGCTCGGTAGTTGCCGTCGCCGGTTTTACAATGATCGGCTGGGGTATCACGCCTAGAGGAGCCGAGGCGACGCAGACGGCGCAAACGGTGATGGTCCGCCCGCATCGCCACATGCGTAGCCGTCACCGTCGTTGGGGTTGCTGGTGGCAGAGGGGACGTCGCTGGTGGCACTGGGGACATCGTGTCTGTGGTTGGCGCTGACCGACGCCCTTCGGGCGATGGCCGGCCATGACACGGGGAGGCCCGCCGGTGTGTGTCTGGCCGCTTTTTGGCTTTGGTCGGCGCGCGCAGTCGCGCTCTTGTTCACAGTGGGTTTTAGTGATCGAATTTAGCGTTCCGACAGAATGTAGGGGATAGCCATGCCCGCAAAGTTTATCGGCGCCGTTGCAACTGTTGCAACTGCCTGCGTGATCACATTGAGCGAAAATGCCCGTGCGGAAATATTTATCACGACGGCGGCCATAACGCGCGGCGAGTTAGTGATCGTCGGAAGGGTTAGACGACCGCGCGAGCACAGCGTGCGTCTTAAAATCGGCCCAAGCAAAACAGTGCAAGTCGAGAGCAGTTCAACCGGAGGGTTTCGTTGGGTTGGACCTGAGTTCCCCTCGACTTGCATCGTCGAAATTACCTCCGGGGAGGATAAGAGAGAAGTGGTGATAGAAAACTGCGGCCTTCCCGGACCGCCCGGGCCGGCAGGTCCTCCGGGACCCGCGGGCCCGTCGGGTCCGGCCGGCCCCAAGGGAGACGCCGGCGAAGCCGCCAAGCAATAGATCAGACCACAACCGCGGAGGCCGCGCCCAGGTGGCGGCCTCTCTGAATTGCGCAGCGGCCGCGGCCTGAAACACATCCACGGCCCCTCCGCGCGGCGTTCGCGCGAACTGGAAGTCACGTTTCATGCCCAACAGCGGTCATTAGGCAACATGGCGTTGGTCCGGCCTGCTTCTGTTCATGCAGACAGGCCTTCCTATCGTCCGCAGCACCGACTCGTCCTCGTTGAGTGCGCGCAGTCGTGACGACCACCAGCGCGAGCTTATTTCGGCAATTCCGCAGTATCGCCTTGTGGGGCTTCGCGATTTCTGTTCAGGGAACCAACAGCTTTCACAGGCCCTCCGAGCAGATCTGCGATAAATCGACTGCCCGGGTGGTAGCTGCAAAATGTCAAGATTGCGATGACGATCGGAACCCCGATGAAGGCGCCGACCAATCCCCACATGAAGGTCCAGAAGAAGACGGCAAACAGCACGACGAAGGGCGAAATAGACAACACGTCTCCGGACACGCGTGGCTCGATGTAGCTGCCGACGACGAACTGAATCAAATTCAGGCCAAGGAATATTCCCGATACCGCCTGCCACGTGGAAAACTGCGTCATTTCGAGCAGGGTTGGAAACAGCGTCGCGATGAGAGGACCGATAAACGGAATGTAGTTGAGCACGAACGCGATGATTCCCCACTCGGCCGCAAACTGAAGCCCGGTGATCCATGCGAGCGCCCAAATGAGCAGACCCGTCATGACGCTCATCTGCGTCCTGACCAGCATGTATTTTCGAAACTTGACCGCGGTCGCGGCAGTCGCGTCAATCAGAATGCGCGCGGCGCCCTGGTTGCCAAGCGCCTGGACTTTTCGTCGAGCATCGTCGACTTCAAGCAACCCAAGCATGACATACACCAATGTTACCAACCAGAAAGTCAGCGTCGTGTTCACGCGTCCCGTGACCTGCCGTGCAGCACGCAACAGCCATCCGGTATTGAAATGCTCAGCCCATAAGCCGGCGACTGAGACTCCCCGATCTTCGAGCCAAGCCACCGCCACCTCGTAAAGCGCTTGATAGCGCGACGCGTCGGCGACCAGCGAACGGCCGACCCGCCCAAAGGCCAAGGCGGCCAGCGATGCAAAGCCAAGGCACACCACGGCAGTAACAATGATCGTGATGGCAAGAGCTACCAGCGCCGGCAATCGCAGTTGCAGCCACTGCTGCAACGGCCAGACAATGGCAATGATGAAGAAGGCGAGCGTCAATGGCGCAAGGACTTCGGTGCCGTAGTAGACCGCCACCAGGAGCAGCACGGCGGCAGCGATGCCAGTCGAAATCCTCGGTATGCCATCGGCCTTCATTCAGGAGCCTCGAAAGCAGAAGTCTCTAATAATGCTTCGTCGAGAATAGATCAATTCCGATGCCGTATCTGCCGATACGCGCCGACTTTCTGTCTTTAGGTCACGCTCGCCGGAATGCGGCTGGATTCAGCGGCCCGCCATGCAAACCTCTCGACATCGATCAAAATGAACCGAGCCCGGACCCCAGCCCGATAACGGCGACAAGCGAGATGATCGGACCGACAATCGCGTTCATGACGATATCGCGATAGCTTCGCCATGCCTCGATCCACCAACGGCAAGCAGCCGTGACCACCGCGCCGTTGTGCGGCAAGTGTCGAGTGTGCCCGCGCCGATCACCGCTACGCGGTGCATCAGGCCGGGATCGAGGCGAGTCTGCATATAGGTCGGCCCGAGCGCATCAAGGGGAACGGTCAGACCACCCGATGCCGAGCCCGTGAGGGCGGCAAGAATATTGGTCGCCGCGGCAGACGAGACCAGCGGCCCACCCTCGATGCCGAGCACCCACGCCTTCACGGTTTCGAAGGCAGGCAGCACCGCAGCGTTCGCTGCGGCACCCATCCTCGCCCGCAGGATGGGCAAGTGGTTGAAATTCGTCGCGATCAACACCACGATCGCCACTGCCAGCGCGCCGCGTTGCACATGAAGGTCGGAGTCCAATTTGCCAGCAGCGCAGCAATCAGGGCACACCGCGGAGCGAGAAGCAGAATACTCCAGCCCCTATAAGCGAGCCAGACCAGAAAACCCGGAGCGATCAGGATTCCGACGACACTCATCGGGCCTCATGATCGCTGCAAGCAAGATTCACAAGGAGGCGCACGCCCTCAGCACTCCGTCAGCAGCGCATCGAGATCGGAGCTCGACTTGCTGCCGAGATCAACGCCGTGCCTGGTCAGAAAATCGGCGGCGCTCTTTCGGCCCTCCACCTTGAGCATCTCGAGGAATTCCCATTCGGCGTTGAGCTTTGACGACGCGCCGAATTCAGCCAGTCTGTCGGTCATGATCCGGTGAGTTCGCATGCCCGCCCAGCGCGCCCCTTCGCCATGTCCGGGATCGGCGGCCTGGCGCAGCAGCGCAATCATGCGCAGCTCCTTCAGGAGCGGCGCGTTGAAGGAAATTTCGTTGAGGCGGTCCAGGATATCGCCTGCTGTTTTCGGTGTGTTCCGGCGCTCCCTCGGATTGATTTGAACCAGGATGGTATCATGCGCGTCGCTCTCGCGGATAAGAGGCGTGATGGTGGGATTGCCGGCGAAACCGCCGTCCCAATAGGGCTCACCGTCGATCTCGACAGCCCGGAACATCGTGGGAAGGCACGCGGAGGCCAAAAGCACATCCGGCGTGATTTGGCCGTTGCGAAAGATTCGTCCACGACCGGTGTGCACGTTTGTGGCGGTGATAAACAGCTTGATCGGAGATGTTGCCAGCCGCTCGAAATCGATACTTTCGGCCAGCACCTGGCGAAGCGGGTTGAAGCCGGTGGGGTTGAGGTCGTAGGGCGAGAATACACGCGACATCAGATCCATGGCGAGATAGACAGGTGAAGCATCGAGCGTCCAGCGGCCCATCATCCGTTCCAGGGGGGAGCGCTGCAGAGGACTGAAGGCGGCGGCACGGGAAACACGCCGCCAGTATGCGTCCAGTGCGGCCCGCGCACCATCGGCGCCGCCCATTGACCATCCATCCGCCAACACCGCCGCATTCATGGCTCCGGCGGAGGTTCCCGAGATCGCCTCGATTCTGATCCACGGCTCTTCGAGCAGCCGGTCGAGCACCCCCCAGGTGAATGCGCCGTGCGAGCCGCCCCCCTGCAAGGCGAGGTCGACAAGAACCGGTTGGCGCGCCGCTATCGTCGCTTCGTCGATCGCCGAGCTCATCTCACCAACTCCGGAGTCGATATGGACTTCGCCGATTTTTCCAACGCGGGCACTGCATCACGTGATGCAGCCGGGTTTAGTCATCGGCACAATCCGGCGTCGGACCGATGCCAGGCAGTCGATTCGAGGCTGGTCTCAACCGCCGAGCGTGTTCTTGTAGACCTTGCCGTCCTTCATGATGACCTTGAAGTTCTTGGCGGGGTCGGCGATCAGGTTGATATTCTCCAGCGGATTGCCATCGACAAGCAGCAGATCGGCAAGTGCGCCCTGCTCCACGACGCCGAGCTTGCCAGCATACGGACTGCGTTTGCCTGACAAGGCCAGCAGTTCGGCGTTGGTCCCGGTCGCCATGGCGAGCGCTTCGGCCGGACTGTACCAACGGACAAGCGAGGCCAGAATTGCCCCCTGTTGCTGCGCCAGCGCTTGGGAGAACAGGACATCGGTGCCCCACGCTGTCTTGATTTTGTATTTCTTCGCCATCTCGTATGTCCGGGCTATGCCGGGCCAGACTTCATCAGCCTTGGCTCGTTGGACTGAGCCTACCGGAAAGCCCAGTCTCAAATCCTCGGGGAGAGGCTGCAGACTCAACCACACGCCCTTCTCGGCAATCAGCTTGGCGGTTGCCTCGTCCATCAGGAAGCCATGTTCGATACACTTCACACCAGCGGCAATGGCCTGCTGAATAGCCGCCGGCGTAAAGGCGTGCACGGTGACATAGGTACCCCAATTCTCGGCCGCTTCGACGGCCGCCCGCAGTTCCGCTTCCGTGAAAGTCACCACGTCGATCGGGCTGAACGGCGAGGAAACACCACCGCCGGCCGTCAGTTTGATCTGGGAGGCGCCCTGCATGAGTTGCTCGCGGACGCGGACGCGTACCTCGTCGGGGCTGTCGGCGACCATACTGCCGCCAACCTGCTCCATGCGGCTGAGCATGCCGCCGATCGTGCGCGGCAGCTCGGACAGCTGGCGGAAATCCCCGTGCCCGCTGGTTACCGTGATTATAGCCCCTGAGGGGTAAATACGGGGACCCGGGACAATCCCTGAGTCAATAGCGCTCTTCAGTCCGAATATGGGACCACCCACGTCACGGATCGTAGTGAAGCCGCGCATCAGCGTGTCCGTCGCCTCAGCGCCCGCCGCGATATTGTTGTATCCCACGTCACCGTTGACCGACTGAACTGGAGTGGGCCGTATCAACATCGCATGCCAGTGTGCGTCGATCAGGCCGGGCATCAGCGTTCGGCCATTGCCGGCGATCACGACCACGCCTGGCTCGACAGCGATAGGCGCCGTCGAGATGCGTTCAATGATGTTGCCCTTGACGAGCACACTGGACGGCGCGGAGAGCGAACCGCTCTTGCCATCGAAGATGCGGACATTCTGGAACAGCGTTGCGCTGGCATTCGCTGGCGGATCGCCTTGCGCGCGAGCCGCGGAGGCCAGTCCGACGGCTATAAGCGGAAGCGCTACGACAAAACTCCGTCGGGAGATGGAAGTCATGGAAATACCTCCGGAGCAGAAGTCGCATTGCACTCGGTATGCACGCGTCCATTGCCGGGTTATCGACTGCCAACGCCCGACGCTTTCGACTAGCGGACCCATACCGATGATGCAAGCTGAAGCTTAAGGACTAACATCTTGTACGGACCACTTCCTGGAGCCCGGTCGGAACGATCTCCGGGATCCTTTTCATAGGGCTCTTCATCAATCCGTTTTGCAAAAATGCCCTTTCGACGTGATCCCGATCAGCCGGGCGTATTCGTTCTACGCGACGCCATCGATTGGCCGGCGAGTCTGGAAAAGTCGGAGGATCGCGAACCCGGCGGCAGCTGCAGCGAGATGCTTGAGCGTATGTCCGCTCAGAATCGAGCCAGCCGAATAGATCTTCTCGTCAAGGAATTCCAGCAGCTTGGCCAACGCATAGAGGGCTGCAGCGGTGATCCAATAGAATGTTCCAGTATATTTCGGCGGGAAGAGCTGAAGAATCAGGACCAAAGCGAAAAAAGGAAAAAATTGCGCCCATGCGTAGAGCCGCAAATCATCGGTCCAACGCCACAGCAGCAGACTGAAAATCCCGATTGCCAGCAGCGGCCGCAGCAACATCGCTCCGGCGCTCGCATCCACGCGCTCCTCGACGACGGCGGCAAGGATTGCGGCGAAGCACAACGTCATCGGCAGCCTGTCCCAGAACAAGGTGCCGTCATTCGGATTCAAGTGGTAATACGACGAACCGAAGCCGGTTAGAAACAGCCCCGTAAACAGCACAATGGTTGTTGCTTTGCGACGAACCTGCAACAGGCCTACAGCTCCGACGGCGATGAAAGACAGATTCGAGACCACGTTCCAGAAATTCGGTATGCCGAACAATTCACGCTGGTCGGCGAACTGATGGTAGCTCTGATCCTGCAACAACGGCGGAAGCGGCAGCAACGCCGCGAGTGAGACAATCATCAAACCATACAGTACCAATACGGGACGGTCTCGCACGATGCCGCTGATTGTCATGGGGTATACGCCGTTGATCGAATGGTACGCAGTCGACGATGAACGACCTGCAGGCCTGGCGCCTAGCAATACCAGCATGGCATCGCGGCAGGCAGTGCAAACAACGAACCACGGGGCCGCCTGAATGCCTTGCGGTAGATCTCACCATGCTCATCGATGCCAAGGACTTGAAACGGAGCGAGGAGGTCATGCAGCATTCGAAATCTACCAGAGCGGGCTTAACAAGTGAAGTCCGCTCGGTGTAGATTCGCCTGCTGTCCCTTGGGCTGCGAAATGACGCATACCTTTTCGCCTTTGCGAACGGCGACGCCGCGTGCGGTCGGTAGAATGAAACGGCGGGAGAAGCCAATGAGTTCGCTTCGCAGCTTCCTGTTCAGGCCCCTCGGCTGGCTGGTTGCGATCATCGTGTCTCTGTGCTGGGCCATGCCGATCGTGTGGGCTACGCTGGCCATCTACTATTCGAACCTGCCATGGGGCGGGATGCGTTTGGCGTTGGCGGCAGCCTTTGCGGCGTTCACAATATGGGCCATCTGGTTCTCGCGTCGGCGACGCATGTCCGCGATGGCGATCGTGTTGTTTCTCGGCGTGGTCGCATGGTGGATTTCCATCCAACCCTCACATGATCGCAACTGGCGACCAGAAGTCGCGGTGATGCCGCGAGCCATCATCGACGGCGACCGCGTGCGCCTCACCGGTGTCCGCAACTTCGACTACCGTACCCGGAATGATTTCACGGTCCGCTATGAGGACCGGGAGGTGTTGTTGTCGCACTTGATCGCCCTCGACTTCTATATATCCTACTTCACTGAAGGGCCGATCGGGCATACGTTCGTGAGCTTCATTTTCGACAATGCGCCGCCGTTGAGTATCTCCATCGAAACCCGGCCGGAGGTCGGCGAGGGTTTCGCGCCTGTCGCCTCGCTGTTCAAGCAATTCGAGTTGATCTACGTGGTAGGCGACGAGCGCGACCTCGTGCGGGTGCGCACCAACTACCGAGGGGAGCCCGCGTACCTCTATCGCCTCAATACCTCCACCGACGATGTGCGCCGGCTCTTCCTGGTCTACCTTGGGCGGATCAACCAACTCGCCGATCGCCCCGAATTCTATAATCTGCTGGCGAACAGTTGCACGATCAACATCGTGCGTTACGCGAACGCCGTCGGGAGGAGCGGCGGATTTGACATCCGACATCTCTTCAACGGCCTCGTCGACGGTTACCTCTATTACTCGGGCCGGATGGATACGACGCTGCCGTTCGATGAACTGCGCCGACGCTCTCGGATTAACGAGGCGGCACTGGCGGCCGATGGCGCGGCCGATTTCTCGGAGCGAATCAGAGCATCTCTGCCGACGATCTCTCGCTGAGACGTCTCAAGTCGCTCTGCGATGCTGCAGCCACGCTCCATCGCAGGCCAGATTGGCGCCAATCCTGCGGCGGGAGTTGCTGGACTTACCCTGCGGTTCGGCGGCTAGATGCAGACCTGAACGGTTTGTTCCGATCGATCACTTTTCTTTCCGGCTTGACCAAAACGTTATGCCAATGCCGACCACAAAGGCTCCGGCGAGAATGACGAAGAGCATGGATTGTTTGACCCACGAGACTGCTGGAACGGTGAGAGCCAAAACCAGCCCAAGAAAGCACAATTCGAGCGAAGCAAGATTGAGTCCGGCCAGAAAAGAGCCCAGCGCCAGCAACATCAGAAGGACCAGACTGGTGGCCGGCGCAGGCAGCAGCTGCTGAACACCGGACAGCAACATGATGTTCATGGCAACGAGGACAGCAATCCAGTGGATAGCCTGGGTCCAAACCAGCCGAACACGCGCCTGTTTGTCTTCGATCTTTCCCCATTCGGTGAAAATACACACTCCACCGGATATCAGGGCAAGCAACTCCCAATAGCCGGCAAGGGACTTTTGCGACATGTTCGCGTAAGCGACGCCGGCGAGCGCCAGTGCCAAAATCAGGAGATAAGGAAGATGCCGGCGCCAGGAATCGGCCTTACCGGAATGGCCCGGGCCTGCCGGAACATTGTCTACCCTCATGATCAACCCCATAAGGTTTGCGGGCTTCAGGTTCTAATTTCGTAATCTTGGCGCGGCCCCGCCTTCCGCTTGATCTTACACGACGCCATAATATGTCGACATTTTGCGCTTGGCGACGGAGGCGATCCGCTCGGCATGGAATTTCCTGGGCCGGACAGCGGTCCAATCACCGTGGTCGCGAGACTTGGCACAATTCCGCCAGTTTACGACTCGGCGAGGCTTCCTCTGCCGTGGCGGCGCCAACGCTGCGCCCCGTCACAAACTAACATCCATCGTGGACCACCTGACCGAGAGCAGCGTTGACTGAAGCGACATCGTCGTTGCATTCAATAGCCGCGCGACTGCCGGTCGCTTCGCAAGGAGTGGAGAACGACGGCAACGCATTATGTCGAACCTCGTTTTCGTCCTGCGAGGAATCTGGCGCGCAACCGTAAGAAATCAAACGTTTTGAGGAGTGCCCGATGCATCGGATTCGATCGTTGTTGTTTTTCCTGGTGCTGGCAACGACAATTCCCTTGGCGGATGCGCTCGCGCAAAGCTCGGCCGGACGCGGCGCGGTGGGCGGCGCAATCATCGGCGGCGCGATCGGCGGTCGTCGAGGAGCGGCTGTCGGGGCGGTCGCAGGTGCGGCCGCCGGGAGTCGGCGGCATGTGCGTAACCACTACTACTGGCGCCATGGTCGTTGCTGGGTTCGCACGCATCGCGGATCACATCGGGTAGCGTCTCGATATTGCCGCTGAGACCTGTTTGCCGACCGCGGCGCGACCGGCTCCGAGTAGAGAACAAGTCAGTGGTGCTGGAGGGAATGGGAGTTACCGAGCGCAGCTGCTTGGTGGATGATTCCCGCATCTCGCTGCCACACTTCTTGCATCGGCCTCGATACTCACGGCCATCGGTCTTGCATGCATCGTGCGTATGCATTGTCAATCAGCGTTGACTTGCGAAGTCGACGCGCTGCGCTGGTCGCCATTACATTAGAGGCACCAGGTCGTCCGCGGATACGAAAGGCGTCGCCCCACGCGCTGCCGGCTGAATAGCGCTCGGCATAATCCTCCGCGTAGGCACGGCATCCTCTTGATGATTGTGCGTAAGAGGTTGTAGCCACCAGCATCGATCCAAGCGTCGCGAAAGCAGTGGCGACAAACAACCCCCTCTGTCGCGCCAAGAAATTATCCATTCCAGATCTACCTCAAGGATTGGTGAATGGTATCCCGGTTTTTTTCTCCGATCGCAGATCAATTGACTCGGCGGCCCTCTACTTTCGATCCTCTACCGAAGACTCTGAAACGGCGTGGCCAGTGGGCAGCATTTGAACCCATTTTGCGATGTTTTGGCGCTGCCAACCCATGCCGGCGGCGGCCAAAATTATCGTGATTAGCGACGGCAAAGCGCCGCCAGCGGCGGGGTCAATAAGTTGGACCCCGGGGAAAATGTGGTTTGCGCCTATCAACACCATGGCTGCGCCGCCGACGGCAGATGCAGCGATAATAAAGATGTCGAAAAATCGCGGCACAAGCAGACTTCCGACGGCGCCGCAAACTAACGCGAATATTCTGCCAAAGAAGCCACCCAACCAACCATCGAGTCCGAAAGCGGAGCTTACGGAAAGGCCGAACAGGATTCCGCCGGAAACCCCAAGCAGTACACGTCTATAGGGCTCAAGAACATAGGAGGAGACGCCGAGAATGAACGCGCCGGCAATTCCGAGGACAATCGTAGTCGTGCCAACATCCCCCGTTAACGCTCGCCCCAATAGGATTCCCACATCGAAACCGACCAACGCATAGAACACCGGAAGCCACGCATAGAACATGAAGAGGCCGAACCCCATAATGGCGAGCCCGGTCAGTACCGTAAGAATCCCAATCGAAAGCGACATGAATACTCACTCCTAGCTTAGACGGTAGCAACAAGATCTGACATGAGATTTTCCTGACAAATTGTTAGGAGGTGGGTAGATGGCTTGCCGGCGCGCATTGTATCTTGGGCAGCCAAGCGCGTAAATAAACCGGCCAAGCGGCTTCAACCAAGTGGTCCGTTCAAAACGTAAGTCGCGCTGGAACCGATCGAGCAGTGCTCAACGCCCGATCAATGTGCCTGGAGTTTTTCGATCCCGGTTTGAACGTTTATCAGGCGATGATTGATCGATTTCAACTCTTCAAGCGAAGCATCGACCTCAAATGATGGTATCGCGGCGCTCAGAAAAATCACACTGGACAGGACCAGCAGGTCGAAATGCTTGCTGTCGTAGCGCAGAAGCGAGACAGCAGCTCCGATAGCGCAGGCGACGCTAAGTACGCTCAGAAATATCGCCAATTGCCTTCCCCTCGTCCGGCCTCAACGAAGCTGGACCACCGGCTTTCATCGCGGCCCTGATGCGGCGAAGCCATCCGCCGTTTATCGTAGCGTCAGCCGGGCCACCCCCAGCGCCAAATTGATACCAACCTGGCCTTCGACCGACAGCGGCTGCAGGGAAATCGTGCGATGGGATCCGCCAACGAGTACGTTGGCGCCCAGGCCGAGACCAAACGACGCATTGCCGCTGGCACCCACATAGGTTCCTCTCAGCACCCCCTATCCGACATGCGAGGTCGGTGCGAACACTCCCCAGAACAATCTTCCCCCGCCGGTGATACCGATATCGAGGCCGATCCGTCCTATCGTGCCGGTGTAGCCGTATTGCCTCCCCGTTGCATTCGACCGAAAGACACACCGCAGGTTCTGCCGCGAGCCAACCACCAATCCCACGCGCGGCGCGGCATCACAGGTCAACCCTCCGACTCGAATAGGTTGAGCTTGCGCGAACGCCGGCCTTGTGAGAGCAACCATGGACGCACACAGCACCGCCAAACGGCAGATTTTCGACATCCATCATTTCTCCAACAGTCTTCGATTATGGCTTCAGCGCCCTGGCGGTGCATTCATGTCAGCGTCGTCCCTGCAAGCCTCGAACATTTCAGCCACAGCTTCCACGACCCTGCTTTGAGATCACGGATGAAATCCGCCGACGTCAACCAGATTTCGTTCGTCGAGTACTTCGACTGCGAGAACTACTCCGTTAATGACCGAAGCAGCGCACTGCAATAGCCAAAGCGGTACCTGGCGCCCCGAGTGGTCCGGTTCGAACGTTAGTCTGAAGGCGTTTGGTCAGCGGCTTTTTGTCACCACCGGAGCGGCAACGCCCTGGTGAAAATGCCGGCTGGCAATTCCAGCGAGCAAGGCAACGCGGTCGGGCGCAATCTGCTGGCGAAGCTCCACCCGCTGTCGCGTGGTCACCCCCAGCAGATCGGCGACACGCCAGATGATGTTGTGCTCGAGTTCATTCACTCTACCGTCGGCGTACACAACTTCCCACATCATCCGAACGAGCCCGCGGCGACTTTCGTCGTTCAGAAGCTGATTGAGCTGGCGGGTGAAACCGTAGAGATCGACGGCGGTCCGGTTGACCGCAGCAGATTCCTCCAGCAGCATCGCGGTGGCCCGGTCGTCCAGATCAAAATGCGAGCTGAGAACAGCGTGAAGTTTCGCCCGCCTCGCCTGCGACAGTTCGATGTGAACGGTCGCTACACGCGTGAGCAATGCTGCGGTCGCAAGCTGGAGCTTACTGACCGTGGGCGACTGCCGTTCATGCTCGACGAGAGTCGAAAAGAACGTCTTGAGAGATTTGAACATCATCTGGGCAATCTTCTGGCCGGCCGGGCCGATGCCGCCGGCAGCGCCTCGAACCTTCACGAGGTATCACCGCCTTCCCGCGCGGCAATCGAACGTCAGATGGCGTTCGCGCACGTTCAAGACAACCGGCTTACGAAACTTTAACATCGCCTGTCGCAGCCGATGCCGAACCGTAAGACTGCCCTAGTCTAGCGCCGGTTGCCCGCCAGCCGCAGCAGCATCATGAACAAGTTGATGAAGTTGAGATACAACGATAGCGCTCCGATCACGGCCTTGCGGCCCGCGGAAGTGGCATCGTCGTTGCTGTCGTACACCCCCTTGATCCGCTGGGTGTCGTAGGCCGTAAGGCCCGCAAAGACACCAACGCCAACGATGGAGATGATCCAGTCGAGCCCGGCGGACCTCAGAAACAGGTTGACCAAGCTTGCGATCACAATGCCGATCACGCCCATAAACAGGAACACGCCGAATCCCGACAGGTCGCGCCGGGTCGCGTAACCCCAGATGCTGAGTGCCCCAAAGGTCGCGGCTGAAATGAAGAACACGCGTGTGATGGAGGCGCCGGTATAGACGTGGAAGATTGTCGAAAGCGACAATCCCACCAACGCCGCATAGACGAAGAATAGCAGTCGCGCCGTTTCCGCCGACAGTTTGTTGATGCGAGCGCCTATAAAGAACACCAGCGCAAACGGCGCCAACATGAAGGCCCACATCAGCGGACTCTGCAGCAGCTCGGGACCGGTGAACTGATAGGTCAGCATCGCGACGAGGCCGGTTAGGCCAACGCCAGTGGCCATGTAGTTATATACGCGTAGCATGTGGGCGCGCAGGCCCGCATCAACTGTGAACGTCTGATCGACTGGGATGGCAGCGCTGCGATCGTCATTCGACATGGTTCGTATCCTTTTCCTCCGCAGAACACTTTGCCCGCAGTACGCCGCGAGACTCAGCGCAAGATCGGGCGTCGGGGTCCGTCGCGCTAGCCGACCAAACTTATTGCACGGGTGGACGTGCCGAAGCCTGGATCGGTGTAGGCACGCTCGCCTGCGCGGAGTCCTGGGCGCCACGCCTCGTGCTGTCCCGCGGCATCGGCCGACGATCGGGCGGGTTCGTGGAGAGCGAACTCACATCTGCCGAATGGCATTGGGTCGCCGGTGGCGCTTCCAACGAGAGGCGCGCCCGTATCTTGCGTTGAGTCGATCGATGTTGCCCCAGCGCCTGGCAGGCGCGCCTTTCGGAGATACCAAACGCTGCCTTGGCGCGAAGCACGTAGGTCGCACGAAGCTCCGGGTTGAGAGCCTCCGTCGTCGCCTCCACCAAGATGAGTTTTTCCAGTGTCAGATCCGATACCTGCCGGCGCAGCCGGGTGATCTCGGATTCAAGCTCGGTCAAATACTCGGCCAGATCGCTCTCGAGGCCTCCGTACCTATTTCGCCACCGATAGTAAGTTACTTCGGTTACGCCGATTTCCCGCACACACTCCGAAATCCGTCTGCCACTGGCGACCAATCCTTCGACATTTCTCAGCTTTGCAACGATTTCCTTGGCCTGATGTCTTCTCATCACTAACCCTTTCCTCAAGGAATCGCGTTGTCATGCTTCGCGGCGCTCGTTTTTGCTAGTCACCTCTCGCCTTGCGGGCGAGACCTCAACGAATCATAAAGGCGCCACGCAGACTCTTCATCGCCTCAGAATACCATGCCTATGCGGCGCGTCTCAAAAATACGCCATCACTTGCTAATGGAAGTTTGGAGGCTTCGGTTGCCGCTCGCGCCACACAGAAGCATATCGACAGCCGCGTCAGCGGAAGCGCGAATACGAACGACTTAGTCTCGGGAAACTGTGATGGGATCCGCATAGCCGTTACCACCGCCAGCCACACACCCGACGGCCCCTGTGCCACCGGCAGACCCAACGACGGTGCCTACGATGGCGCGGACGGGGAACGGGGCGGGGCGGCGGACGGCTGGGCCGCCGCGACGGACCGCTGGCGACGGCTTGAACCTTGACTTTAAGATCGTCAGCCTCGTTCCGGAGGCCTTTTTCCAGGGCGAGTGGCATGGCCTCGACTGTGTTGGGGAGCGAACTCGCGCTGAAACCCGCGGCGACGGCCACACATAGAATACCACGCAGCGCGCTGCGCCGATCGATTACATCCACTGGCTCTCTCCTTTGGTCAACGTCTTCTTCGACTCTCCGTGGATTGGAACGTGTCTCGCAAGCGAGAACAGGTCGATCTCGGGTCGTTGCCCTTGGCTCTCGCTTAGGATCGCTCCTGGAAGGTAGTTCGAAGGCTGGTCGGCCGGATTACCGCCAGCAGCTGGAGACCTGCCATGAACAACAGTCCGATCTTCAGCGCACGCAGTTGCGCCTCAGTATTCACGCGCAGTGCTTCCTGGACCTGCTGGGACGTGGCGGTCGTCTTCTCCATCACGCTCCGCAACTGGTCGTTGCTGCCGCAAGTGATGTCGCCGAGATCGACCTGCGCCTGGATTTCCTTCGGCAGCAACGGATTCGCGGCGATCCTGGCAAGTGAGTTAAATGAAAGTCCGGTGGCGTTCGCGCCGAGTTTCGCTCGCGCTTCCTTGAGGCCGATCGTCCCGCAGATCAGCGCAAACAGGAACGGCTTCGACACGCTCATGATAGTGAATTCGTAGTCTACGTCTCCGGCACAGCAGATGCGTCTACTGGCTCCGATGACAAAGACACCGAACAGCCCGCTCGCGACTCGGGCGAGCGCCGGGTAGGCTTGGAAGTTTTTGCCGTCACTATTCGATTTAGAGCGGCGGTGCGGGTCTTGCACGAGCGACTGCGTCATCTCAAGGGCAGGCAAATTGTAAAGCCGTTCCAGCGACGCCATAACACTACTCCGTCGAAGGGGGCCATTCGGCGCTCCATTCTACAAACTCGACGCAGGTTTCCAGTTAACGCTCACGTAGATAAGCTGTCAACTTGCAATCGGCGCAGCAGTTAGCAGCTCAGCCATCCAATCTGGGAGGAACGTCGATCGCATACTTCTTGCTGCTCTCACGACTTCAGCAACATTCAACTGGGTAAACCAGACTGACGCAATCGTGTTCGTGCGCAATTGAGTCGAAGAGTCATTAACAGCAGAGGCCGAGCGACGAGAGATTCAGAACATAATTACACGAGTTTACGGTTGGGTTCTGCGCGACTAAGCTGCTGCCCTACCCGAGCGAGCGACGAGAACCGGTGGACATGGTACAATCATCTGAAAGAGTGAGGCTTAGTCATGGTAGCGAGCACGAGTGATGGACACGTTCTCCTGGTAAAAAAGCTAGGCGGGCTTATCTCAGTTATCATCGGATGCCTACTGACAGCGGTTGGCGTGACGTTCGAATCTACCGGTACAACTGTTGTCGGCGTTCTATTGCTTGCCCTTGGTGCCGTCCTGCTCACGCTTAAGATCATAAGACGAAATCAAAAGAGTCCGCTCGGATAGTGCGCCTTTCGAAGCGCACTTGAGAAGTGCTATCGCGAACTGGATAAGTTGCGCCGCGAGGGACAATCCGTCATCGGTCGGATGAAGGCGCTTCTAGACCAAGACGTCACCGTCAAGGTGGACGGACATCCATAACGACCCGGTCACCATTTCGTCGGCCGCCTCGAAGTCGAGTGCGACGGCAACGCGAAGACCGGTGTTGCGTCTGGCAGCGGTTCCTTGTCCGGCCCGCAACGGCGCATCCTCAATTCGCTGTCGACCTGGAAGCAGATCGGCGGGCGATTGCCGAGCAACACCCAGGTAACGTGGCTCGCGGGCTATAGCCCGTCGTCGACGTCGTACACCAATCCGCGGAGCACGCTGAAAACGGCGGGTTTGCTTGGGTATCCTCGCTCAGCATGATCAACTCGCGATCGAAGCGGTGGACCCGCAGGTTTTCCGAGATCTGCCGGCATACCTCGAGCACGGCAGCCTTGGGCTGAGAGTAGTTCAGCGGTGTACTGCCTGGCTTGAGCCGCCCTGGCCTAGTCTAGTTGGATTTCGCCATCGCTACTTTAAGCGGTTCTACCTGCGAAACAAAGTTCGTGTAAGAAGCCACAAACCAAGACCAAATGTCAGCGATCCAAAAACGGCGACGAAAAAGGAGTCTCGATTCAACCCCTGTTGGCCGGTCATGTACACAACCGCCCCACCGACGATCGACAGGACTGCAAATATGAAAACTGCCCACTTTAGCTTGTCCATATCACCCATCCTTATTATTCGGCCACATCAGTTGGCGGCCCGCTGCGTCGTTGACACGCTGCGAACTCCAAAACGAATGACCGTCCAGCGAATTTACGCCTCGCGGCGCTGATTAGCCAGATTCGCCCCGACCCATCGTGGCGATCGTGAGCGTGCTGCTGGTTCCGATTTTCCTGCCGTTCCAATAGGCGCCCTTCGCCGGCCGGCAGATCAGCACCGCGCTCCACGTAGTGGTCCGAACGACATGTCAGTTGGTTCAATCAGCATCGTCCGGGACCCCCAAGCGTGCTTTCCCAAATCGGTGGAGCAGACGTATAGTGGAACGTCGCGGTTGCGACCGGCGTTAGCCGCATCGAGATTATCATGAAACCTTCGATGTGCGGGCGGGGGCAGCCACAGGTTTTCGATGGGGACCCATTCGATATCTGTCAGGCCTTAATGGAGGTGCTCATGTTAAAGAGCAAGGTGGCTGTCGTTACCGGTTCGACGAGCGGCATTGGACTCGGGATCGCTCGCGCGCTTGCTGCTGCGGGTGCACATCTCATGATCAACGGCTTCGGCGAGGCCGCAGCGATCGACAAGCTGCGCGGGGAGATTGCTGCGGCCCATGGCGTACGCGTGGCCTTTAGCGCCGCCGATCTGTCCAAGCCAGCCGATGCCACGGGGCTGATCGAGCATGCGATGCGCGAGTTCGGACGTGTCGACGTGCTCGTCAACAACGCCGGCATCCAGCATGTTGCACCGGTGCACGAATTTCCGCTCGAACGCTGGGATGCAGTGATTGCAATCAACCTGACCGCAGTGTTTTTGACCACTCGTGCGGCGCTTCCGCAAATGCTTGCGCGGGACTGGGGGCGGATCATCAACATTGCATCGGTGCACGGACTGGTCGCCTCGGTAGACAAATCCGCATATGTGGCATCCAAGCACGGCGTCGTCGGCTTTACCAAAGGCGTGGCGCTGGAGACGGCGACCACCGGCATCACCTGCAATGCGATCTGTCCCGGCTGGGTGCTCACGCCGCTGGTACAAAAGCAAATCGACGCCCTAGCTGCTCGCGATAAGCTGGATCCCGAGGAAGCGAGAGCGAAGCTGCTCGGTGAGAAACAACCCTCGCTTGAGTTTACTACCCCGGAGGAGCTTGGAGCGCTCGCCGCATTCCTCTGCTCGGACGCCGCGGCGCAACTTAGTGGAGTGGCGTTACCCGTGGACGGTGGCTGGCTTGCACGATGACATGAGGCGCAGGCGGGGAAGGCAGGGTTCAAAATGCCCCGAATAGTTTCCCAAGCGCGATGACAACAGTCAGTGCGATCAACGGCCCCACGAGTCCCACCATCATGATCTCGCGATAGCTTCCTCGTTGGGTAGCCCCGCAGATTGCGAGCAGGGTAACGACTGCGCCGTTGTGCGGCAGCATAGCGAGCGCACCGGAGCTGATGGCGGCCACGCGGTGCATCAACTCAGGTTGAATGCCCATGCTCGCGGCCAGTTGGGCATACGTTTCACCCAACGAGTTTAACGTGATGGCCAATCCGCCTGATGCTGAGCCAGTGATACCACCCATCACGTTGGCGGCGACGGCAATCGACACGAGCGGCCCGCCGGGTACCGCCAGGAATCCGTCGCGGACCACAGCGAACGCCGGCAACGCCGCAACGACCGCGCCGAATCCCACCAAGCTGGCTGTATTGAGCACCGGCAGCACGGAGGCATTGGCGCCGGCATCGAGGGTCTTGCGCAACTCCGGTATGCGCTTGCGATGGATCACCGCCAAAATCAGCGAGGCGATCGCAAGCGCCGTCACGATAGACCAGGCTCCGCTCACTGCGGAGAGCGAGGTTTCGCCGAACCGCGGCTCGGCGAGAAACCCGGTGTATACGCGTGGTAGCACGAACAAACTCATAAGGAGGTTGACTACGAGAACGATCAGAATGGGCGCCACCGACAGCGCAAAGGACGGTAACTCCTCGCTGCGATGGCCGTGCGGCAGTTCGGCGATATCGAAATTGTCCGCGTTCGCGGCGCGCTCACGCACGAACTGATCGTCGGTTGCTACCGGCGTTTCGGCGCTGTAACTCTCGCCGGCGCGATGCGCGCGCGTCTCGATCAGGCGCAGCCACCACAGGCCAAAGCCCAGGATGATCGCGGATGCTATGAAGCCGAGAACCGGCGCTGCAAACAGCGTGGTGCCGAAATATGCCATCGGGATGGCGTTCTGAATGGCCGGGGTGCCCGGCAGAGCCGTCATCGTGAAGGTGAAGGCGCCAAGCGCGATCGCCGCCGGGATCAGCCGATGCGGAACCTCTGCCTGTCGAAACAACGCGGCCGCCACAGGAAACACGGCGAAAGCCACGACGAAGAGGCTGACGCCACCATAAGTGAGCAGCGCACAGGCCAACACCACCGCCATGACGGCTCGCTTCTCTCCCAGTCGCTCGGTCATGCAGCGGGCGACGGAAAGCGCTGCGCCGCTGTCATCCATGAGCTTGCCAAATACGCCTCCGAGCAGAAAGAGCGGGAAGAAATTTGTGATGAAGCGCCCCGTAGCCTGCATGAAGGTCAGCGTCCATTTGGCGAGGAGCGGTTCTCCAGAGAATGCGGCGGCCACGATCGCCGCCGCTGGCGCCGCCAACAGCAGCGTGTACCCCCGAAAGGCGAGGAAGATGAGCAGACCGAGAGCGATCAGGATGCCGAGCAGTTCAACGATGTAAGCACTCATGACGCTCCTCGCAAAACGGGCCGGGGGATGCGACGGGCTGCGGCTCCCGCAAGTCGATACCGAGACCGGTCGGGGTCCTATCTTATCCTCGCCTACCCGGCCACGCGGGAGAGCGCGAATAGGATCGACATCAAGATCACGATTACCCCTGTGGCAAAGGCCACTCTGTCAGCAAACACGCGGCGCATCGGGACCTCCCTAGACGAAGCTATAGCGTTCGGAATGGTATTTCGCCATCGGCACCCCCATCTCGGCGAGCGCTTTTTCAATTGCATCCATCATCACGCCGGGTCCGCAGATGAAGTACTCATGATCGGAATAAGGTGGCGGCAGATGACGCTTGAACATCTCGGCGTTGATGAAACCTTGTTCGCCGGTCCAGCCCGCCGGCGGGTTCGCCAACACATGGACGACCGTCAGGTCGAGCCGCGCTTCCAGCAACTCCAGCTCCTCGCGGAAGGTAATCGATTCCCGGTCCTTGCTGCCGTAGAGCAGAATCACGGGCCGCTTGTCGCCGCGATCAGCGAGCGTGCGGATCATACTCATCATCGGCGTAACACCGACACCACCGGCGATTAATACGTGCATGTCCGCCGGGTTGCCGATTGTGAACGCGCCGTACGGTCCGTCGAGGTAGACACGCTTGCCCACCGGCACTCTCTGTATCTCTTTAGTGAAGTCACCCAGATTCCTGATCGACATCTCGACGCCGCCCCCCTTCGCTGCGGCGCTGGACGAGAATGAGAATGGATGCGCGGTGATCTTGAAGGGACTCCCCCAGACCGTCAACCAGCCGAACTGGCCGGGGCTGAAGTGAAATCCCGGATGGCCCTCCGGCTGCATCACCAACGTGGTCGTTTCGCCGCGTTCTTGACGCGTCTCCGAGACGCGGTACGGACGGCGAAGCATGACCAGCGGCTTGACGATGCGCACGTAAAGCAGCAGTCCGATCCAAAAAATCGTCAGGCCTATCCACAGAGACTGCTTCCAGGGATCCGCCAGATAGAAACTCGATCCCACCATGTGCACGACCCCCGCGGTGATGGCAACGACCGCGAGCACGATATGGGTGAAATGCCATGTCTCGTATTTGAGATTCAACGTCGCGCGCCAAAGGGCTGTCACCACGAGCGCTATCACCGAGAAAATCGACAGAAGAGCGAGGTGGGCACTCAACGGCGCTTCGAGCATATTGGACAGCGCGAGTAATTCCGGCTGAACGATCACCAGAATGACGGGATGCGCTACGACCAAGCCGACCGCTACGAGCGAAATTTGACGGTGAAAATGGTAAATCACGTCTTCGCCCCACGGCTCGGTGACGTACCGGAAGCGCGCGGTGAGACCGAACTGCAGGCCCATCATCGCAAGGCCGGAGTAGCCGAGGGCAACAGAGAATTCTGTCCAGAAATCGCGCGTCGGCGCATGCGAACCAGCCAGGAGCGCGAACAAGGGAGCGAGAATGAACAGCAGGTAGACGAGGATCCAAACGGCCCCGCGCAAACTATATAGAAGCTGCATGAGCTGATCCTTCTACCGTGATCATGGTCAGACTTCCGTCATCCACGATACGGTATGATGGCACGGCCGAATTTAGTAGTATCGCAAACTATAAGGCCCTCCAAAAAGATTTCCACCCATGACATCTCGGTTGCGAATTCGCGGGCAAATAGAGTGGTCCATAAGAATTGTTAGACTTGAGTAACCCGTCAGTTCGCCCCGCGTTGCCGCGTAGCTCTGTTTAACCGCCGCTATTCTTCCCAATTGTTCCAGTCTACTATGCGGCGTCTGATTGAGGAAAAGCTGGCGGAGCCGCAGACCGGGAGAGCCGCATCGTGCCGAATTCCATGATCGCCTATTGCGGTCCCGCCGCCGTCCCGGACGACCTCTGGACCCGCTGGAATGTCGATCCGCTGCTGATTGCAATACTCGCAGCCTTGGCGCTTGCGGTTGCCCGCAGCCGATCCTCCAACACGCGAGCAGGCTGGGGCGCGATCGTGCTGATGCTCGTTATCTTTGTCTCGCCGCTTTGTGCGTTGTCGTCAGCGTTGTTTTCGGTGCGGGTATTGCACCACGTCTTGTTGATCGCCGCCGTAGCCCCTCTTTTGGCACTGGCGTTTCCGCAACGACGCGCAGGAACGCCGTCACTCGCCATGCTTGTTGCGGCACATGCAGTCATCCTTTGGCTATGGCACACACCGGGACCTTATGCTTGGGGCCTCGCCAGCGTGCCGGCCTATTGGCTGATGCAGACTTCGCTCCTTGGAAGCGCTTGGCTGTTGTGGCGGGCGATCCTGGTGCCGGCGCAGTCCGGCTCGGCGCTGGTTGCACTCGCTGCAACGATTGGGCAGATGGGCCTTCTCGGCGCGTTGATCGTGTTCGCGTCCAGGCCACTCTATCCGGTGCATTTCGCAAGTACGGCAGCTTGGGGGCTCGCGCCGCTCACTGATCAGCAACTTGCTGGTTTGCTGATGTGGGTACCGGCGATGCTACCTTATCTAGGCGCGGGGGTCTGGATCGCGTGGTCCAACTTGCGATCGAGCGAACCAGCGCTATGACGACCTCTCTGAAGTTCGTCCATCTTGCCGCGATCGCGCTCTGGTCGGCCGGGTTGATCGTCTTGCCGTTTCTTTTCTGGCAGCGGAGGAAACTCGAGGCGGGGTTGGATCTCGACCGACTGCACCGGGTAGCTCGGTTCGTCTACGTAGAGATGGCCTCCCCCGCCGCCTTCGTCGCCATCGCCAGCGGAACGGCACTCATCTTTTTGCAGACCACCTTCGTGGAATGGTTCTCCCTGAAAATGGCGCTGGTCGGAGCCATGGCGATGCTGCACGTCGTCGCCGGCCTCATTCTCCCGCCCTTGTTCTCGCCTAAGGGCCAGTTCGGTCGATTTCCCTACGTGGCGCTGACGAGCGCTTACATCGTATTGATCACCGCAATTATCTGGGTGGTGCTGGCCAAGCCGCACATTGATTCGAACCAATTCGCTGCGCATTTGTTCGAGCCCGGCGGACTCGGGCGTTGGCTGCATCAGTCCTTCGGCGAAATCAGAATCCCCACGCCATGATCAAACACAAGCTTGCCCCCGTGCCAGCCGGCGAAGCCCACCATCACCGACGCGAGGGCCGAGAGGGCGAGGCCGTGCGGCAAGATCGCCGCGGTATCGATCAGGCGCAGACCCCAGTTGGCTCCCCCGATCGCAACCAGCGTCATCGCCGCCACGGCATGAGACCAGCTTGCTTCAAGAAGCCGGATCCCGCGCACAAGCAACAGCTCACCGGTGCCGACGATGCTTGCGGCCACGCCGCTCCAGAACGCCATGCCGGCCGACCAGAGTCCAGCCCGCACCCAGAACGCGTCTCCCGACCACCAGTACAATATATCGACGCCGAGGGTCGCGATCACGAATGCGACCGGGAAATGCACCATCATCACGTGAATCGGGTGCCCAACGAGGGCCATCGCCGAACCGACATCAAGTCGAAGCAGTTCCAGCTGGACCTCACTCCGGGGCTGAGTCTTGAGATCGCGTTGCTTTGCCATCGTCCTCCTCCATCGCGTCAATCGAAACATCCTTCAAGCAGACATCGTAGTCTCTTGTACGCGCTGATCCAAGTCGGAATGCTCGCAGTACTTCCCGGCTGCAATGGGCCACTGTCGACGCTAGATCCCTCGGGGCCGGCCGGGGCTTCGATCGCCACGCTGTGGTGGTTGATGCTGGTTGGTGCGGGAATTCTCTTCGCGCTCGTGATGGTGCTGTTCGCGATGGTGATCCGGCGTCCGGGCTGGGGCTCGAACGTGTCGCCCGGACGCTGGATCGTGCTCGGCGGGTTGGTTCTGCCGGCCGTCGTCCTGCTGCCTCTTGTCGCCTATGCGTTGATCGCCGGTGAGAGGCTCCTGCCGTTACCTGGACTGGCGCCGCCACGGATCGAGGCAGTGGGTCGGCAATGGGTCTGGACCTTCCGCTACCCCGATCATGACGGGGTGAAAACTCGAAACGTCTTGCACCTGCCCGCAGGCACTCCGGTCGACATCCTTGTCACCAGCCAGGACGTCATCCACGCCTTCTGGATACCCCGCTTCGCCGGCAAAATCGATGCGGTGCCCGGGCATGTGAACCGCTTGCGCATTCAGGCCGATCAACCGGGCCGCTACGCAGGCCAATGCAACGAATTTTGCGGTCTCGGTCACGCGGGGATGCGATTCGATGTCATCGTCCATCGCCCGGAGGAATTCTCCGCTGCGCTTGCGCGGGCGGCCGTATCAGGGGAGTCGGAGAGAAAATGAGTGAACCCGTCGAGCCGCTGCCGCAGGGACCTCCGGCGTTGCGGTTGCACCGCGAGCTCGCCGCGATCTGGGCCACCGGGCCGGGGTTACAACGCCTCGCGGCGGTCAACCATTCCGTGATCGGCATGCGCATGATGATCACGTCATTCACCTTCTTCGCCATCGCTGGTGTGCTCGGCATGCTGACCCGCGTTCAGCTCGCGACGCCCAACGCAGCCTTCATGGATCCAGAGACCTACAACCAGGTCTTCACCATGCACGGGTCCATGATGTTGTTCCTTTTCGCCATCCCGATGGTGGAAAGCTTCGCGGTCTATTTGACCCCGAAGATTCTCGGCACGCGTGATTTCGCCTTTCCCAGGCTCACCGCCTACGGCTACTGGTGCTATCTGTTCGGCGGCACGATCCTGACCGTGTCCTTGATCGCGGGGGTTGCGCCCAACAGCGGATGGTTCATGTACACGCCGCTGAGCTCCAATGTGTACACTCCGGGCATTAACGCCGACGTCTGGCTTCTCGGCGTGACCTTCGTCGAGATATCGGCGCTGTCGCTGGCCGTGGAGATCGTCGTCTCGATCCTGAAGGTACGTGCGCCCGGCATGTCGCTCGACCGGATGCCGATCTTCGGCTGGTACATCCTGGTCACTGCGCTGATGATGGTGGTGGCTTTTCCGCCGCTCATCCTCGGCTCAATCCTGCTTGAGATCGAGCGCGCCTTCGGCCTGCCGTTCTTCGACCCCACCCGAGGCGGCGACCCTCTGCTCTGGCAGCACTTGTTCTGGCTGTTCGGTCATCCGGACGTTTACATCATCTTCCTGCCCATGGCCGGGGTTCTGTCGACGATCATTCCGGTATTCGCCGGTCGTCCGCTTGTCGGCTACCGGGCGATCGTCGTCGCGATTGTGGCACTCGCATTCCTGAGTTTCGGCATTTGGGTGCACCACATGTTTACCGTGGGTATCCCGCATCTCGCGCTCGCCTTTTTCTCCGCAGGCTCGGCGATCGTCGCCGTGCCGACAGCAGTACAGATCTTCGCCTGGCTTGCCACGCTGGCACACGGCAAGCCACGCTGGAGCGTGCCAATGCTTTACGTTTTCGGCTTCTTCTTCATCTTCGTGATGGGCGGACTGACTGGCGTAATGCTCGCCATGGTGCCGTTCGATTGGCAGGCCCATGACACCTATTTCGTCGTTGCCCACATGCACTATGTGGTGGCTGGCGCCCTCGCTTTCCCTATGCTGGCGGCTTTTTACTATTGGCTGCCATTGTTGACAGGGCGCACCGCCGTGCACCGGCTGTCGGTACCGGCCTTCTGGCTGGTCTTCGTCGGCTTCAACCTGACTTTCTTTATGATGCACCTGACAGGTCTGCTCGGCATGCCCCGCCGCATCTATACCTATCGGGGCAATGAAGGCTGGAACTGGCTCAACCTGCTGTCTTCGGTTGGGGGGTTCGTCATGACGATTGGTTTCGCGCTGGTGGTGATCGACCTTTTCGTTCAACTCCGTTACGGGCGTCGTGTGCGGCGCAATCCCTGGGGCGCGGCGACACTGGAATGGGCTATGTCGATCCCGCCTGCACCGTATGCCTTCGCCTCGATCCCGCATCTAACACGGTCCGACGCGATCGCTCCCGACGATCTCGCACTGTCGCTGGCGCGAGGCGAAGGCTATCTCGGCTTCACGCGTAACGGCTGGCAGGAGACGCTAGGCGTAAACATGACGACCGGCGAGCCCGAACAACTGATCGTGCTGCCGCAACCGACCTACCTTCCGCTTTTTACCGCGCTCGCGACCGCAGCGGCGGTCCTGACGCTTCTGTTTAAGTTCTACCTGCTGGCCCTGGTCGTTGCGCTAGTGACCGCCGGCATGTTCGTGTTCTCCGCGAACCGCGCCGGTCTCGCGCGCGACTTCGGTCCTATGCCCGTCGGTCAAGGCATCAGCTTGCCACCTCATACCGAGGTGGCCGAAGCGCCGGCGTGGTTGGCGCTGATCTGCACGCTGGTCGCCGACGGCACTCTCTTCACATCGTTGCTGTTCGGGACCTTCTATCTTTGGATCGCAGCGCCGAATTGGCCCGCGGCGATCACACCCGAACCGAGCCGCATGCTCGCCGTGTTCGCCGTCGCGGCCCTTGCTGCAGCTGCCGCGGCGGCGCGCGGTTCGCTGCGAGCGGTCACCACTGGTGGCAGGGCGCGCGGCTGGATTGGTCTCGCCGTGCCGGCGCTTCTTGCGGCCATCGCCGCCGCCGTCGGGTTGATCGTCGATGTCGCGCCACATCCGAGCGAGCATGCGCTCGGCGCGACCGCGGCGGCGCTGCTCGGCTATGTGGCTCTCCACGCCGGTATCGGCCTTCTCTTCCTCGTCAGCAACTTCCTGCGTGTCGGTGCCGGTTTCATTGCGTCCCGGCGCGTACTGGATCTACGCCTCACGCGATTATGGCTCGACTACACGCTGGTTACAGGAGTCATTGCAATGGGCCTTGTTCTCGCTCTGCCTGCGCTCGTGACGATGCTGGCGGCTCGACCGTGAGTGAGCGTGCGATACCAGCAAGGCGGCTATGGTGGCTCGCGGCGGGATTCGCAGTCTGGTGCAGTGCGCTGGTCGCGCTCTACGCGCTCCACGCCATCGGCTGCGCTTTTGCCTGGGCGTCCGGCTCGCTGCGGTTGGGGCTCGCCGTGGTATTCTTCGTCCATCTGATCGTGATCGGCTGGATGTGGCGCGACATCACCCGAGCTGGCACTGACCCCGATTTCGGTCCAACTGGCACGTTTCTGCATCGGACCGTCACATGGACCCTTATAACTGCCCTCGTCGCGACCGCTGTAACCTTCGGTCCACCGCTGCTCCTCGCCACCTGCATCTAATTCGTGAGGATTTACCTTCAACGCGCCCGATGCAGAGAGCGTCTCATCGTCCAGCGGCCGCGCCGCCTGACTTTAAACGGCTCGGCGCTCGTCCCGCAGCGCCTCAATCGATCGATGGCCGAATAAGCCCATCACCAAAATTGACGCAGTGGCGTTGCTGGCCTGCGGGGCTCCCACCATCGTCCGTGCTCGGCGCCCGCGGCAGCCACCGAACTTCCTGGCCGAGTGCCGCGAAGTGGCGAGGCTGATCGGCGACAAGTCCACCCGCATGGGCGCGCACTGCACACGTCACGTCGAGGACGAGGTTCAGCATCACGCGCTGCTTTAATCGCATCAAGGACGGAGCGTGAACGTGTTTTGCAAAACGCGAGGGAAAAACTGCAAAACGTTTGCGATTAAGGGGCAAAAAAGCTATGCAAATCAATAATGCGGACGTGGCGGAACTGGTAGACGCAAGGGACTTAAAATCCCTCGATGGCAACGTCGTGTGGGTTCGACTCCCACCGCCCGCACCAGCCTTCGCTCGCGAAGCGAGAGAGGGCTGCCGCGCCGAGGCCTTAGGCGAAGGCCGGCCGTGTGGCCGCGAGCTACGGCTTGGCAAGCCAGGCGCCCGAGGGCTATGCGTGGCGCAGCCCTTGAGACCGTTTGGGCGAAGCGTGTCCGGCATAGCTTGAGCGCAGCGAAAACGACGACCGACAGCGATGCAGCCTCCGCTACGGGCTACGCGTGGCGCAGCCGACTGGTGAAGCAAGGGACGACATGCCGCAACTTCATCTGTTCGAAATGCGCCGGCTGGAAATGCTGAGCAATACCATCTTCGGCGTTGCCATGACGCTGCTCGCTTATGACCTGCCGAAGGCCTCCAGCTTCAAGAGCGCGCCCGGCTGGATCGACCTCGTTCGCGTCTATGCGCAACCGGTCATCGCGCTGGCGATCTCCTTCGTCGTCGCCGGGCTGTTCTGGTTCAGCCATCATCGCCGGCTCGCGGTGGCGCCGGAGGCCGGCCGCGGCGTGGTGTTCCTCAATCTGCTTTTTCTGCTGACGATCATCATCCTGCCGGTGACCAACGGACTTTACGGCGGCTACCGGCTCGATAGCGTGGTCGCGATCGTCTACGGAATCCATCTGACGTCTATCGCCACGCTGAACGCGCTGTTGTGGGTTCTCGCCCTCAGGGACCGCCCGGATTCGCAACTGCTGGTGACGGCCGTGTTCCCCGTCGTCGTATTCCTGTGCGGAACGGCGATCGCGCTGGTCGATCCGACCATTGCGCAGTTCACCTGGTGCCTCGCCTTCATCGCGCCGTTGGCCGGCTCGCTTGCCGGGCGTCGCGCGGGCTAGGGCGAAACCTTCGCCTCGCCTTCGCGGACCAGCCTCTCGCTCTCCTCCGATATCATCTTCTCCAGCATCGGCTGAAACTCCTTGCGGTTCATGCCGGGCGCAATCGGCGGGAGATAGGAGAGCTTGACGGTGCCGCTGTGGATCATCAGCGTCTTCTTGCCCCAGAACAAACCGGAATTGCACGCCGCCGGCACCACCGGCACATCGAGCGTGGTGTAGAGAGCGGAGATGCCGGCCGCCTGGAACACCATGGGATCGCCGACCGCCTGCCGCGTGCCTTGCGGAAACAGCAGCACCTTGCGGCCTTCCGCGACCGCGCGCTTGGCCTCCTCGACCATCTGCTTGAGCGCGTGCCGGCCGGCGGCGCGATCGACCAGGATCATCGGGTAGCGCTGCAGAAACCAGCCGACGATCGGAAGCCGGCTCAGCTCCTTCTTGGCAACGATGCTGGCGTCCGGGAAAATCGCGCTCAGCGCCGCCGTTTCCCACAGCGACTGGTGATTGCAGGCAATGATGCAGGGGCCGTCGGGAACATTGGCTCGCCCGTATTCCCGGTAGTCGAGCCCGAGAACGGCCCTGAAGAGAAACATGATCCCTTTGACCCAGACCTGCGAAACCGCGCGAACCGTCGCGCTGCTGGCCTTGAACAGCCACAGGAAGGGTACCGTCAGTGACACGACAATCGTCAGGATCACGACCGCCGCCGCGAACAGGATCGACCTCAGATAGTGCAACGTTGGTTTCCCTCCCAAGCATTCGACGGTTTGTGGGCTTCCCAATACATCACTTTGCGGATGTTGCACAATTCCGCAACCGGCCTCGCGAATCCGTCTCGCCATCGACCGGCCGGGATTGCCATCCGCAACTGGCCAGCCCAGGATGGTCGCATGCCGGTTCTCGAACAGATCACGATCGCGCCGCACCTGACCTTCGACGCGCTTGCCGCCGGCGCGCCCGGTGCGCCGCTGGTGCTGCTGCTGCACGGCTTTGCGGAATCGATGAACTGCTGGCGCGCGCAGGTCGCAGCCCTCGGCGACATGGGCTATCGCGCCATCGCGCCGAGCCAGCGCGGCTATTCGCCCGGCGCCCGGCCGGACAGCCGCGAGTTCTCACATTACCTGATCGACCGTCTGATGGACGACGCGATGGCGATCGTAGCCGAGAGCGGCTATGGCGACGCGCGGTTTCACCTCGCCGGTCACGACTGGGGCGGCAGCATCGCCTGGGGCCTCGCCGACCGCCATCGTGAACGGCTGGCCTCGCTCACCATTCTGTCGCGGCCGCATCCGAACGCCTTCAACCGCGCGCTGGAGATGGTCGACGGCGATCAGGCGCAGCGCTCGCGGCACCACAAGGCGTTTCTCGAACCCGACGCCGCCGACGTCGTGCTCGCCGACGATGCAAAATGGCTGCGCGATCGGCTGGCCGCAAACGGCGTTCCGGTTGATGCGATCGAACAGCACCTTGCCGTGCTCGGCAACAAGGAGGCGATGGAGGCCGCACTCGCCTGGTACCGCGCGCGCGGCGCCATCCGCGGGCCGCTCGGTCCGATCCGCGTGCCGACGCTCTACATCTGGGGCGACGCCGACGACACCGTCGGCCGCGTCGCCGCCGAAGGCACGGTCGATTTCATCGCCGCGCCCTATCGCTTCGAGGTGCTGCCCGGCGTCGGTCATTTTGCGGCCGATCAGGCGCCGGCGCGGGTGTGCGAATTGATGCTGGAACATCTGGCCGCCCATCCGGTGTGAGCGGAACCTGACGGCTACAAAAATGTTGTCATGCAGCAAATCGGAGCATGACGACATGGCCAGCGAACCTTCTTCCAAACCTGCCGCGACCGGACGCAAACCGCTCGGGACGCGTGCGCCCTCGTCGCTGCCGCAGATTCACCCGCCACTGCAGAACGACGGACAGGAATCGGTGCGCGACAGCCACTGCTGATCGCCTTCACGTCATTGCGAGGAGCGTAAGCGACGAAATGAGCACGTCATTCCGGGATGGTCCGAAGGACCAGACCCGGAATCTCGAGATTCCGGGTTCGATGCTTCGCATCGCCCCGGAATGACGCGTAGAGCGCGCCTTCGCCCTACTCGCTCTTGTCGATGTTCCAGAAGATCGGCGTCGCCGGGCCGTCGAGCACGCCGGTCAGCGACTTCCGCCATGCGCTCGGCTGGGTGTACTGGCCCAGCGGAATATAGATCACCTGCTCGTAGGCTTCCTTCTGGATCTCGGTTGCGATCTTCTTCGCCTCTTCAGGCGTCGTTGCACGCGCAAAATCGTTCTTCAACGATTCGATCTTCGGATCGTCCGCCCAGCCGAACCATCCGCCGTTCTTGCCCTTGCCGCCGATCGCGAAGTTGACGATCGGGTTCGACAGGTCGGCGCCGTTCCAGTTGGTGAAGAACATGTTCCAGCCGCCTTCCTTGATCGGCTTCTGGCTGGCGCGGCGGGACACGACGGTGCCCCAGTCGGTGGCCTGCAGATCGATCTTGAAACCGGCTTCCTTCATCAACTGGGCCGCGACGATCGGTTGCGCCTTCAGCGTGACGACGTCGCCGGGCGCCATAATCACGACGGGCGTGCCGTCATAGCCGGATTCGGCGAGCAGCTTCTTGGCTTCCGCCATGCCGTTGCCCTTGACCACCGCTTCCGAACCGACGTCGGTTTCAAGCGGCGTGCCGCAGACGAAGGCCGCGCCGCAAAGCTTGTAATATTCCGGGTTGCCGATCAGCGCATCCAGCACGTCCTTCTGGTTCATCGCCATGAAGGCGGCGCGGCGTACCTTGACGTTGTCGAAGGGCGGAAAAAGGAAATTCATCCGGCCGACGGTCTGGAAACCGACCTTGTCGAGCGTGTCGATCTTGATGTCCTTGTTGGCTGCCAGCACGGGAAGAATGTCGAACGACGGGATTTCCATGAAATCGATATCGCCCGACTGCAGCGCGTTCACCGCGGTTTGCGCGTCGGCCATCGTGATCCATTCGACGCGATCTACCTTCACGACCTTGCCGCCGGCGGTCCAGCTCGGCGGCTCCTTGCGCGGCACGTAGTCGGTGTTTTTCAAAAACACCGCTTTGACGCCGGGCTGGAATTCGGCCTGCACGAACTTGAAGGGGCCGGATCCGATCAATTCCGGAATCGGCGTCCCGGCCGGCGTTTCCGCCAATCGCTTCGGCATCATGAACGGCACCAGCGAGGACGGCTTGCCGATCGATTCCAGCACCAGGCTGTAGGGCTCCTTCAGCTTCAGTGTGATGGTCTTGGCATCGGTGGCCTCGAGGCTCGCGGTGAAGTCCATCAGCTTCTGGCCCATGCCATCGGCCTTGCCCCAGCGCTTCAGCGACGCCACGCAGTCTTCCGCCGTAACCGGCGTGCCGTCATGGAATTTCAATCCATCGCGCAGCGTAAAGGTGTAGGTCAGCTTGTCGTCGGAGATCTTGTACTCCGCCATCTGCGGCTGGATCTTGAAGCTGGAGTCCTGCGCCAGCAGCGTGTCGTAGATCATGTAGCCGAAATCGCGGACGATGTAGGCGGTGGTCTGCATGCCCGGCGTACGGAGATCGGCGTGCATCACCGCGGTGATGGTCTTGCCGGCGGCCATCGCCTGCGACGTCACCAGCTGTGACGTCAGCGCCACCGAAAGCGCGAGAGCCGACAATGCGGACGCTACCGTTGGACGCTTCCAACGCGTGATGTGGAACATTCGATCTCTCCTGACGTGAAACTGGTCAAAGCCCGCTGATTCATTATGCATGTCGTTCGTTATTTGGGCGAACCAAGGTTCGCACTTTGGCCGAACTAACACGCTGTAAATCCAGACTATTTGAGACTTGCACCAAGCGCGTGGCGCGTCAATCCGGTTTTGGCGAGATCGAACGTATACAAATGAATGAGGAAACAGCCGCTATTTGACTTTACAAATCCGCCGCATGCGATTTTCGTAAGCCCGCGCGAAGCTGCTCCAGCAGAGAGAAATTTCATGAACCCGGCCAATCTTCCCTTTGATTCCGAGACCATGCTGCAGGGGCTGCGAGGTTGGGTGGAATGCGAAAGCCCGACCTGGGATGCGCCCGCCGTCGAGCGCATGCTCGACCTCGCCGCGCGCGACATGGCGATCATGGGTGCGACCATCGAACGCATCGCCGGCCGGCAGGGATTTGCCGGCTGCATTCGCGCCCGCTTTCCGCATCCCAGGCAAGGCCAGCCCGGCATCCTGATCGCCGGCCATCTCGATACGGTCCATCCCGTCGGCACCATCGAAAAGCTGAAGTGGCGGCGCGACGGCAACAAATGCTTCGGCCCCGGAATCTTCGACATGAAGGGTGGCAACTACCTGGCGCTGGAAGCGATCCGGCAGCTCGCCCGCGCCGCGTTCACGACGCCGCTGCCGGTCACGGTGCTGTTCACCCCGGACGAGGAAGTCGGCACGCCCTCGACCCGCGACATCATCGAGGCGGAAGCCGCGCGCAACAAATACGTGCTGGTGCCGGAGCCGGGACGGCTCAATAACGGCGTCGTCACCGGGCGTTACGCGATCGCGCGGTTCAACCTCGAAGCCGTCGGCAAGCCGAGCCATGCCGGCGCCACGCTGTCCTCGGGACGTTCCGCGATCAGGGAGATGGCGCGCCAGATCATCGCCATCGACGGCATGACGACGGAGGACTGCACCTTCTCGGTCGGCATCGTGCATGGCGGCCAATGGGTCAACTGCGTCGCCACCACCTGCACCGGCGAGGCGCTGAGCATGGCCAAGCGCCAGGCCGATCTCGACCGCGGCGTCGAACGGATGCTGGCGCTGACCGGCAGCGCCAATGACGTCTCCTTCACGGTGACCCGCGGCGTAACCCGCCCGGTCTGGGAGCCCGATGCCGGCACCCTGGCGCTGTACGAAAAGGCGCGCGAGCTCGCCAAGGCGATGGGCCACGAACTCCCCCATGCCAGCGCCGGCGGCGGTTCCGACGGCAATTTCACCGGCGCCATGGGGATCCCGACGCTCGACGGCCTCGGCGTCCGCGGCGCCGACGCCCATACGCTCAACGAGCACATCGAGGTGGATAGCCTGGCCGAACGCGGCCGGCTGATGGCCGGGCTTCTGGCGACGCTGGAGTGAGTTCGAAAACGTACCGCAGTCGTCATGGCCGGGCTTGACCCGGCCATCCACGTCTTGCTTGCTGCGGTCGTCAAAGAACGTGGATGCCCGGGACAAGCCCGGGCATGACGGCTTAAGTTGTGGCTCCAATGAAGCGGGCTAGGTGGATCTACGTAGCCATCCAATGGCACGAGACTTGCTGAACTGGTACGCTACCGGCCGAGAATAGAGGCTGTGCCGACCGAATGAGCGGTTGCCACATTTGTAACGGATCAAAATGCTCGGATATCTGCTTCGCCGCATCCTCGCCACCATCCCCGTGATGGGCGTGGTTGCGCTGTTCGTGTTTCTGCTGCTGCGGCTGACGCCCGGCGATCCCGCCGCGATCCTGGCCGGCGACAATGCGACGCCGGAAAAGCTCGACCTTATCCGCACCTCGCTCGGCCTCAACGAGCCGCTGCATATCCAGTTCTTCACCTGGATCGGCCGGCTGCTGCACGGGGATCTCGGCGTCTCCCTGATCTCGAACGTACCGGTGCTGCAAATGATCGGCCAGCGCGTCGAGCCTTCGATCTCGGTGGCGCTGTGCACCATCATCCTCTCCATCCTGGTCGCGGTCCCGCTCGGCGTGATCGCGGCATGGAAGCACGGCACCTGGATCGACCGTTTCGTGATGGGCCTGTCGGTGGTCGGGTTTTCGGTGCCCGTGTTCGTGATCGGCTATGTCCTGATCCAGATCTTTGCGATCGACCTGCGCTGGGTGCCGGTGCAGGGCTTTAAAAGCATCACCGCCGGCTTCGGTCCGTTCTTCGAACGCATCATCCTGCCGACCTGCACGCTGTCCTTTATCTATGTCGCGCTGATCGCGCGCATGACGCGGGCCGCGATGCTGGACGTGCTCGGCGAGGATTACGTCCGCACCGCGCGCGCCAAGGGCATCAGCGAGACCGGCGTGCTGCTGCACCACGCGCTGCGCAATGCCGCGGTCCCCGTCATCACCGTGATCGGGACAGGTTTTGCGCTTCTGATTTCCGGCGTCGTCGTCACCGAGAGCGTGTTCAACCTGCCCGGCATCGGCCGCCTCACCGTCGATGCGGTGCTGGCGCGCGACTATCCGGTGATCCAGGCGATGATCCTTTTGACGTCGGGCATCTATGTTGCCGTCAACTTGCTGATCGACGTCGCTTATACCCTGCTTGACCCGAGGATTCGGTACTGATGGCCATCGAAACCCTCCCCGAACCGTCGATACCGGTTACCACGCCGTTTCGGCCAAAACTCGGCTTTCTCACCTCGACGCCGATCATCGCTGTTGCGACCGTTCTGCTGGGGCTGATCGTGCTGATGGCAATCCTGGCGCCGCTGCTGGCGCCGCACGATCCGCAGTTGCTGGCGCCGGCGCAGCGCTTGAAGCCGTCGACCGCCCTGCACTGGCTCGGCACCGACGGCTACGGCCGCGACGTGCTGTCGCGCATCATCTATGGCGGACGGATCTCGCTTGTTATCGGCATTGGCGCCGCGATCTTCTCGATCGGCATCGGGCTCGTCATCGGCCTCGTCTCCGGCTTCTTCAAATGGGTCGATGCCGTGATGATGCGGGTGATGGACGGGCTGATGGCGATCCCGAGCATCCTGCTCGCGATTGCCGTGGTCTCGCTGTCGGGCGCCAGCCTGATGACGGTGCTGATCGCGATCACGATCCCGGAAATTCCGCGCGTGGCGCGGCTGGTGCGCTCGGTGGTGCTGTCGGCGCGCGAGGAACCCTATGTCGAGGCCGCGATCTCGGTCGGCTCCAGCCTGCCCAAGATCATGTGGCTGCATCTGATGCCGAACACGATCGCGCCGCTGATCGTGCAAGGCACCTATGTCTGCGCGTCCGCCATTCTCACCGAGGCGATTTTGTCGTTCCTCGGCGCCGGCATCAACCCGGAGACCCCGACCTGGGGCAACATCATGGCCGAGGGCCGCGCCTACTTCCAGATCAAGCCGTCGCTGATCTTCTGGCCGGGCCTCCTGCTCTCGATCGCGATCCTGAGCATCAACCTGATCGGCGACGCCGCCCGCGACGCGCTCGATCCGAAGATGAAGCAGCGGGAGGGCGCGAAGTGAACACAGTCCCCGTCATTGCGAGCGAAGCGAAGCAATCCATCTTGCGGCGCAAAGAAAGAATGGATTGCTTCGTCGCTACGCTCCTCGCAATGACGATGAAGGTGTCAGCATGACCAACGCCGTCCTCGACATCCAAAACCTCGTCGTCGGTCTCGGCAAGGATCCGGCCGCCAAGCGCATCATCGACGGCATCTCCCTGCAGGTGCACGAAGGCGAGACGCTGTGCGTGGTCGGCGAAAGCGGATCGGGCAAGTCAGTGACGTCGCTGACGGTGATGGGACTGCTGCAGAAGGGCGCGCTGGTGCCGTCCGCCGGCAGCGTCAGGCTGGTCGGCGAGGAACTGCTCGCCGCCAGCGACCGCCGCCTGCGCCAGTTGCGCGCCACCACCATGGCGATGATCTTTCAGGAGCCGATGACGGCGCTCAATCCGGTGGTGCCGGTCGGCCGCCAGATCGACGAAGTGCTGCGCGTCCATACCGATCTCGATGCCCGCGCGCGCCGCCAGAAGATTCTGGCGATGATGGAACAGGTGCGGCTGCCCGAGGTCGAGCGCATCTTCGCCTCCTATCCGCATCGACTCTCCGGTGGCCAGCGCCAGCGCATCATGATCGCGATGGCGCTGGTGCTGGAGCCGAAACTCCTGATCGCGGACGAGCCAACCACGGCGCTCGACGTCACCACGCAGAAGCAGATCCTCACTTTGATCCGCGACCTGCAACGCGATCACGGCACCGCCGTGCTGTTCATCACCCACGACATGGGCGTGGTCGCCGAAATCGCCGACCGGGTCGCTGTCATGCGCAGCGGCCGGCTGGTCGAAACCGGCGCGCTCGACACCATCCTGCGCCAGCCCACGATGGAATATACCCGCAAGCTGCTGTCGGCGGTGCCGAGCCTGGTGCCGCGGGCGGCGCGCGAGGAAAGCACCGAACCCGTCGTGCTGGAGGCCAACGGCCTCTGCAAGGTCTATCGCGAACGTTCCTTCTTCGGCAAAGCCCGCGAGGTCGCCGCCGCCCAGGACGTGACGCTGACGCTGCGCAAGGGCCGCACGCTCGGCATCGTCGGCGAAAGCGGCTCCGGCAAGTCGACAGTGGCGCGCTGCATCGTGCGCCTGATCGACCCGACTTCCGGCGGCGTGCGCCTGGCGGGGCGTGAAATTTCCGACCTGTCCCGCCGGCTGCTGCAGCCGCACCGCCAGCGCATCCAGATCATCTTCCAGGACCCGTATCGATCGCTCAATCCGCGCGTCACCATCGGCGAGAGCATCGCGGAAGGCCCGATCAATTACGGCATGCCGCGCACCGACGCGCTGGCGAAGGCGCGCGAACTGCTCGAACTGGTCGACCTGCCGCCGGATGCGATCTCGCGCTACCCGCACCAATTCTCCGGCGGCCAGCGCCAGCGCATCGCGATTGCGCGCGCGCTGGCGCTCGATCCCGACGTGCTGGTGGCGGACGAAGCGGTCTCCGCGCTCGACGTCTCCGTGCAGGCACAGGTGCTGGAACTGCTCGATGAAATCCAGAGCCGGCTCGGCATCGCGCTGCTCTTCATCACCCACGACCTGCGTGTCGCCGCGCAAATCTGCGACGACGTCGCCGTGATGCAGCATGGCCGGGTCGTGGAACAGGGACCGGCCGCGCAGGTGCTGACACATCCGCAACAGGCCTATACCCGCGCGCTGCTCGAAGCAGCCCCCGGCCGCGGCTGGGATTTCGCCAATTTCCGGCCGGTTTCGGCCGGTATCGCCGCGGAGTGACGCTCTCTCCCCGTCATTGCGAGGAGCGCAAGCGACGAAGCAATCCATTCTATCTTTGCTCTGCAGTATGGATTGCTTCGCTTCGCTCGCAATGACGGCGTAAGCCCCATGCAAATCTGGATTGCTTCGTCGCTTGCGCTTCTCGCAATGACGAGTCTAACGTCGCACCGGAATTCAATCGAGACACCCTGATGACCCGTATCGCCGTCGGCGGCTTCCTGCACGAGACCAATACCTTCGCGCCGACGAAGGCGACCTATGCCGATTTCGTCCATGGCGGCGGTTGGCCGGCGATGGCGCAAGGCGCCGATGTGCTCAAGGTGATGCGCAAGATCAATGTCGGCCTCGCCGGCTTTGTCGAAGCGGCCGAAGCCAACGGCTGGGACATGGTGCCGACGGTCTCCTGCGGCGCCAGCCCCTCGGCCCATGTCACCAGGGATGCGTTCGAGCGCATCGTCAAGGTGATGGTCGACGGCATCGCCCATGCCGGCGCGCTGGATGCGGTTTATCTCGACCTGCACGGCGCGATGGTGACCGAGCATTTCGACGATGGCGAAGGCGAGATCCTGCGCCGCGTGCGCCAGGTGATCGGCCCGGATTTACCGCTGGTCGTCAGCCTCGATTTGCACGCCAATGTGACGCCTGACATGGTCGAGCATGCGGATGCGCTGATCGCCTACCGCACCTATCCCCATGTCGACATGGCCGACACCGGCCGCGCCGCCGCAAAACATCTCGCGCTTGTCCTGAAGACCAAGACGCGCTTTGCAAAGGCGTTCCGTCAGTTGCCGTTCCTGATTCCGATCAGTTGGCAATGCACCAACGACCAGCCGACCAAAGGCATCTATCAGCAGCTCGGGGATCTGGAGAGCGAGGCCGTGCCGACGCTGTCGTTCGCGCCGGGCTTCCCGGCCGCCGATTTCCGGGATTGCGGGCCGAGCGTGTTCGCCTATGGCAAGACCCAGGCCGACGCCGATGCGGCGGCGGACAAGGTCGTCGCACTGATCGAAGGCCATGAGGACGATTTCGACGGCCGCATCTTCTCGCCCGACGACGGCGTGCGCCATGCCATGGAACTGGCGAAGACCGCATCGAGGCCGATCATCATCGCCGACACCCAGGACAATCCCGGCGCCGGCGGCGATTCCGACACCACCGGCATGCTGCGCGCTTTGGTCCGCAACAAGGCCACCCGCGCCGCAACCGGCGTGATCTACGATCCGCAATCGGCCAGGGCCGCGCACGCGGCTGGCGTCGGCGCCACCGTCACGCTCGCGCTCGGCGGCAAGTCCGGCATTCCTGGTGACGCGCCCTACACCGAGACCTTCGTCGTCGAGAAATTGTCGGACGGAAAATTCGTGGCGCCCGGCCCCTATTATGGCGGCCGCGACATGGACATGGGCCCCTCTGCAGCCCTGCGCATCGGCGACGTCCGCGTGGTCGTGAGTTCGCACAAGGCGCAGCTCGCGGATCAGTCGATGTACCGTTATGTCGGCATCGAACCGACCGAGCAGGCCATCCTGGTCAACAAGAGTTCGGTGCATTTTCGCGCCGATTTCGAGCCGATCGCCGAGAAACTGCTGATCTGCGCCGCCCCCGGCGCGATGCCGGCGGATACCGCCTCATTACCCTGGACGCGGTTGCGTCCGGGCATTCGCATCAAGCCGAACGGCCCCGCCTTCACGCCGCCGGCCAAAGCACGTTCAACTTCCATCACGGGATAACAACCATGCCCACCATCGAACGCATCGACGGCTATGCCGAGGAACTCACCGCGATCCGCCGCGACCTGCACGCCCATCCCGAGATCGGCTTCGAGGAGGTGCGCACCTCGGGCATCGTCGCCGACAAGCTGACGCAATGGGGCATCGAGGTGCATCGCGGGATCGGCGGCACCGGCGTGATCGGCGTGCTGAAGGGCAAAGGTACCGGCACCAAGCGGATCGGGCTGCGCGCCGACATGGACGCGCTGCCGATGGAAGAGAACACCAACCTGAAATGGCGATCGACCATCCCCGGCCGCTTCCACGGCTGCGGCCATGACGGCCACACCACCATGCTGCTCGGCACCGCGCGTTACCTGGCGGAAACCAAGAATTTCGACGGCACCGTGCACTTCATCTTCCAGCCCGCCGAAGAAGGCCTCGGCGGCGCCCGTGCCATGATCAAGGACGGCCTGTTCCAGAAATTCCCCTGCGACGAGGTCTACGGCCTGCATAATGCGCCGGACCTCGAGCATGGCGAGATCGCAATCCTGCCGGGACCGGCGATGGCCGGAGCTGACTTCTTCGACATTGTCATCCAGGGCTATGGCGCGCATGGCGCGATGCCGGAGCGCTCCAAGGACGCGGTGGTGATCGCAACGACGCTGGCGCAGGCGCTGCAGACCATCGTCAGCCGCAACGTCGATCCCTTGAAGGCCGCGGTGCTCTCGATCACCCAGATCCATGCCGGCTCGGCCTATAACGTGATTCCCGGCGACGCCAGGCTCTGCGGCACCGTGCGCGCGTTCGACGACGGCGTGCGCGCACTGATCCGCGAGCGCATGCGCACGATCTGCGCCGGCATCGCCGCGACCTTCCAATGCGAGATCACCGCCGACATCCGCGACACCTTCAGCGTGCTGGTCAACGAGGTCGAGCAGTCCAAGGTGGTCGAGCAGGTGGCGAAGACCGTGGTCGATCCGTCCAAGGTCATCACCCGCTCGCAGCCGAAGATGGGCAGCGAGGATTTCGCCGACATGATGCAGGCGGTGCCCGGCGCCTATTTCTGGGTCGGCCACGAGGGCTCGGTGCCCGTGCACAATCCCGGCTACATCCTCGACGACAAGATCCTCCCGATCGGCGCCAGCATGTTTGCGCGTATCATCGAAACCCGCCTGCCGGTAGGTTCCCATGCATAAACCGGCGCCCGAGGAAGCGATCACGTCGCTGCACGACCTCAGCGCCGTCGACCTGATTGCCGGCTATCGCGCCAGGCAATTCTCGCCCTCGGAAGTGCTGGAAGAAGTGCTCGCGCATGTCGCGGTGTGGGAGCCGCACATCAAGGCGCTCTATCTGCTCGATCCCGAAGGCGCGCGCGCCACCGCCAAAGAGTCGACCGAGCGCTGGAACAACGGCAAGCCGATCGGCGCGCTCGACGGCGTGCCGGTCACGATCAAGGACAATGTTGCGACCAAAGGCCAGCCCGTGCCGCTCGGCGCCGCCAGCATGCCGCTGGTGCCTGCGCCGAAGGACGCCCCGCCCGCCGCGCGGCTGCGCGAGGCCGGCGCGATCATCTTCTCCAAGACCACGATGCCGGACTACGGCATGCTGTCTTCGGGGCTTTCCAGTTTCCACCCCCTCACCCGCAACCCCTGGGACATCAGCAAGAACCCCGGCGGATCGTCCGCCGGCGCGGGCGCCGCGGGCGCTGCCGGTTACGGTCCGCTGCATCTCGGCACCGACATCGGCGGCTCGGTGCGCCTGCCCGCCTGCTGGAACGGTCTGTTCGCGCTGAAGCCGAGCTTGGGGCGCGTTCCCGTCGATCCGCCCTATGTCGGCCGCGTGGCCGGGCCGATGACCCGCACCGTCGACGATGCCGCGCTGATGATGAGCGTGCTGTCGCGGCCCGACCGGCGCGACGGCATGAGTCTGCCCGCGATCGAGATCAACTGGAAGGCATTGGACAAATCGCCGCGCAAGCTGCGCATCGGACTGATGCTCGATGCCGGTACCGGCCAGGCGCTGGAGAAGGAGGTCCGCGACGTCGCGATCAAGACCGCGAAGGCTTTTGAATCCGCAGGCGCCGTCCTCACCGAAGTCGACGGCATCCTGACCCGTGAGATGCTCGACGGGCTCGACCATTTCTGGCGGGCGCGGATGTGGTCGGATCTCTCGCTGCTGCCGCCCGAGCAGCGCGCCAAGGCGCTGCCCTATATCTACCAATGGGCCGAGACCGGCGCCAAACTCAGTGGCGTCGACGTCGTCAGGGGTTTTAACGCCACCATGGCGATCCGGGCCGCGGCGGCAAAATTGTTCTGCGAGGTCGACTACGTCATCTCGCCGGTGTCGCCGGTGGTGAATTTTCCGGCCGAATTCGCCGCCCCGCTCAACGATCCGCTCAAGCCGTTCGAACACATCGCCTTCACCGTGCCGTGGAACATGTCGGAGAACCCGGCCGCCTCGATCAATGGCGGCTACGACAAGAAGGGTTTCCCGATCGGCGTGCAGATCGTCGGAAGACGCTTTGACGATCTCGGCGTGCTCGGCATGGCCAAGGCGTTCGAGGGCCTACGCGGCCCGCAGAAGCCGTGGCCGAACCCGCCGAAGAAGTGACGGCGTAGCTAACGTCGTCATGGCCGGGCTTGACCCGGCCATCCACGTCTTTGCCCGAAACGGAAGAAAGGCGTGGATGCCCCGGACAAGCCCGGGCATGACGTTGTATGAACGCGACGAAATAAGCAAAACAACAACAGCAGAGGAAACTCCCCATGGCGTATGAGACGATCAAGTACGAGGTCGAGGATCAGATTCTCACCATCACGCTGAACCGGCCCGACAAGCTCAACGCCTTCAACGGCACCATGCAGCAGGAACTGATCGACGCGTTCGACGCCGCCGACAAGGACGACAACGTCCGCGCCATCATCGTGACCGGCGCGGGACGTGGCTTCTGCGCCGGCGCTGATCTCTCCTCCGGCGCCAACACTTTCGACCGCGATGCCCGGCGCGGGCCGGTGAAGCGGCTCGCCGATGGCAGCGTCGACTACAGCGATCCGCAGGTCCGCGACGGCGGCGGCCAGGTGACGCTGCGCATCTTCAAGTGCCTGAAGCCTGTGATCGCGGCGGTGAATGGCCCCGCGGTCGGCATCGGCGTCACCATGCAGCTGGCGATGGATATTCGCATTGCGTCCGAGGCCGCGCGCTTCGGCTTCGTGTTCTCCCAGCGCGGCATCGTGCCGGAAGCCGCATCGAGCTGGTTCCTGCCGCGCATCGTCGGCATCTCGCAGGCGCTGGAATGGTGCTATTCCGGCCGCGTGTTCCCGGCGCAGGAAGCCCTCGCCGGCCGTCTCGTCAGCAAGGTGGTGCCGCCTGACGACCTGCTGCCGACCGCGCGCGCAATGGCCAAGGAATTCGCGGCCAAGACCGCGCCGGTATCGGTCGCGCTGATCCGGCAGATGATGTGGCGGATGATGGGCGCCGACGATCCGATGGAAGCCCACAAGGTCGACAGCCGCGGCATCTATGCGCGTGGGCGTTCGGACGACGTCAAGGAAGGCGTGGTCTCGTTCCTGGAAAAGCGTCCGGCGCAGTTCAAGGACAAGGTGTCGGCCAATATGCCCGACTATTTCCCGTGGTGGGACGAGCGCGGGTATAAGTGACCGCGAAGCGGTCATCGCGGGCGTCTATCAAACGTCATTGCGAGGAGCGAAGCGACGACTTGTCTGCCGTAGCTCGACGAGCGAAGGCGGAAGCAATCCATACTTTCTTTGCCGCACAATGGATTGCTTCGCGGAGCCTGTCATCGGGCGGGCGCTTCGCGCCGACCCGGTGGCTCGCAATGACGGAATAACTAGCCGTAGGGTGGGCAAAGGCGCGCTTGCGCCGTGCCCACCATCTTCGCACAACGATGGTAATGGTGGGCACGCTGCGCTTTGCCCACCCTACGCTCCATCACCCCATCGTCAGCGCCACCCGTCCGATCGCCTTGCGGTCGATCAGCAGCCGCATCGCGCGAGCAAAATCTTCCAGCGGCAGGCGGTGGGAGATGTTGGGGCGGATTTTTCCGGCCTCCGCCCATTCCAGCAACGCCTTGATCCTGACTTCGCCCAGCGCCGGGTTTTTCCGCACCGCTTCGCCGGCGCGGACACCGAGGACGCTGGCGCCCTTGATCATCAGCAGATTGGTCTTCGCGAGCCCGATGCCGCCGGTGAAGCCGATGATCAACAGCCGTGCGCCCCAGCTGATGCAGCGCATGCTGTTCTCGAACACCTCGCCGCCGACGGGATCGAACACCACGTCGGCGCCGCGCCCGTCGGTGATGCGCTTGACGGCATCGCGGAACGGCTCCCGGTCGTAGCGGATGAGATGATCGGCGCCGCGCGCCCTGGCGATTTCGAGCTTCTCGTCGCTGGAAGCGGTCGCGATCACGGTGGCGCCGAGCATCTTGCCAATCTCGACGGCGGCCAAGCCGACGCCGCCGCCGGCCCCATGCACCAGCAGCACCTCGCCCGGCCTTAGCTGGCCGCGGTCGATCAGCGCGTGATACGCCGTGCCGTGGCCGGCCAGAAACGTCGCCCCCTCGGCGTAATCGAAGTTTTTGGGCAGCGACACCAGTTGCGATGGCGTGGCGACGGCCTCGTCGCAATAGGCGCCGTGCCGCATCTTGACGATGACCTTGTCACCGACCGCGACGCCCTTTGCATCATTGACCTCGACGACATCTCCCGCGGCTTCCACGCCCGGCGTGAACGGCAGCGGCGGCTTGAGCTGGTATTCGCCTGCCGCCATCAGCACGTCAGGGAAATTGATCCCGGCGGCGCGAACGGCGACGCGCACCTGCCCCGGCGACAAAGGCGCCGAGGCAAAGGTTTCCAGCCGCAGGCTCTCGGGCGGGCCGAGTTCGCGGCAGACAACGGCTTTCGGCATCAGGCGGCCTTCTCTTGCAGGCGCAGCACCGCTTCGCGGATCAGCGGCATCCGGTCGTTGCCGAAATACATGTCGGTCTTGCCGACGAAAATCGTCGGCGAGCCGAAACCGCCGCGCGCCATCACTTCATCGGTGTTGGCCTTGAGCTGGTCTTTAATGGCCTGCTGGCCGATGCCTTCGAAGAATTTGACGTGATCGACGCCGGCTTTCTTGCAGACCTCCGTCAGCACCGAATCCTGCGAAATATCCTTGTCGCCGCCCCAATAGGTCTCGAACACCGCGCGGGCGAACGGCACCATCTGCTGGCCGGATTCCCTGCCCGACCAGATGCAGCCGCGCATCGCCTTGACGCTGTTCACCGGAAACACCGTCGGCGGCATCTTGATCGCGAGCCCCGCCGAGCGCGCCCAGTCGGCCAGGTCCTTCTTCATGTAGCGCGCCTTCAACGGCACCGGCGTCTCGCGCTGCGCGTAGACGCTGGGATTGACGGTATTGAAGATGCCGCCGACCAGGATCGGCCGCCAGCTGATGTCGACGCCGAGCTCTTTCGCCAGCGGCTGGATGTTGTGGAAGGCGAGATAGGTCCAGGGACTGGAACAGTCGAAGAAGAATTCGATCATGGGGGTTTTTTCCTTAGTTATTGTGACCTGTGTTTTTCCACCGTAATTGCGAGCCACCGGGTCGGCGCGAAGCGCCGCCCGATGACAGGCTCCGCGAGGCAATCCATCTCACGACCCGAAGAAAGAATGGATTGCTTCGTCGCTTCGCTCCTCGCAATGACGGCGGAGCGGCGACCTAGCGCTTGCCCGCCATCTCCTTCGCAGCCTGCCCGAACATGTTCTTCCGCGCCTCCTCGTCGAACGGCTCTTTCACGAACTTGCCGATCGCAAGCCCCGCCTGAACCTGCGGCCGGGCACGGACGGTAGCGTACCAGCGCTTGATGTTGGGATAATCGTCGAGCGTAAAGCCCTGCGCCTTGTGAGTCATGGCCCAGGGAAAGCAGGCGATGTCGGCGATCGAATAATCGCAGCCTGCGACATATGCGCCGGTCTTGCCCAGTTGGCTATCGAGTACACGATAAAGCCGCGCTGCTTCGTCGCGGTAGCGCTCGATCGCATAGGGGATTTTTTCGGCCGCATAGAGCGCGAAATGGCCGTGCTGGCCCAGCATGGGCCCGAGCCCGCCCATCTGCCACATCACCCACTGCAGAGCCTGCGAGCGGCCGCGCATGTCGGCAGGCAGAAAGCGGCCGGTCTTTTCCGCGAGATAGGTCAGGATCGCCCCGGTCTCGAACACCGAAAACGGCCCGCCGCCATCGGCGGGCACATGATCGACAATCGCCGGAATCCGGTTGTTGGGGCTGATCGCCAGAAACTCCGGCCGAAACTGCTCGCCGGCGCGGATGTTGACGGGAATGACGGTATAGGGAAGCCCGAGTTCCTCCAGCATGATCGAGATTTTCCAGCCGTTCGGCGTCGGCGCGTAGTGCAGGTCGATCATGGCTCCCTCGATGCCGTCACCTCGGGTTTATTCCCCGGCAACGGCGACTTTTGTTGTTCTGTACGGCGATCATAAGACATGGCAGACAGGCGCTCAATCAGACAATCAGAACCTGCCGGGAGGCCGTCATGCTGTTTCCAACCACCATCGCAGGATCGCTGCCGAAGCCGGAATGGCTGGCCGAGCCCAACACGCTGTGGGCGCCCTGGAAGTCCAAAGGCGACGAACTCGCCCGCGCCAAGCGCGACGCCACCATGCTGGCGGTGAAGCTGCAGGAGGACGCCGGCGTCGATATCGTCACCGAGGGCGAGCAGGCCCGCCAGCACTTCGTCCACGGTTTTCTGGAGAAGATCGAGGGCATCGATTTCGCCCACAAGGTCGAGATGGGCATCCGTAAAGACCGCTACAAGGCGATGGTGCCGCAGGTGGTGGCGCCGCTGGCCTTGAAGGGCCGCGTCCATGCCGACGAGGCCCGCGTCGCCCGCAGCCATACGAAGAACAAGCTGAAATTCACCCTGCCCGGTCCGATGACCATCATCGACACCATCGCCGACAAATATTACGGCGACCGGGTCAAGATGGCGTTCGCCTTTGCCGAGCTGTTGAACGAGGAAGCCAAGGCGCTGCAGGCCGACGGCGTCGACGTGATCCAGTTCGACGAGCCCGCCTTCAACGTCTACATGGACGAAGTCTCCGACTGGGGCATCAAGGCGCTGGAGCGCGCGGCCGAGGGGCTGACCTGCGCCACCGCCGTGCACATCTGCTACGGCTACGGCATCAAGGCCAATACCGACTGGAAGGAAACGCTGGGCACGGAGTGGCGGCAGTACGAGGATATTTTCCCGGCGATTGCCAAGAGCCCGATCCAGCAGGTCGCGATCGAATGCCGCAATTCGAAGGTGCCGCTGGATCTGCTCGCGCTGCTCACCGGCAAGATCGTCCAGGCCGGCGTCATCGACGTTGCCAGCGATACGGTCGAGACCGCGGAGGATGTGGTTGCCGTGATCGAGCAGGTCGCGAAATTCGTGCCGAAGAGCAACATCATCGCGACCACCAATTGCGGCATGGCGCCGATGCGCCGCGATATCGCGGAAGCGAAACTGATGGCGCTCGGTGCGGGAGCGAAGCTGGCGCGGGAGAGGTTGGGGTGAGATGACACAGCCTAATGCCCGTCATGGCCGGGCTTGACCCGGCCATCCACGTCTTTGCCTGCGCCAGAAAGAAAGTCGTGGATGCCCGGGTCAAGCCCGGGCATGACGAAGAATAGAGCCGTTGCGCCTTACACGATTGGCTGTGCCGCACTTGCATGCAGCACCGGCCGATAGCCCGCTGATATCGCGCGCAAGGTCGATGGCGGCGTCAGCAACATCGCGCCCTTGATCGCGTTGTCCACCTTGCGATAACCAGCCATCGACCACAACAGTGCCCTGCCCTGCAGAACCAGAAAGCTTTCCGCCCCCTGCTGCACCATCGCGCCGTCAGGCAATTCGGCTAGCGGTACCGGCAGCGGATGCAGCCGCTTCTTGCCGCGTTCCAGCCGCTCGCGATGCAGCACGGCATCCATCTCCTTTGCGCGCAGATCCGTCACACCATTGCCAGCCTCCCACGCCGCGCGAAAGCGATTGGCGTCGTCGCGGCGGCAGAAGAAGCACGGGCGGTGGCCGGCCGCGAACGCGGTCGCCTCGTCGAGGAAGAACAGTTCGGTCCAGCTCCGGCCGCCCATCACCTGGCGCCGCCAGCCGCGGAATTCGCAGACGCAGGTGAGCCAGGCCGGGCTCGACCAGCGTTTTTTCAGCAGGGTTTTGGTCGCGGGATCGTGGATGATGCCACGGTTGCCGGTGAAAATGCCGCGATGCGGATCGGCGACGATGTCGCCGGTGGGGGTGACGCGGTTTTGGAGGGGCATGAGAGAGCCTACAACCAGCCACCGTCATTGCGAGGAGCGAAGCGACGAAGCAATCCATCTTTTTGCGGCGGCATGGATTGCTTCGCTTCGCTCGCAATGACGCTGAATTAAGCCGCCCCGTCGCGGATCGGCGGCTGGAACGACAGCGCGGTGTCCCAGGGAAAGAAGATCCAGGTGTCTTGCGACACTTCGGTGATGTAGGTATCGACCAGCGGACGGCCCATCGGCTTGGCGTAGACGGTGGCGAAATGCGCGTCCGGCATCATGTCGCGGACCAGCCGCCCGGTCTTGCCGGTATCGACGAGGTCGTCGACGATCAGCAGCCCCTTGCCGGTGCCGCCGCCGAGCTTGGCGGTGTCGGCGGAAACCCCCTTGAGAACCTGAAGCTCGCCCTGCTTGTCGTGATCGTAGCTCGCGATGCAGACGGTATCGATCACGCGCACGCCAAGTTCGCGCGCCACGATCGCGGCCGGCACCAGCCCGCCGCGGGTGATGGCGACCACCGCATGAAATGGCCCGACCTCGTTGAGCCGCCAGGTCAGCGCCCGGCAATCCCGGTGAAACTGGTCCCACGACACCGGAAAGGCCTTGCCGGCCCGCTCCTGCGAGCTGAGTGTCGGTGCATCCGCAGCCATTGTGTTCTCCTGCAACTTTTGAACTCGCAGCTCTAGCTTTTTGTTTTGACCCGTTTTCCCAGCGCGAACCGGTGCCCACTTCGCTCGAAAACGCTATGGCCTAGCGCGCCGCGTGAATGGCCGCCAGCATCTCCTTCACCGCGGTCATCGCGGCGGCGAGCTTTTCGGGATCGCGCGAGCGGACGACGAGATTGGTGTTCGGCTTCTTGTCCTCGTCCTGGAACGGATAGCTGCCGATGATGGTGTCGGGATGGGCATTGGCGATATCCCGCAGCGGGCCGCCGATGTCGCCTTCCCGCGCGTCGGCGCGAACCGTGTCCGACAGCATCCGCACGCCTGATTTCAGCTTGGGCGCGACGATGTCCATCATCGCCTGCATGATGGTGGGGATGCCGGCCATCACGATGACATTGCCGAGCTTGAAGCCGGGCGCCAGGATGGTCGCGCTCTGGATCAGTTCGGCGCCGTCGGGAACGCGGGCCATGCGCAGCCGCGCCTCGTTGAGGTCCTGCTCGGTCCAGCGCTCCCTGAAGCGCGCCACCACCTCGGGGTGATGGTCGATGCCTACCCCGAACGCCTTGGCGACGCTGTCGGCGGTGATGTCGTCATGGGTCGGGCCAATGCCGCCGGTGGTAAAGACGTAATTGTAACGATGCCGCAGCGCATCAAGCGCGGCGATGATGTCGGCCTCGTCGTCGGCGACAACCCGGACTTCCCTAAGGTCGATACCGATATTGGTCAGGTATTCGGCGATAAAGCCGATGTTCTTGTCCTTGGTCCGGCCGGACAGGATCTCGTCACCAATGACCAGAATTCCCGCCGTGACGATCTCACTCATGTCTCTCTTCCCCACCTGTCCCCGGACGACATTGCGCAAGCAACGCATTGAAGTCACGGGGGTTTGCTGCCGAAATAAGCACCCGGCAGCCTGATTTTAGGGCAGCACGGCGAACTACCCATACCAAATGCCGCCGGCCAATGCATATCGCGCTGGCCCGGCCCTTGCTACCATCCCGTCAAGTCATGCACTGTGTCGTATGGCTTCCAGAGATAGTCAGGATTTATGGCAGTCGCGTTTGATGAAATGAACGGCCCCGGCGGGGACCTCCGCTCGGCTTACCACGAGCTCTCCCGCTGGCTGAAGGAGACGCCGCCCGACGCCCTGGAGTATCGCCGCCAGGAAGCGGAACTGCTGTTCCGCCGGATCGGGATCACCTTCGCGGTCTACGGCGACGCCGAAGCCCAGGAACGGCTGATCCCCTTCGACGTGATCCCGCGGATCTTCTCGGCCAAGGAATGGACCCTGCTGGAAAAGGGCCTGAAGCAGCGGGTTCGCGCGCTCAACATGTTCCTGCGCGACATCTACCACGGCCGCGACATCCTCCGCGCCAACATCATTCCCGACGACCTGATCTTCCAGAACCCGGTGTTCCGGCCCGAGATGAACGGCCAGGCCGTGCCGCACGACGTCTATGTCCATATCGCCGGGATCGACATCGTCCGGGTCGACGCCAACGATTTCATCGTACTGGAAGACAATGCGCGGACGCCGTCCGGCGTCTCCTACATGCTGGAAAACCGCGAAATCATGATGCGGCTGTTTCCGGATCTGTTCGCCCGCCACCGCGTCGCCCCGGTGGAAAAATATCCCGACGAATTGCTGTCGGCGTTGCGTTCGGTGGCGCCGCTTTCGGCCTCGGCGGAACCGACGGTCGCGCTGATGACGCCCGGCGTCTACAACTCCGCCTATTACGAACACTCGTTCCTGGCCGACAAGCTCGGCATCGAGCTGGTCGAGGGCCGCGACCTCGTCGTCAAGAACGACGAGGTGTTCATGCGCACCACCGAGGGCCTCAAGCGCGTCGACGTGATCTACCGCCGCGTCGACGACGACTTCCTCGACCCCCTCACCTTCCGCCCGGATTCGGCGCTCGGCGTCCCCGGGCTGATGTCGGCCTATGCGGCCGGCAACATCACACTGGCGAATGCAGTCGGCACCGGCATTGCCGACGACAAGGCGATCTATTCCTACATGCCGGAGATCGTGAAGTTCTATCTCGCCGAAGAGCCGATCCTGAAGAACGTCCAGACCTGGCGCTGCCGCGAGCCAAAGGACCTGTCCTACGTGCTCGATAACCTCGGCGAACTCGTCGTCAAGGAAGTGCACGGTTCCGGCGGCTACGGCATGCTGATCGGCCCTGCCGCAACTAAAGCGACGATCGAGGCGTTCCGCGACAAGCTCAAGCGCGAACCGGAAGGCTTTATCGCCCAGCCGACGCTGGCACTGTCGACCTGCCCGACCTGCACGGCTTCCGGTCTTGCGCCGCGCCACGTCGATCTCAGGCCGTTCGTGCTGACGGGACGCGATCACGTCACCATCGTGCCGGGCGGGCTGACGCGGGTCGCGCTGAAGGAAGGTTCGCTGGTGGTCAATTCGAGCCAGGGCGGCGGCACCAAGGACACCTGGATACTGGACGAATAGAGATGCTGTCGCGCACCGCCGAAAACCTGTACTGGCTGGCCCGCTATGTCGAGCGGGCCGAATATCTCGCGCGCACCATCGACGCGACCTTGCGCGTCACCGCGCTGCCCGCCGCCTATATCGGCAAGACCAACGAGTGGGATTCCGCGCTTCTCACCGCCGGGGTCAGCGCCAGCTTCTACGAGGCCTATCAGGAAGCCGACGAGCAGAACGTCGTCGAGTATCTGGCGTTCTCGCCGTCCAATCCGTCCTCGATCAAGAACTGCATCGAGGCCGCCCGGCTCAATTCGCGCTCGGTCCGCACCGCGCTGACCTCAGAGATGTGGGACACCATCAACTCGGCCTGGATCGAATTGCAGGAGGTCTGGGGCAAAGGCACGTCGACCCGCGAGGAACTGGCGAAATTCCTGCGCTTCGTGCAGGAGACCTCGCTGCGGTTCGACGGCTCGGCCTACCGGACCATGCTGCGCAACGACGCCTACTGGTTCTCGCGGCTCGGCCTGCACCTCGAGCGCGCCGACAACACCGCCCGCATTCTCGACGTCAAGTATCACGTGCTGTTGCCCGAGGAGGAGCATGTCGGCGGCCCGCTCGATTACTATCAGTGGACCTCGATCCTGCGCTCGGTGTCGGCGCTGACCGCCTATCACTGGGTCTACCGCGAGACGCTGAAACCCTGGCTGATTGCCGATCTCCTGATCCTGAACGACACGCTGCCGCGGTCGCTGGCGAGCTGCTACAGCAACCTGGTGCGGAACCTCGACCAGATCGGGGTCGCCTATGGCCGCCAGGGCGCCTCCCAGCGCCATGCCCGCGGCGTCCGCAACCGGCTCGAACACAGCCATATGGACGACATTTTCCAGCATGGCGTCCATGAATTCATCCAGGAATTCATTTCGGATAACGCCCGGCTCGGCGAAATCATCACCAAGCAATATCTGATCTGACGAGTTAAAGTTGCGCGCGCTTAAATTCCGTCATGGCCGGGCAGTAGCGCGAAGCGCGTCTTCGCGCTAGATATCCCGCCCATCCACGCCTTGCTATGCCGTTCCGGTACAAAGACGTGGATGCCCGGACGTCTGGCGTGAAGACGCGCTTCGCGCTAATGCCCGGCATGACGATCCTAACCTTATCCTGGTCAAGCCATGCGCCTGCGAATTGCCCATTCCACCAGCTATCGCTACGAGCCGCCGGCCACCGGCGTGATCCAGATCCTGCGCCTGACGCCGGGTAGCCATGACGGGCAGTACGTCGCCGAATGGCATGTCGACGTCTCGACCGATTCGCGGCTCGACACCCATGAGGATGCCTTCGGCAACGTCACCCATGTGCTGACGCACGGGCCGATCGCCGACCTCACCATCCGGGTCGAGGGCCTGATCGAGACCCACGACACCGGCGGCGTGCTGCGCGGCACCGACGAGCGGTTCCCGCCGAGCTTCTTCCTGCGCTCGACCACGCTGACCGAAGTCAATCCGGCGATGGCAACCTTCGCCCGCGAACTGCGCTCGGAATCCGACGGCGATATCCTCGGCTTCCTGCATGCGCTGATGGTGCAGATCAACGAACACATGACGTTCGACGAGGATCCCACCAACAGTGGAACCTCGGCGGCGGAAGCCTTCACGCTCAAGCGCGGCGTCTGCCAGGACTATGCGCATATCTTCATCGCCTGCGCCCGCTCCGGCGGGGTGCCGGCGCGGTTCGTGTCCGGCCATTTCCTGCGCTCCGACGGCACCGTGAACCAGCAGGCCGGGCACGCCTGGGCGGAAGCCTTTGTGCCCGATCTCGGCTGGGTCGGGTTCGATCCCGCCAACGCCATCTGCACCACCGACGCCCATGCCCGCGTCGCGATCGGGCTGGATTATCTCGGCGCAGCCCCGGTGCGCGGCACCCGCTACGGCGGCGGCGCCGAGACGCTGACGGTGGCGGTCAAGGTCGACCGGGCCGGACGCTCCGGGCAGTGGCAGAGCCAGTCGTAGGTCTCACCACGAAGAAAGTCCTCATCCCCGCGCAACGGCTTCGCCGTTGTCGCTGGAGGAGCGGCGTTTGCCGCGTCTCGAAGGATGGCCGCGGGCCTCATGGTGGGCACCCACCCTACGCAGCCGTCACTTATCCAGCCACACGTCCTCGAAGCGCAGGTTGTTGTACTGGCTGTTGTCGTGCGGCTTGAAGTTCTTCACGTAGGGCTGCCAGCAATTGCCGGCCGAGCTGTGCAGGATAATCGGCCGCGCCGCGTCCTCGACGAGGATCCGCTCGATGTCCCAGACCAGCTTGGTGCGCTTGGCTCTATCCAGCTCGCGCGATTGTTCGCCCAGCAGCCGGTCGATGTCGGCGTTGCAATACTGGGTGTAGTTCCGTTCGGACTTGCACGAATAATTCTCGACGATGTTGCCGTCGGGATCGTCGACGCTGACGCCGGTGACGTTGAGGCCGATCGTATAGTCCTTCTTCGCGAGCCGCGCATACCATCGCGGGGTGTCGAGGATGTCGAGCTCGCCGACGATGTAGATCTTCTTGAGCTGGTCGGCGACGATGACAGCGGGATCGCGATAGGTCGGCAGGTTTCGCGTCTGGATCTTGATCGGCAGCGGCTTGGCGTCGCTATAGCCGAGCTTCTGCATGATCGCCTGCGCCTCCGCGATGTTCTTGTCGGTGTCGGGACCGTATCCGGTCAGCGTCGAGACCATTTCCGGCGGCATGCCCCACTCGCCCTCCGGCTTCGCCAGCATGGCGCCGCCGAGCCGCGCCGTCCCTTCCATCAGGATCGAATTGAAGGCCTTGCGGTCGAGCGCCAGCGACATCGCCTTGCGAATGTCCGGATTGTCGAACGGCGGATTGACGCGATTGACCATCAGGTTGATCTGCGTTCCCGTCGTGATCGACTCGCAGATCGCATTCGGCGCGCGGGCTTTCATGTCCTTCATCAGGGGAATGCTGACGTCGGACGGAAAGGTAATGTCGTAGTCGCCGGTCGCGAAAGCCAGCATTCGCGTGGCGCGGTTGTCGATGGTCCGCACGCTGATCTCGTCGAGATAGGGGCGATCCTTCTTGAAGTAGTCGGGATTGCGCACCAGCCGGATCGAATCGCCGCGCTTGAATTCGACGAACTTGAATGGACCGGTGCCGATCGGCTTGGTGCGCATCACCTGCTGCGGAACGTGGCAGGGGTAAACCGCCGAGAAAGCGCTGGCGAGCAACACCGGGAGACTGGGTTGTGGCTCGCTCAGTTCGAAGGTCGCCTCGTAATCGCCGTTGATGCTGACGTCCTGCAGCTTGGTGTACCAGACCTTGCGCGGGTTGCGATGGAAGTCGGACGCAGTACCCTTGCCGATCAGCATCCGCCAGGTGCACTGCACATCCTTGGCGGTGAAGGGCTGGCCGTCATGCCATTTCACGCCCTGCCTGAGCCTGAAGGTCAATTTCGTGTTGGTTGAATCCCAGGACCAGCTTTCCGCCAGATCCGGGATCACGGTGTCGATATTCTCGTGCACCTTCGCCGGATCGAACACGACCAGATTGTTGAAGACGGCCGCGAACGGCATTACCGAGGCGATGGTCGATTCCTCGAGCAACGAGGTCGAGGGCGGGTTGTCGTTGTGATAGAGCCTCAGCGTGCCGCCCTTCTTCTGGGCGGCGGCGGGGGTCGCGGTCATCACTGCGATGCACAGCAACGCGATCGGCGCGACAACGAATTGACCCGGCAAATTCCTGGCGCGCACGATAACCTCCCCAATTGTTTTCTTTTTCTATAGAACTGCTGTTGATCGAAGGCAATTCGGGAGGGCGGCGATGTCGGAAGCCGACAAGGCGTTCACGGGTTCGATCCCGGAAAACTATGACCGCCATATGGTTCCGCTGATCTTTGAGAGCTATGCCGCGGACATGGCGCGACGGGCCGCAGCGCTTGCGCCCAAGGCCGTGCTGGAAACCGCGGCCGGCAGCGGCGTTGTGACGCGCGCGCTGGCTGCGACACTCTCGGCCGATGCCCGCTATGTCGCAACCGACCTCAATCAGCCGATGCTCGATTATGCCGCCACGCGGCAAAATACCGACAGCCGGATCAGCTGGCGCCAGGCGGATGCGCAGGCGCTGCCGTTCGAGGACGGGACCTTCGACCTCGTCTGCTGCCAGTTCGGCATGATGTTCCTCCCCGATCGCCCCTCCGGCTACCGGGAGGCAAAGCGAGTGCTGAGGCCGGGTGGAAGTTTTCTCTTCAATGTCTGGGATCGCATCGAGGAGAACGTATTCGCCAACGACGTCACCCAAGCGCTGGCGACGTTTTTTCCGGACGACCCACCCCGCTTCATGGCCCGGACGCCGCACGGTTACCACGACGTCGCGCTGATCCGCAGCGACCTCGCAAAAGCCGGTTTTTTGGACGTCACGATCGAGACTCGGGAGGCCGTGAGCCGCGCGGCCTCAGCCCTTCATGCTGCGACGGCCTATTGCCAGGGGACGCCGTTGCGCAACGAGATCGAGGCCAGAGGTTCGGACCGGCTGCAGGCCGCCACCGACTATGCGGCAGCCGTGATTGCGCAGCGCCATGGTGCGGGCGAAGTCGCCGCCAAGATCCAGGCGCACGTCATCCTGGCCAGAGCCTGAGCCGCGGCGGATCGGCTGGGCCAGGCGCCGCGGCACCGGGAATGGGGGTTGGACGGTGGGGCGAAATTGGCTACTAGTTGCCCGCCGGTAATTCGGACGGTTCGGGGATCTGGAATGACTTATTGCTGCGGAGTGCTGGTACGGGACGGTCTGGTGATGATCGCGGATACCCGCACCAATGCCGGCCTCGACAACGTCTCGACGTTTCGCAAGCTTCATATCTTCTCCAAGCCCGGCGAGCGCATCATGGCGATCGCCAGCGCCGGCAATCTGGCGATCAGCCAGTCGGTACTCTCGACGCTGACCGAGGGCCTCGAAGACCCGCACACCGGCGAAATCGAGACCCTGATGAACGCGCCTACCATGTTCCAGGCGGCGCAGCGCATCGGCCGCGCCATCCGCAACGTGCACGCCACCGAGGGCGAGGCCCTGAAGTCGGAAGACGTCTCCTTCGACGTGTCGTTTCTGTTCGGCGGTCAGATCAAGGGCTCCAAGATGCGGCTGTTCATGGTCTACACCGCCGGCAATTTCATCGAATGCACCACCGACACGCCCTATCTGCAGATCGGCGAGCACAAATACGGCAAGCCGGTGCTCGACCGCGCCATGCATTACGACGTCGAACTGTATGAGGCGCTGAAGACCAGCCTGATCTCGATGGATTCGACGATGCGCTCCAACCTCGGCGTCGGCCTGCCGATCGACGTGCTTGTCGTGCGCACCGATGCCTGCGAGGCCGATCTCAACCACCGTATCGAAGCGGGCGAGCCCTATTTCCACGATCTGCGCTCGCGCTGGTCGGCGGCCTTGCGCGCGGCGCACCAGAATATTCCAAGACCACCCTACAAGACCGAAACAGAAACAAAAAACTGAAGGCGAGGAAACAATGGCCGAGGCAACAAACAAGATCGCAGTCGTCACCGGTGCGGGCACCGGGGTCGGACGCGCCGCATCGCTGGCGCTGATGAATGCCGGCTTCACCGTGGTGCTCGCCGGGCGCCGCCTGGAAATGCTGGAAGAGACCAGGAAGCTCGGCGACAACATCGGCAAGAGCATGAGCGTGTCCGCCGACATGACCAGCCCGGCCTCGATCGCGGCGCTGTTCGCCAAGGTGATGGAGACCTACGGCCGGCTCGACGTGCTCTTCAACAACGCCGGCATGGGCGCGCCGCCGGTCAATTTCGAGGATCTCCCCCTCGAACAGTGGCAGGCGGTGGTGAACACCAACCTCACCGGGCCGTTCCTGTGCACCCAGCATGCCTTCCGCATCATGAAGGACCAGAACCCGCGCGGCGGCCGCATCATCAACAACGGTTCGATCTCGGCGCACGCGCCGCGGCCCTACTCCGCGGCCTATACCTCGACCAAGCACGCCATTACCGGCCTGACCAAGGCCTCCAACCTCGACGGCCGCAAGTACGACATCGCGGTCGGCCAGGTCGACATCGGCAATGCCGCAACGCCAATGACCGACCGCATGGTGGCCGGCCCCGGCGTGATGCAGCCCGACGGCACGATGAAGCAAGAGCCGCGCATGGACGCCAAGGCGGTCGGCGATGCCGTCGCCTACATGGCCGGCCTGCCGCTCGACGCCAACGTGCTGTTCATGACGGTCATGGCGAGCAAGATGCCGTTCGTGGGACGGGGGTAATCTCTCCATTCGTCGTCCCCGCGAAGGCGGGGACCCATACTCCGTGCAGCAGTTGATTTAAAAGGTCGCTGACACTCGCGTTCTCACCGAGAGGACACGGCGTATGGGTCCCGGCGTTCGCCGGGACGACGAACTAAACCCCTACTCCAGCCGCTCGACATTCCGCAGCGTCGGGAACAGCTTCATCCACAATAGCGCAATGGCAATGGTGCCGACGCCGCCGAGCACAGCGGCCGGCACGGCGCCGAACAGCGCGGCGGTGATGCCGCTCTCGAATTGGCCGAGCTGGTTCGACGCGTTGATGAACAGGAAGTTCACGGCGCCGACCCGGCCGCGCATCTCGTCGGGCGTCGCGAGCTGCACCAGCGAGAAGCGAATGACCACGCTGATGGTGTCGGCGGCGCCGAGTATCGCCAGCGACAGCACCGACAGCCACATCCAGTGTGAGAGTCCGAACACCACGGTGGCTGCGCCGAACACGATGACCGCCTGAAACATTCGCATCCCGACGCGACGCTCGATGTTATGGCGCGCGAGATACGCGGTCATCAACAAGGCGCCCACCGCCGGCGCGGCACGCAGGATGCCGAGGCCGAGCGGACCGGTCTGAAGAATATCGCGGGCATAGATCGGCAACAGCGCCGTCGCACCACCCAGCAGCACGGCAAACAGGTCGAGCGAGATCGTTCCCAGGATCGACGGGTTGTTGCGGACGAACCTGACGCCGGCAAACAGATCGTCCGGCGTCGCGGTATCTCTCACCACCACGGGCTGGGTCGCGCTGATCGCGCCCATGAAGAGGGCGGCGAAAGCCAAAAATGCCGCCATGATCGCGTAAGGCAGGCTTGGGGCAATCGCAAAGGCAAGTCCGCCGATGGCCGGACCGGTGATGGTCGCCACCTGCGCGGCGCCACTGGAAATGGCGGTGGCCCGCTGCAGCGAGCCTTGCGGGGCGACCAGCGGCAACAAAGCGGCGAGCGCCGGGCTCTCGAATGCGCCGGCGATCCCCAGTACGAATGTCGCGATGAAGATCTGGATTTCCGTCAACGTCCCGGCATAGGTGCTGACGGCAAGAAACAGCGCGGTCAGCACTTCGACCAGTTGGCAAAGCTGCACGACGCGCTTGCGCTCGAAGCGATCCGCGGCGTGGCCCGCAACGAACAGCAGGATCGCCGTCGGCAGAAACTGAACGAAACCGACCATTCCGAGGTCGAACGCGCTGCCGGTCATGTCGTAGATCTGCCAACCGATCGCGACCGCCGAGATCTGGCTGGCGAACCGCGACAGGCTTCGCGACAGCAGGAAAAACAGGAACGACCTGTCCTTCAACAGAGCGTCGGCGCGGGCGGGCGTGACAGCGGGCATGGCTGAGCGGTGGCCGAGCCCCCGTCCCTTGTCAATGGCCGGCGTTGAATGGCTGCCCGGCATTGCCGCCTTGAACTGCCGCGGCCATAATCGCACGAGGGGGCTTGGGATCATGCTGCAATTGCAATCGGCGTTGGGCGTGTTGGCGTTGCTGGCACTGGCCTGGGCGCTTGGCGAAAACCGCCGCGCGGTCTCGGTGAGGCAAATGGCGATCGGGCTTGCGGTCACGGTCGTGACCGCGCTGGTGCTGATCAAGCTGCCGCCCGTGGCAAAAGCATTCGGCGCCATCAACGATGCCGTCGGCACGATCGCAGCCGCCTCCCGCGCGGGTACTTCCTTTGTGTTCGGCTATCTCGGCGGCGGCACGCTGCCGTTCGATCTCAAGGCGCCCGGTGCGGATTTCATCCTCGCGTTTCAGGCGCTGCCGATCATCCTCGTGATGAGTGTGCTGACGACGCTGCTGTTCTACTGGCGCGTGCTGCCGCCGATCGTGCGCGGCATGGCCTGGCTGCTGGAGCGCACGCTCGGCGTCGGCGGCGCGGTCGGCCTGTCGACCGCGGCCAATATCTTCCTCGGCATGGTCGAGGCGCCCTTGTTCATCCGCCCCTATCTCGCGCAACTGACCCGCAGCGAATTGTTTCTGGTGATGACCGGCGGCATGGCCGGGATCGCCGGCACCGTGCTGGTGCTCTACGCCACGCTGCTGGCGCCGCTGATCCCGGATGCGGCGGCGCATTTCGTCATCGCGTCCGTGCTCGGCGCGCCGGCCGCGATCCTGATCAGCCTGATCATGGTGCCGGAGACTTCGGACCAGCGCACCGGCGGTATGCTGGCTGACCCCGACGCGCACGCGTCCAGCACGATGGACGCGATCGTCAAGGGCACCACCTCAGGGCTCGAACTGCTGCTCAACATCATCGCGATGCTGCTGGTGCTGGTAGCGCTGGTGTATCTGGCCAATGCCATTCTTGGCCTGCTGCCCGACATCGGCGGCGCCAGAATTTCGCTGCAGCGGCTGCTCGGCTATCTGATGGCGCCGGTGTGCTGGCTGATGGGCCTGCCGTGGTCGCAGGCGGTCACCGCGGGAAGCCTGATGGGCACCAAGACCGTGCTCAACGAATTGATCGCCTATGTCGATCTCGCAAAACTCGGCACCGATGCGCTCGACCCGCGCTCGCGGCTGATCATGCTGTATGCGATGTGCGGCTTTGCCAACTTCGCCAGCCTCGGCATCATGATCGGCGGCCTCGGCACCATGGCGCCCGCGCGCCGCGACGAGATCAATGCGCTCGGGCTGAAGTCGATCGTCTCAGGCACGCTGACGACGTGTTTGATGGGCGCGATCGTGGGTGTGATTACGTAAGTCGTCATTGCGAGGAGCGTAGCGACGAAGCAATCCATACCGCCGCAAGTGGGGAGATGGATTGCTTCGCTTCGCTCGCAATGACGACGGTGAGAGACGCGACGCGGCCGCTCAGCTCGACAACTCCACCGTCTTGAACTCCGCCGGCAAAATCACTTCCAGCAATTCGACGTCGTCGGAATAATCCATGATCAGGTGCTTGATGCGTGGCGGCTGGGTCCAGGCGCTGCCTTCTTTCATCAGCGTCTCGCCCTGGCCTTCCATGTAGGTCTTCACCCAGCCCTTGAGCACGTAGACCATCTGGAATTCGACGTCGTGGTAATGCAGTTTTGAAACTTCCGCCGGATTGCACGGCCCGATCAGCCGGATCACATGCGCCTGCGCCAGGCCGTGGCTCGCCTCGGCAATGCCGAGGTCGCGGTACTGCGCGTAGGTGCGCAGGCCGTCGGCCTTAAAATCCTCTTCGCGGTGATGGCTGATGGCGATGCGCTGCTTCGGCCGCGCTTTCGACTTGACCGCCTTATTGACCGCCTTGGCCGCTTTGGGTTTGACGGCCGATAGCCCCCTCGCCTTCGACTTCACGGTCTTGCGCGCCGACGATTTGGCTGATGTCTTGTGGCCCGCCCATTTCTTCTTCACCGCAGTTTTTGCCGCGGCTCTTGATGCCGTCTTTTGCTTGGCCATTGGTAGCCTCCCCGTTTGTTGGTGGCACGGAGGCTAACACAAAAATGGATTTCGTAGGGTGGGTTAGGCGCACTTCGCGCCGCGCCCACCATCTCTCCATCCTATTGCTCTGCAGCGGTGGGCGCGCTTCGCTTTGCCCACCCTACGAAGCTTCGGTCCCGCTATTCAATGCAGTCGGAACACGCCGTCGATCGCGCGAAGCTCGGCCGGCTTGATCAGCTTGGAATGTGCGACGGTCACCGAGAACAGCGGGCCTTCGAGCTTTTCCTCCCAAAAGGCGAGGAAATCCTTCAGCGCCGGAAATTTCGGAAACAGATCGTAGTTCTGCCAGACATAGGTCTGAAGCAACGAGGGATGATCCGGCATCCGATACAGGATTTGCGCCGTCGTCAGCCCATAACCGAGAACCTGCTTCCGGAAATCGTCGGAAACAACCCCAACCCGCGAGACCATGCCAACCTCCATTGTAGGAAGCGCATTTCACGTGGTGGCCGCACCGAGCCACCCCGGCGGAGATGCGCTCACATGAGAGAAATGTGACGCACGATACCAACCCATCACAAGCCTAAATGTTTAACGATCTGTTGAAAAAGTTCGCGTTAGCAGCAGCTTACCGCACGTGCTAATACGGGGTCGGCGGCTTCTTCCGGCAATTAACGATGCTTAACGAAATTGGCAGGCGTCACATTTGAGTGCCAATTTTTCTGCTAGAAGGCCTTGTTCCCCGCCTCAGACTGGCCTATGTCCAGCGCAGCCGAGCTAGCACTCGCTGGCGCGGACTGCCAAATTTCCAGAATATGACAACATCTTCAGAAACTTAGGAGGACTGCATGAAATTCCGTCCGCTTCACGACCGCGTCGTGGTCAAGCGCATCGACGCCGAAGAGAAGACCGCTGGCGGCATCATCATTCCGGACAGCGCCAAGGAAAAGCCGTCGCAGGGCGAAATCACCGCCGTCGGCCCCGGTGGCCGTGACGAAGCTGGCAAGCTGATCCCGATCGACCTCAAGGTCGGCGACCGCGTTCTGTTCGGCAAGTGGTCCGGCACCGAGGTCAAGCTTGACGGCCAGGAACTGCTGATCATGAAGGAAAGCGACATCATGGGCGTCCTCACCGACGTTCCCGCGACCAAGAAGAAGGCCGCCTAAGCTTTACGCCGCACACGCTCACCCTGAGGGGCGCCTGCGAGGCGCCTCCCAAAGGGTGAGACCCAGACATCAACTCAGGGAAATCAAATATGTCAGCTAAAGAAGTCAAATTCGGCGTCGATGCCCGCGACCGCATGCTGCGCGGCGTCGACATTCTCGCCAACGCCGTCAAGGTGACGCTCGGTCCGAAGGGCCGCAACGTCGTGCTCGACAAGTCGTTCGGCGCTCCCCGCATCACCAAGGACGGCGTCACCGTCGCCAAGGAGATCGAGCTCGAGGACAAGTTCGAGAACATGGGCGCACAGATGGTGCGCGAAGTCGCTTCCAAGTCGGCCGATGCTGCCGGCGACGGCACCACCACCGCGACCGTGCTTGCGGCTGCGATCGTCCGTGAAGGCGCCAAGTCGGTTGCCGCCGGCATGAACCCGATGGACCTGAAGCGCGGCATCGACCTGGCTGTGGAAGCCGTGGTCGCCGACCTCGTCAAGAACTCCAAGAAGGTCACCTCGAACGAGGAAATCGCCCAGGTCGGCACCATCTCCGCCAACGGCGACGCCGAGATTGGCAAGTTCCTCGCCGACGCCATGAAGAAGGTCGGCAACGAGGGCGTCATCACGGTTGAAGAAGCCAAGTCGCTCGAGACCGAACTCGACGTCGTCGAAGGCATGCAGTTCGACCGCGGCTACATCTCGCCCTACTTCGTCACCAACGCCGACAAGATGCGCGTTGAAATGGACGACGCCTACATCCTGATCAACGAGAAGAAGCTCTCCTCGCTGAACGAGCTGCTGCCGCTGCTCGAAGCCGTGGTGCAGACCGGCAAGCCGCTGGTCATCGTCGCGGAAGACGTCGAAGGCGAAGCCCTCGCCACCCTCGTCGTCAACCGTCTGCGTGGCGGCCTGAAGGTCGCTGCCGTCAAGGCGCCGGGCTTCGGCGATCGCCGCAAGGCCATGCTGCAGGATATCGCCGTTCTGACCGGTGGTCAGGCGATCTCGGAAGATCTCGGCATCAAGCTCGAGAACGTCACGCTCGCCATGCTCGGTCGCGCCAAGAAGGTGATGATCGACAAGGAAAACACCACCATCGTCAACGGCGCCGGCAAGAAGGCCGACATCGAAGCCCGCGTTCAGCAGATCAAGGCGCAGATCGAGGAAACCACCTCGGACTACGACCGTGAGAAGCTGCAGGAGCGTCTGGCCAAGCTCGCTGGCGGCGTCGCGGTGATCCGCGTCGGCGGCGCGACCGAAGTCGAAGTCAAGGAGCGCAAGGACCGCGTTGATGACGCGATGCATGCGACCCGTGCGGCGGTTGAAGAAGGCATCGTGCCGGGCGGCGGCGTCGCCCTGCTGCGCGCCTCCGAGCAACTCAAGCGCATCAAGACCGCCAACGACGACCAGAAGACCGGCGTCGAGATCGTGCGCAAGGCGCTGTCCGCGCCGGCCCGCCAGATCGCGATCAACGCAGGCGAAGACGGTTCCGTCATCGTCGGCAAGATCCTCGAGAAGGACCAGTACAACTACGGCTTCGACTCGCAGTCGGGCGAATATGGCAACCTGGTCGCCAAGGGCATCATCGACCCGACCAAGGTGGTTCGTGCGGCGATCCAGAACGCAGCTTCGGTTGCGGCTCTGCTGATCACCACCGAAGCCATGATCGCCGAACTGCCCAAGAAGGGCGGCGCAGGCGGCGGCATGCCCCCCGGCGGCGGCATGGGCGGCATGGACTTCTAAGTCCAGCCACTCAGACGATTACAAGAATGCGAAAACCCCGGCAGCGATGCCGGGGTTTTTGTTTGCGGCAGACGACGCGAAC